>PMIP01000055.1 GCA_003158295.1 Chloroflexota bacterium | reverse complement strand
CGCCGTCGCGCAGCTCGACCGCTTCGTTGGCACCGGTGGAGGCGCCCGACGGGACCGCCGCTCGTCCAACCGAACCGTCGACCAGGACGACGTCGACTTCTATGGTCGGATTGCTGCGCGAGTCGAGGATCTGGCGCGCTTCGATCAGATCGATTGTCGTCATGAGTTACTCCCTGCGGGGCGGTCCTGCAGCACGGCGACGCCGGGCAGCTCCTTGCCCTCCAAGAACTCGAGCGACGCCCCGCCGCCCGTTGAGATGTGGGTCATCTTGTCCGCCAGGCCCTGCTGCTCGACGGCCGCCACCGAGTCGCCGCCACCGACGACGACCGTGGCGCCGGCCTGAGCGCGTCCGGCCAGGAAGCGGGCGATCTCCCGCGTCCCAACCGCGAAGGTGGGGATCTCGAAGACCCCGAGAGGGCCGTTCCAGAAGACGGTGCGAGCCGGCTCGAGCGCCTTGCGCATCGCTTCGAGACTGGCCTTGCCGATGTCGACGATGTTCCAGGAGGCCGGGACCTTGTCGGCCGGCAGCGTCTTGTACTCGCTGCCGCGGGTTACTTCCTTGGCCACGACCACGTCGGTCGGGAGGACGATCTTGGTTCCGTGCTTCTCGGCGGACGCCATGATCGCCTTGGCGTCTTCGATGCGGTCGGGCTCGGCCAGGCTCTTGCCGACCGACTTGCCCTGGGCGAGCAGGAAGGTGTTGGCCATCCCGCCGCCGATCACGAGCACGTCCACCTTGTCGACCAGGTTGCGCAGAACCTTGATCTTGCCCGAGACCTTGGCCCCGCCGATGATGGCCGCGAAGGGTCGCTCCGGGTTCTCCATCAACTTGCCGAGGAACTCGATCTCCTTCTCCATCAGCAGGCCGGCATAGGACGGCAGGAGCCGAGCGATCCCTTCCGTGCTGGCGTGCGCCCGATGGGCCGTTCCGAAGGCGTCATTGACATACACGTCGGCGTAGCTGGCGAGCGCCTTGGCGAACTCCGGATCGTTCTTCTCTTCCTCGGCATGGAAGCGAAGGTTTTCGAGGAGAATTGCCTCGCCGGGCTTGAGACGCTTGATCGCGTCCTCGGTGCCGGCGCCCAGAGCGTCGCCCGTGACGGGCACGGGCATCTTGAGGAGTTGGGAGAGACGCTCGGCGACCGGCCGCAGCCGCATGCTGTCCAGGACCTTGCCGTCCGGACGGCCCAGATGGCTGGCCAGGATCACGATGGCGCCCTGTCCGAGCAATGCCTTGATGGTCGGCAGGGCGGCCACGATCCGGCTGTCGTCGGTGATCTTGCCGTCCTCCAGAGGGACGTTGAAATCGACGCGGACGAAGACGCGCTTCCCTGCCGCGTCCAGATCCCTGATGGTGAGCTTGTTCATCGTTACCTCGGATTGGCTAAGGCCGGGGCACGGGGCCGGCGGCAATGCCGGACGGCCCCGTTCCGACTGCGAGGCTGTGGTTACAGGCGCTCGGCGATGAACTTGGTCAGGTCGGCAACGCGGCAGCTGTAGCCCCACTCGTTGTCGTACCAGGCCAGGACCTTGACGAACTTGCCGTTGCCGCCCACGACCATGGTCAGGGCGGAGTCGACGATGGCGGAGCGAGTGTCGCCGCGGAAGTCCACGGAGACGAGCGGCTCGTCGGAGACGCCGAGGATGCCCTTCATGCGACCGGCGGCGGCGGCGGTGCGGAAGGCCGCGTTGATGGCCTCGGCACTGGTCTCGTCGCGCAGCTCGACGGCGAAGTCGACGATGCTGACCGTGGGCGTCGGGACGCGCAGGCTGAAGCCGTCGACCTTGCCCTTGAGCTCGGGGATCACGAGGGCCAGCGCGCGGGCCGCGCCGGTCGTGGTCGGGATCATGTTCAGGCCGGCCGAGCGGGCACGGCGCGGATCCTTGTGAGCCACGTCCAGGATGCGCTGGTCGTTGGTGTAGCTGTGGATCGTGTTCATCAGACCCTTCTCGATCCCGAAGGTGTCGTTCAGAACCTTCGCGACCGGGGCCAGGCAGTTCGTCGTGCAGCTGGCGTTGCTGATGATCACGTGCTTTGCCGGGTCGTACTTGTCCTCGTTGACTCCGAGAACGATCGTGACGTCCTCGCCCTTGGCGGGGGCGCTGATCAAGACCTTCTTGGCGCCGGCGGCGATGTGGGCCTGGGCCTTGGCGGCCTCGGTGAACTTGCCGGTCGACTCGATGACGATCTCGACGCCCAGATCCTTCCAGGGCAGCTGGGACGGATCGGTCAGCTGGAAGACCTTGATCGCCTTGCCGTTGACGACGATCGAGTCCTCGGTGTGGGTGACGGTCCCGTCGAAGTTGCCGTAAGTGGAGTCGTGAGCGAAGAGGAGCGCGTTGGTCGGGACGTCGACGATGTCGTTGACGGCGACGACCTCGAGACCGGGGGCACGCTCGAGGATGGCCTTCAGCGACTGGCGACCGATGCGACCGAAACCGTTGATACCGACACGAACTGCCATGTTCTTCCTCCAGGGGAAAGATGCCGCGCTCGGGTCAACCCGAGTGCGCGGAGGTTGGGGTTGCCCGACCGCCGCGCCAGGCTGGGTCGCCGAGACGCGCGATCACGAGTGGGTGTGCTCCGGCCAGGCCTACGTCCGCGCCCAACTCGGCGGGGACGATCTGGACCCGGCTGCGGGGAGTTCGAAAGGCGGTGGCTGCGATCTCGGCCCGGGCCGGCCCGAGTAGTCGCTCGCCCTGGGCATCCGCGATCGCGCCGCCGACCACGATCCGCGTTGGGTTCAACGCGTCGACGAAGCCGACGCAGGCGACTGCGAAGGCGCGTCGACCGCGCTCCATGATTGCGTGGCAGGCCTCGTCGCCCGCCTCCTCGCCCGCCGCGATATCGCGGGCCTCGATGGTCTCGACCCCTCGCCGATCCGCCACGGCCGCCAGGTAGGGGCTCTTGCCGTCGGTAATGGCCTCGCGAGCCTTCTGGGCCATCGCCGCCCCTCCGACGAAGGCCTCGAGGTGACCTACTGCACCGCAGCCGCAGATTCCGTCCATCGCCACGGGCGTGTGGCCGAGCTCGCCGGCAGTGCCGTCCGGTCCGTGGAAGATGCGGCCCTCGGAGACGATGGAGCCGCCGACACCGGTCGAGACGGTCAGGTAGATGAAGTCGGGGCAGCCGCGAGCCGCTCCGAAGGCCATCTCGCCCAGGGCCGCAACGTTGGTGTCGCGCTCCAGGAAGGCCGGCAGGCTCAGGGCGGCTGCCATCTCAGCCGCAATCGGCACGTCGACGAACTCGGGGCCCATGTTCGGCGTCTGGACGACCAGCCCGCGCCACGGGTCGATGGGGCCCGGAGTGCAGATGCCGATGCCGACGATGGCATCTCGGCTCTCGGCCGGAGCCCCTTCCAGGGCGGCGCGCAACGCCGACCGGCACGCGTCAAGGATCGCCGACGGACCGTCGGCTACCGGCGTTCGGCCCCTGGCCTGCGAGATTCGCGTTCCATCGTCCAACACGACGGCGGCTCTGATGTGCGTGCCGCCGACATCGAGGGCGAGTACAGGTCGTGCTGACAGCGGAAATCCTCGTCGGTTCGGATTTGGTGGGGATGCTCGTCAATTCTAGCAAAGGGGATTCGGCCGCCAGGGTGCCGGTCGGCCCGTTCGCGTGGATGCTCCGGCCCGGGAACGGGTGACGCCTCTCACCCGGTGAGCGGGCGGTTCGGGCCGGCGGCCCGACAGGCCGGCTGGGGAGCGCAGGCACGGCCTCGTGGATGGGACCGGCGCGGGGTCGACTCGCCCGGCAAATGCCGCGACCCCCGCCGGAGGCGGGGGTCGCAGTTGGCGATCGAGAGTCGGCTGATCAGGCGCCGATCCGGAAAACCTTGCCGCCGCAAATCGGGCAGGTGCCCTGAGTCGCCGGCTTGCCGTTCTTCATCGTGGTCTTGACGGGGTTCTTGATCTCGACCTTCTTCTTGTCCTTGACGCAATAGCCTTCGGTCATGGTTCGAAGCCTCCCATAGATCGAACGGGACGCGTACGCCCCGGACATAGCGGTCGCGCCGACTCAGGCGTTGGTGCCTGAGGGCGATGATGGAGGGACTGCCTGGTGCGGTCCGAGTCCGGCCGATGCCGAAACTCGTGCTGCCGGGTTGCTGGAAAGACAACTCCGGGATCCGCGTTTGGCAATACCTAGTTCCCCGTTCGTGGTGCACAAGCTGCGCACCTTGCCTGAGCATAGACGGGTCCAAAGTTGAGCGTCAAGCACGATCAAATGGGTTGTCCCGCGCAAGTGCCGCGTCGTCGGCCCCCAGAACCTCCCCGGAGGGTCGTTTCGAGGGCTCTGCTACCTCCGTTTTGCTGTGTGGACGGAGCGTCCAGCGCGGCCCGCGGGGCGCTCCGAGCCGGAGCTCGATTCCTCCAGGACGCGGCAAATGGACCGCGAGGCGGAACCTATCCCTTGTTCGACGGCCGGCGGCGACGAGTGCCGGCACGAAGGATCGGGCGCGATTTCCGGCCAGTCGAGCGGCGACTGCGACCGCAACCACGGCCGACAGCAGCGCAAGGAGGATTGGCCCGCCCGTACCGAGCCCCCCGGAACCGTCGCTCGACCCTCCGTGGACCGAGGCGGCGCCGGCCATGGCTCGCGTATCCGGCGAGTCCGCGGCGCGCAATCCCGCCGCCGGCGCGATGGGGGCTTGATCGGCGCCGCCGTCCCCGGACAAGGTGATCATCGTCAAGGGGTCCACGGAGATGATCAGCCCGACCTCGTCCTGGGCCACGACTCCCGAGACTTCGATTGCGTCGCCCGGTTCCAGCAGGGCAATGGCCTCGCTCGCCCCCGATCCGCCGACTCGGACGCTGCCCGTGCCGTCATCGACCGTGGCGCGCTCCCCGTCCGAGTCCGCCACCAGCCCGGAGATGGTCACGCTCTCCCCGATATGACCGGCCAGCGCCGAGATGTCGACGCGTGGCGGCGCCGCGGTGGCAGAAGCGGAGCCGGAGCTGCCTGCGGCCGGGGAGCCGTGCGAGACCGCGCCCAGCGCCGACAGCGCCTCCGGAGCCGGCCCCAGGCGAACGTCGAGCGACGACCGCGGCAGCAGCTGGAAGATCGACGAATCGGAGGTCGAGCGACGGACGATGCCTGTCACGACCGCCATTCGGCCGGCCGTCAGGCCTGTCGCGGAGACGCCCGCGGCCGGCTCGCCGAGAACGATCATGTGCTGGCCGTCGACGAGCAGCTCCGCCCTCCAACGAGAGCCGGCCCGGGTTAGCTTGTCGATGCGGCCGCATACCCGGACGAGCCGCCACTCGAGAGCCGGCCCGAGGGCGGCAGTGACCGCGAGCGGCTGGGTGGCCTGGAGCTCGTCATCGAGCACGATCCGCGAGGCGACCACCGTCGGGCCGCCCTCCCAGCGGCCCACGCGGCCGACGATGCGGGCTCGCGACCCCACGCGTGGGCCGGCCGTTCCGGAGGGAAGAATGACCGCCACCGCGGCCGTCCCATCGTCGACCGCGATGGTCGGGCCCCCCAGGTCGAAGAGACCGGCCGGAGCCGTGACGGTGGCCTCCACGTCGACCGAGCTGCCGCGATCACCGAGCGCGGAAGCCAGGTCGTGCCGGACCGTGGTCCCGGACGGTGACGGCGAGGACTCTCCGGCGGGCGGCGTCTCCTCAGGCAGCACGGCCAGATCTGATCTGCTCCGGAGCCAGAGACGATATCCGTCCGCCCGGCCGGACGCGGAGGCACGCTGGCCTACGACTCCGGTCAGTACCACGAGGTCACCCCGGGCGACGTCGGTGCTGGTCAGACCGGTCGACGGGTCGGCGAGCACGCGCACGTCGACGCTGCCGTCGCCGACGGAGAGAGTCAGCCGCCCGGAATCCGTGGTCACGGAGTCGACCGTGCCTCGGATGCTCACCAGCGAGCCCTCGATCGGCTCGCCGATCTCAGGCAGGCTGACGGGGATAGGTGCCGGATCCTCGCCCGGCGATCCGAGAGACAGTCCCTGCAGCTCGCGGACTTCGAGCTGACCGTATGGCGCGGCGAGAACGCCCACGACCTCGACCGAGCGGCCGGGCTCCAGGCCCTCGACCTGTCCCGCCAGGCGGACGAATACCCCTCCCGACGAATCCTCGATGGCCAGCAGTTCCGGGTTTCCGACGATGCCCGGCGCGACGGTGACGACGCCGGCGAGGTGGATGTTGGTGCCCGCGGGCTGGGTTCGGGCGATCGCGATCGACTCCAGGTCCGGTTCGGGCTCAGCGGCGGAAGACGTAGGCGACGAGCCGGCGGTGGGCTTGGGACTGCCATCCGCTGGTTCGGACGGCAGGGCGCTGGCCGAGGCCGATGGTGATGGCGATGGACCAGCCAGGACGACCATCGATTCCGGCTCGGTGACCTCGACCCGGTAGCCCGGCGAGCTGCCCGAGGCGCGCTGGCCAAGCGGGCCCGAGACCATCACGCTGCTTCCCTTGACGATCGTCCTCTCGCCCACGGCCGACGGCGTGGCCACGACTCGAAGTGGGCCGGACCCATCGTCGATCCAGACGCCGAGGCCATCCGCCAGAGAGTCCGGCGAGGCAGTGACCGTCCCCGAGGCACCGACGGTGACCCCCGCGTCGGCTCCGCTCATGCCACCGGTGGCGCGCCGTCGCGGCTCGGGCGGCGGCGCCTCGCCCAGCGCCGCCAATCCCCCATCGTCGACGCGAATGGTCCGCTGGCCGTATCGATCGTCCAGGGTCCCGGAGACGCGGACCCGTGTCCCGGCCGGCAGTGGCACGACGGGTACCTGCGGCAGGTAGATCGCCACGCCGCCGGTCGAATCCTGCACGAAGCCGCCCCGGCCGCTCTCCAGGACCGCCAGCCGGGTCGTGAGCACTCCTTCGACGGTGGCGGCGGTGCCGTCCGCCAGGGCTCGGGCATCGGCGATGGCGCAGGTTTGAGCTGGGGGCGGGGAGGAGAGCGAAGGGCTGGCGGTGGGCGTGGGCGCGGGCGGCGACGAGGGCGTGGCGGTGGGCGTTGCCGCGGCGGTGGGCGTGGCGGGAGGCTCGGTGGGTGTCGCCGGCTCGGGAGTCGCCGTCGGTTCGGGAGTCGCCGTCGGTTCGGGCGTCGCCGTTTCGTCCACTGCGGAGGGAGAGCCCACCACCGTGGGCGTCGGCCCGGCCGGCTCGGACCCGCTCGCGGTCGGTGGCGCATCCGAGGCACGCGGCCTGGGCGCCGACGAGAGCGACTGAGGGATCGGGCTGGGCTGTACCAGCCAGTCCGAGCCGTTGTCGTTGGTGTCGAGCCAGTTGCCACCGATGCCGCCCGGGCGGCGCTCGATGCTCGACCTGACCGGGGGAGCCGGCGCAACCGAGCCCTCGACAAACGAGTTGGTGGCGGTCCCCCAGCCGACCGCGTCGACGACCGACCCACCGACATGCCTGAGGACGAGAGAGCCTCCGTCGGCGGCGATGCCGCTCGAATAGGTCACGTCCGCCAGCGGGCCGTATATCCCCGCTCCGTTGGCAAGGAGAATGTGCTGTCCTGGGGCCAGCGGCGACGGCGATGCGAAGCTGGCCTTGCGCGTGACGGTCGACCCGGATGCGGTGACGTAGACGAGCTCCAGACCGTCCAGGTCTACCGGATCCGAGGCGGCGTTGGCGATCTCTATGTACTCGTCCGAGGCCGACGCGCCACCGGTAACGACCTCCGCCAGGACGGGTCCCGTCGCGGGCGGCCACGAGACGGGTGTCACCGCGTAGCCCGGAGAGACGGTCGCGGCCAGGAACGCGATGGCGACCAGGAACGAACATAGCCCGGTGAAGACCCCGCGCGGAGCTGGCATTCGGACACCTCGATGGCCTCTCCGGCGGGAGTGGGCGGGAGAGTTCTAGCAGGACCCGATTGACGCGGCCTTATGCGGGCCTTATCGGATCCCTGTCGGGGCCTTGTCTGAGCCTTACGTGAGCCCTACGTGGACCTCGCCTTGGCCTTTCGCGCCGCCGGCCGAACACCGGCAGGTCTCGTAGGCTTGCCGCCGCCGGCCCAACACCGGCAGGTCTCGTAGGCTTGCCGCCGCACGCACGACGTGGCGACAGCCTGTGACGGCGAGCGCCATCGACTAACATTCCGACCGCGCCGGTCCTCCGACCAGAGGGCCGCCCCAGCGCAGCACCAGAACGACCCGAGGAGACGACGTGGCTCGCGCCAAGAGGACCGATCGAGCGGAGGCGCGCCGCCAGTACCGCGCCTACCTTGCGGCACAGGCTGAGGCGCAAGCGGCGGCCGACGCCGAAGCGGTCCCCGACGAAGATGGAAGCGCCTCCACGCGACCGACTCGGACCCGAGACGCGGAGATCGCGCACAAGCCCGGCGAACGGCTCGGAGTGATGGGCTCGCTAAGGGCGGCCACCCGGACGCCACACTACGTGGACGATCTGCGGAACATCGGGCCGCTCGTGGTCGGGACCAGGGCTATCTGGCCGGTTGCCGCTATCTGCTTGCTGTCGGCCCTGGTCGCGTATCCGCGCATCGGCCCGAACACGGTCGTCGCGGACGACCCCATCCTCTCGGTCATATTCCAGTTCGTCCTGTACCCGCTGCCGCTTCTGCCGCCGATGATGGCCGGCTTCCTCGCCCCGCGATCGACGTGGCTTGCGGGCGCCATCGCGGCGTTGATCTCCACCGTGACTCTCATCGCTCTCGTGGTTGCGACGCAGTTCAAGATCGAAGCCAGCACCACCACGATCACGGGCGCCAACGTACTTGGGATAACGGTCAGCTGGCTCTCGGTGGCATTGCCGTTCGGTGCCCTGATCGGCGCCGCATCCGGCTGGTACAAGCGGTTCCTCGATCTCATGGGTGGGGGTCGGCAGCGCAGCGGGGCGAAATCGTCGAGCCAGAAGCGGCCGGCCCGTCGGGGCCAGACCACCCGCCGCTAGCCTCGCGTCGGGGCGCAGCCGGCGGCCAGCGGCCGGTGGCCTGCGGCCGCTGAGTGGCCCGGAGCGACTCAGCCGCGGCGCATGCCGCTGTAGCCGAGCGCACGCACGCCTTCGGGCCGCGCCGGGCCACCGACCGACTCCGCCACGACGGGGAGCGGCCTGATCTCGTTCGCCACAACGTTCACGACGCTCGCCTCGCGCTGGAGCATCCCCTCCACGTAGAGCAGCGCGTGGCGTCGCACCACTCCCCGAAGCCGGGCCCACGCGTCCGGCCAGAGAGTGACGTTGACCATCCCCGTCTCGTCCTCCAGGGCCAGGAATACCGTGCCGCGCGCCGTCATCGGATGCTGGCGCGTGACCACCAGCCCGCCCAGCCTCACCGGGCCGGGACCGCGATCCGCCAGCGAAGCATTCGTCACCGCGCCGAGTCGATCGAGCGCCGGCCGGAAGAGCGAGATCACCTGCCGCCGCGCGTCGAGCGAAAGGACCGCATACGAGTCCCCGACCCGTTCGCGCTCGGTCAGCGGGGGCAGCTCGGGCGCAGGAGTCGGCGGCAGACGCAGGTCCATCGGCCGCCCGGCGGCTCTACCGCCGGCCTCCCTACCGCTCGCCGGCCGCCAAGTACTGGCCCGGCCGACACGAGTCGCCGCCCGGCCTCGCGTCGCGCCCATCACCTCGCGCAGCTGCCACAACAGCTCGCGGCGAGGTCGCCCCAGCGAGTCCAGCGCGCCGGTCCGAATCAGCCGCTCGACCACCTCCTCGGGCAGCTCCGTGCGAGCCACCACGTCGGCGAGCGTCGTGCAGGGGCCGTTGGCCAGTTCGGCGTCCAGTCGCTCGGCATGCTCCTCACCGATCCCCTTCACGAGCGCCAGCCCCAGGCGGATTCCGTAACCGGCCGCCGATTCGGCCGCCCAGCGGTCTCGCGAAGCATTCGAGGGCACGATGCAGCCGGACGAGCGCACCGCCGTCTGTCGCCGTGAAATGCCCGATCCTTCGGGGAGTGGCTCGCCGTCCCGCCCCACCCACTCCGTGGTCGTCTTGTACTCCGACGCGTTGATGTCGACCGGCAAGACCGTCACCCCGTGGCGCTTGGCGTCGTTGATCAGCCCGACTGTGAACTGAGCCGGGTAGAAGAGCTTCAGGAAAGCCGACTCGTAGGCCGTTCGGGCAAAGGCCGCGGCATGGCTCTTTGCGAACCCGAACGAGGCGAAGGCGGCGACCCGGCGGAACAGCTCCTCGGCCTGCTCGTCCGTCAGGCCGTTGGTGACGCGGCAGCCGTCGACGAACCGCTGGTGGAGCTTCTCCATCTCGCGGCTGGACCGCCACGTCCCCATCGCCCGCCGGAACCCGTCCGACTCGCCCGCGGAGAAACCCGCGACTGTGATGGCGATCTGCATGACCTGCTCCTGGTACAGGATCACGCCGAGAGTCTCGCGCAGGACCGGTTCCAGGCTGGGGTGGAGATACGTGACCGGCTCGAGACCCTGCCGCCGGCGCAGGTACGGGTGGACGGCGTTGCCCTGGATGGGCCCCGGCCGGATGATCGCCACTTCTACGACCAGGTCGTCCAGGCTTGCCGGCTTCGACTTTGGCAGCGTCTGCATCTGGGCCCGGCTCTCGACCTGGAAGACGCCCACCGTGTCGGCCGCCTGGAGCATNNGACCTGGAAGACGCCCACCGTGTCCGCGGCCCGCAGCATCTCGAAGACTTCCGGCACGTCTTCCGGTAGTCGATCGAGATCGACGCAGGCGCCGCTGTCGTGCTCGATCAGCTGGAGCGTCTCGTCTATCGCTGCCAACATGCCGAGACCGAGCAGGTCGAGCTTGATCAGCTTGAGCGTCTCGACGTCGCGCTTGTCGAACTGGACGACGACGCGGTCTTGCATCGTTGCGCGCTCGAGCGGGGCGATGTCGATCAGCGGCGCCGCGGTCACGAGCATGCCGCCGGAGTGGATGGATAGATGTCGCGGGAAGCCGTCGATGCGGGCGCAGAACGCGAGCCAGCGCTCCCAGTCCGGGAGACCCGCGGTGGAGCCGCGCCGGAGTTCCGCCGGCATCCGGGGTTGCGGCTGGACCCGCGCCACGCTGGAATGCGGCTCGTGGCCGGCCGTCGGCATGACGGCCCGTTGCGCCCCTGAGTCGGCCGCCCGTTTCGTGGCTCGTTCCGTGGCTCGTTCCGTGGCTCGTTCCGTGGCTCGTTCCGTGGCCAGCCAGGCCACGCTTGCCGGAGAGTCGCCAGGGCCGCCTTTGTCGTCCGATCGGGCCGCTTGCCGACGTGCGAGGCGCCGCTCCTGCTCCACGGCCGAACCGCCGCCGAGATCCGCGGCGGGAGTCTCTCGCCGGCCCGAGTCCTCGATTTCTCCGTGGATCGGCCGTTCCAGCCCAGTTTCTACGTAATACCAGTGGGGCTGGTGGTAAGTGGAGAGTCGGGCCTGAGACCGTCCATCGATCGACCCGTCCGCCCCAGTCGTCGGGTCATCTGAGCGTGAATCACGCTCGCCACCGACGCCAGAGACGCTGGCCGGCCCCGTTTCGGAGCGATGCTTCTCCGTAGTACCACTCTGGCTGGTATTGAGGAGAAACTCCCCGGCTCGGGCGTCGTACGCACCTCCGGATGGGCGATCGACCCCGATCCGGCCCCCTCGCGGGTGGTTCAGCCGGCCCATTCGGTCGGTAAGGCCGCGCTCGCCCGCCTTTTCGGCCGCCGCCCGCACGCCATCCGCCGCCCCGGCCTCGCCATCCCGAGCCGCCCGCACGCCATCCG
>PMIP01000041.1 GCA_003158295.1 Chloroflexota bacterium | reverse complement strand
CGGCGCGACGTACATCCCGCTCAACCCCACGCGTCTCCTCGACACTCGCAGCAACGTCGGCCTGTCCGGTCCCTTCAGCTCGCACGTGGCGCGGCCATTCCAGGTCACCGGCGCGGTCGTACCGGCCGGAGCCACTGCCGTGACCGGCAACCTGACCGTCACGCAGCAGACCAGCGCGGGCTTCCTGTTCATCGGTCCTGTGGCCATGAACAACCCAACCAGCTCCACTCTCAACTTCCCGCTCGGCGATGATCGGGCCAACGCGGTGACCGTGGCCCTGAGTGTCGGAGGCACTCTGAGCGTCACCTATGCCGCCTCGACTCTGGGCCCCACGGCTCAAGTGATCTTCGATGTGACCGGCTACTTCGTGCCCAACACGAGCGGCGCGACGTACATCCCGCTCAACCCCACGCGTCTCCTCGACTCTCGCGATCACACCGGTGGCCTGGGCATCTTTAGCTCCCATGTGGCCCAGAGCTTCACGGTGACAGGCCACGGTGGAGTTCCCTCCAATGCGATCGCTGTGACCGGCAACCTGACCGTCACTCAGCAGACCAGCGGAGGTTTCCTCNNAACGCGGTGACCGTGGCCCTGAGTACCGGAGGCGCCCTCAGCGTCACCTATGCCGCCTCGACTCTGGGTCCCACCGCCCAGGTGATCTTCGATGTGACCGGCTACTTCGTGCCCAACATGAGCGGCGCGACGTACATCCCGCTCAACCCGGCGCGCCTCCTCGACACGCGCAATGGCACAGGTCTTGCTGGTCCGTCGAGCTCGCACGTGGCGCGGACGTTCCAGGTGACAGGCTCTGGTGTGCCGGCCGGGGTCTACGCCGTGACCGGCAACCTCACGGTCACGCAGCAGACCAGCGCGGGCTTCCTGTTCATTGGCCCTGTGGCCATGAACAACCCGACCAGCTCCACTCTCAACTTCCCGCTCGGCGATGATCGGGCCAACGCGGTAACGGTGGCTCTGGGTACCGGAGGCACTCTGAGGGTCACCTATGCCGCCTCGACTCTGGGTCCAACAGCCCAGGTAATCTTCGACGTGACCGGCTACTTCGTGCCGTAGCCAGAGCAGAGCGGGGGAGCGGAGAGGCAAGCCAACCGTCACCGCATGAGGGGTCGCCCGCTCGAGTGGCCTTTCAGACTCCGTCGAGCCCGGCCGGCGCTCCGGTCTCCTGCCGCGTGCCACCGAGTCGTCGCGGTTTGGCGGCCGCGGTCTCGGCCTCCGCGTCGAGGAGCTGCCGCTTCCGGGCCAGGCCCCCGGCGTAGCCGCCGAGCGAGCCGTGCGCGCCGACGACGCGGTGGCAGGGCACCACTATGGGAACGGGGTTCGTGGCACAGGCCGTGCCCACCGCCCGGGCCGCCCGTGGGGCGCCAACTGCCGCGGCGACCTCCCCGTAGGAGCGCGTCTCGCCGGCGGGGATGCGCCGCAGAGCCTCCCAGACCCGGCGCCGGAACGCCGTCGCGTGGACGTCCAGCGGCAGCGCGTCTGCCTCCGGGCGCCGCCGGCCCTCGGCCAGGTCGGACACGATTCCGGCCACGGCGGTGAGGGCGGCGTCGTCGCGGGCGAGAGCCGCCCGCGGGAACTCGGCCCGAAGCTCCGTAGCGAGGGCCTCCGCTTCGTGGCCCATGAGAATGGAGCACAGCCCCCGGTCCGTGGCCGCGACCAGCGCCACTCCCTGGGGGATCGCGGCGATCGTCCAGCGGATCGACTCGCCCGCGGCACCGGTCCGATACCGTCCCGGCGCCATCCCCAGCTCCCCGTTCGCGGCCTCGTAGGCGGCGCTCGCCGAGCCGTAGCCCGCGTCGTACAGCGCGGGCAGCACCGGCTGGCCGCCGGCAAGTCGCGACCGGAGCAGCTCCGCGCGCCGGGCCACGGCCCACGCCCGGGGCGTCACGCCGAGCCTCTCCCGAAACATCTCTCGAAGCCTGCGCTCGGTCAGTCCGAGCGGTCCGGCCAGCTCTCGGTCGGTCGGCAGGTCGTCGCCGGCATCCAGGGCCGCGGCGATTCGGGCTGTGGCGTCCTCGACAGGCCGGCGCGTTGCTCCGCCGGGAGCCGCGCCCGTTGCCGCGCCGGCCGCCGGCGGCTCTGTTTCGAAGCCGAAGAGTCGATCCGGTCGGCATCGAAGGCACGCTCGGGCGCCTGCCGCCAGGGCTTCGGCGGGCCCCGCCACGACTCGAATCCGATCCCGACCCGGGGCCCTGGCCGGGCAGCCGGGCGTGCACAGGATGCCGGTGCTTGTCACCAGGAAGAGGAACGGCCTGGCCGCGCGGCGGGCCGAGACTGCCGTCCATTCGTCGTCCGTTGCGAGCCGTCCCACGGCCGCGAAACGCTGCGCTGCATTCATGCCACCGAGAATAGCGGCCTCGGGTTGGCCTGGCTTCCGGCCTTCGGTTTTGGCCCGACAAGGCAAACCACAAGTCCGGAAGATGGAATCGCCGGGGGCTAGTAACCTCCGCCGAACGAGACCAGCGGAGAGATCGCCCATGACATCGACCGACCACCGCCGTCAACACCTCCTGCCGTGGCAGGTCGTGTTCGTGCTGCTGGCCGCAACCTGGGGCTGTTCCTTCTGGTGGATCAAGCTCGGGCTGCAGATGCTCGCGCCGGTGCAGGTGGCGTTCGTCCGGCTGGCCATCGGGGCGAGCGCGCTGGTCGTGGTGTCCGCCATCGCCGGAGCCCGGCTGCCGCGCAACCTCTCGACGTGGCGCCACCTGTTCGTCGTGGCGATGCTGATGAACAGCGTGCCGTTCACGCTCTTCGCCATCGGCGAGACGCACGTCTCGTCCGTCCTGGCCGGCATCATCAACGCGGCCACGCCGCTGACCACGCTGGCCGTAATCCTGCTCGCCTTTCCGGAAGAGAAGCCCA
This sequence comes from Chloroflexota bacterium, assembly GCA_003158295.1. Lineage (GTDB taxonomy): Bacteria > Chloroflexota > Limnocylindria > Limnocylindrales > CSP1-4 > Fen-1039. Next base: position 3,203 of record PMIP01000041.1, on the reverse strand, counting down.
ACGCCGAGCGCGTCATCGGCCTGCTGATCGGCTTCCTCGGAATCCTCGTCGTCGTCGGCGTCTGGGAGGGGCTGGGCGCGGGGGAGTGGACGGGCATCGCCGCTTGCGTCGGGGCGGTGACCTGCTACGGCATCGCCTTCCCGTACGTGCGCCGGCACCTTACAGGGCTCCCGGAGAGCGGCATCGGTCTCGCCACCGGACAGGTCGCCTGCGGGGCGGCCGTGCTCCTGCCGCTGGCCATCGCCGCCGGTCCCCTGCCCGGCCCGATCGCGCTGAACCCGGTCCTGGCGATGCTCGGCCTGGGGGCCCTCGGCTCCGGGATCGCCTTCGCCTTCAACTACCAGATCGTCAGAGAGGCCGGCCCATCGACGGCGAGCATGGTCACGTACCTGACGCCGCTCTTCGCGATCGTGGTGGGCGTCGCATTCCTGGGCGAGGGTGTGGCCTGGCACGAGCCCGTCGGCGGGCTTGTGGTGCTGCTGGGCGTTGCCGTCGCTCAGGGACGCCTGCGCGCGGCCCTCGCGGCCCTGGCACGCCGGGGGCCGGCGCCGGAGATCGCGCCCGACTAGCCGCCCCCGCCCGACTCGGCGCCGTGCCAGACCCGGCACCGTACTTGCGGACCGGGACTCCAGCAGCACGATCCGAGCGCCGCACGAGGCTGTGCCACCCTAGCTGTCATCTGCGCCGGCGATGCTCCTGCCGTGACCGGAGGTTCGAGACGCGAATCCTTGACATCGAACATCCGTTCGAGTAGATTCTGCCAGTAATAGAACGTCCGTTCTCACCGCTCAGTGCCCGAGCGAACAACGGCCCGCCAAAGGCAAGAGGAGCAACCGCGATGGCCATCGTTCGCATGGAGCCTGTTGATGTGCGCGTTCGAGCCGACTGGTTCGACGGCACTCCCCGTGAGATCACCTGGGGCCGGGTCCGCCTGCCGGTCAAGCGGCTCACTGCCATTCGCCAAGAGCATTCCGCTTACAAAGTCTCCGTTGGGCCCCGAACCATCTTCGAAGTCGAGACGCCAGGAGCTCGCCTGGCTTTGAGCTTCCAGCACTGGTCGCGCCGCTGGACGGTCGACGGCGTGGACGACGAGGTTGGTTTGGCCTGAGTCCGCCCCGGAAAGCACCCCTCATGTGGGGAGAAACCCGGAACCTGAACGCGCGAGACGGCCGGGTGCCTACAATCGCGCCATGGACCAAGCATCCAAGCCCAAGTCGTTCGCGGATCTGACGGTTCGCCAGTTCACCGAGAGCCTCTCGTCGGCCGAGCCAGTCCCCGGAGGAGGAGCTGCCTCGGCACTGGCGGGAGCGCTAGGGGCATCGCTCGTGTCGATGGTCGCGAGCCTCTCGACCGGCCGGCCCAAGTACGCGGCCTATGAGACGACTCTCGCTCGTTGTGGCGAGGCCGGTCGAAGCCTGGCTGCCGAGTTCCTGAGGCTGGCCGACAGGGACGCCGAGGCATACGCCGGCTACGCGGCCGCGCTCAAATTGCCCCGCGAGACCGAAGAGCAGCGGGCGGCTCGTAAGGCGGCCATCGAGACGGCGGCACGAGCCGCATCCGACGCTCCCTGGGAGTGCGTCAAGGCCTGCGTTGCCCTTGCCAACGGCGCCGACGCGCTGGCGGGCCGCAGCAACGTCAATGCGGCCAGCGACGTGCTCGTGGCGGCGCTCCTCGGCGAGGCCGCCGCGCGCGGTGCCGCCGAGAACGTGAACATCAACCTGCCCTCCACGGGCGACGAGGGCTACAACGAGATGATGAGCCGTCAGCTGGACGAGGCCCTCCACGAGATCGCGGCCGTGGCGGCGCGGACTCGCGAGACTGTACTGTCCGGTAGGGTCCGCGATCCGGAGGACGAATGACCGCCCCAGGCGAGGGAGCAATCTCCCCGGCCCGGGTCGGTCCGCGGCTGCTGGCGGGCGGCCCAATCGCGGCCGAGATTCGGGCGAGCCTGGCCGAGGATTTCGCGCGGTTCAAGGAGCGCTGGGGCTACGCGCCGAGTCTCGCGATCGTTCTCGTCGGGGCCGACGCCCCATCGGCGGTGTACCTGCGGCAGATCCTTCGAACGTGCGACAAGGTCGGCGTCAGCGGACGGCTTGTCGAGATCGGCGCGGACGTCACGGCCGATGGGCTGTGCACGGAGATCGAACGCCTCAACGCCGATCCGGCCGTGGCGGGGATCATCGTCCAGATGCCGCTGCCGGCGCACATCCCGCTCCGGACGGTCATCGACTCGATCGACCCGGCCAAGGACATCGACGGCATCCACCCCCGCAACGCCGGGCTGCTCTCCCTCGGCTACGAGGGCTTTCTGCCGGCCACGGCCCAAGCCGCGGTCGAGATCCTGAAGCGCTCGGGGATCGAGATCGCCGGCAAGCGAGTAGTGGTCGTGGGCCGGTCGAACGTCGTGGGCAAGCCCGCGGCGCTGCTCCTGCTGCGTGAGCACGGCAGCGTCACGATTCTGCACTCCAAGACCCGCGACCTGGGCCACCACACCCGTGACGCCGAGATCCTGATCGTGGCCACCGGCCGACCGGGCCTGATCACCGGGGAGATGCTCTCGCCGGGAGTAGTCGTCGTGGACGTGGGCATCAACGTCGTCGGCGAGGAGCTGGTGGGCGACGTGGACTTCGAATCGGCGAAGGACGTGGTCGCGGCGATCACCCCGGTGCCGGGCGGCGTCGGGCCGCTCACAAACGCCCTGCTGCTGAGCCACTTGCTGCGAGCCGCAAGGGACCAGGCGGAGCTGGGCAGCGCGGTCGCCCAGGGTACGACGCGATGAGTCCGGCCACGCAAGTCCTCAACAGACCGGAGGTCGCCATATGAGTGGCGCTGGTATGCCGAGCAGCCTCGAGATCGCCCGCTCCGTTTCGCCGCGGCCGATCATGGACGTCGCCCGAGAGCTCGGGCTGCGCGACGACGAGGTGGAGCTGTACGGGCCATTCAAGGCCAAGGTTCGCCTCGAAGGGATCGAGCGGCTGGAGGCCGAGGCCGCGGCCAGGGGCAAGCGCGGCAAGTACGTCGTCGTGACCGCGATCACACCTACGCCTCTCGGCGAGGGCAAGACGACCACGAACATCGGCCTGGTCCAGGGGCTGAACCGCCTCGGACACAAAGCGGCGGTCTGCATCCGACAGCCTTCGCTCGGCCCGGTCTTCGGGATCAAGGGCGGCGCCGCGGGTGGCGGCTACAGCCAGGTGATCCCG
>PMIP01000007.1 GCA_003158295.1 Chloroflexota bacterium | reverse complement strand
TGACCAACGTCGTCTTCCAGAACGACGACCACGTCATGCGCATCATCGATCGCATCATCTCCCCGATCGGTCGCCGCATCGACGAGTCCAGCCCAATGGTCGATGCCCGCCTCACCGACGGCTCGCGCGTCAACGCGATCATCCCGCCTCTGTCGTTGATCGGACCGGTCATCACCATTCGTAAGTTCTCGGCCTCCCCGTTCACGGTCGACGATCTGATCAGGTTCGGGACCGCCACGCCGGAGATGTTCGACTTCCTTCGCGCCTGCGTAGAGGCTCGCCTCAACATCTTCGTCTCGGGCGGCACCGGCTCCGGCAAGACCACGACCCTGAACGTTCTCTCCTCGTTCATTCCCAACGACGAGCGGATCATCACAGTCGAAGACGCCGCGGAGCTCCAGCTTCGCCAGGAACACGTGGTCACGCTCGAGTCGCGGCCGGCGAACATCGAAGGCCGCGGGGCGATCCCGATCCGCGAGCTCGTCCGGAACTGCCTCCGCATGCGTCCCGACCGGATCATCGTCGGCGAGTGCCGAGGCGGCGAAGCCCTCGACATGCTCCAGGCCATGAACACCGGCCACGACGGCTCAATGTCCACCGGCCATGCCAACACCCCGCGCGACATGCTCTCCCGACTGGAGACGATGGTCCTCATGGCCGGCGTCGATCTGCCCCTGAGGGCCATCCGCGAGCAAGTCTCGTCCGCGGTCGACCTCATCGTCCATCAGTCACGCATGAAGGACGGCTCGCGCCGCATCGAGTTCATTACCGAGGTCCAGGGCATGGAAGGCGACGTTGTCGTCATGCAGGACGTCTTCCTGTTCGAGCAGACGGGCGTGGTCGACGGCAAGATTCAGGGTCGGCTCCGGGCCACAGGCATCCGGCCCAAGTTCGTGGAGAAGTTCGAGATCAAAGGCATTCACTTGCCGCGCGGCCTGTTCGGATTCTCATACTGAGCGAGGCGGGGAGAGGCAAACAATGTTAGGTATCGTCCTCGGCCTGTTGGTATTCGCCGGTATCTTGCTGCTCGTTCTCGGCCTCACGACTTCGGGCGGGAGCGCCGGGATCAGCGCCCGCCTGGAGCGCTACGCCGCAGGACGGAACGAGGTGACGGCGTCGCCCGGGTCCGCTCAGCCGTCGGCCGGCATCGGCGAGATGCTGGGTCAGAGCGTCGCTCTGGCTCGCCTGAACCGAGTGGTCGAGCAGCGGGACTTCGGCGCCAGCCTCGCCCGCGACATCGCCCGCGCGGACCTGAAGCTCAAGCCCGGCGAGTTCATTGCCATCTGGGCGGGGACGGTCCTCGCAATCCCCTTCATCTTCCTCATGTTCGGCCTGGTATTGACACCGCTCCGGTCCCCCATAGCCCTGCTGATCGGCGCGGGCGTTGGGTTCTTCCTGCCCCGGATGTGGCTGGGTCGCCGTCGCGCCGGGCGTTTGAACGCGTTCAACAAGCAACTGCCCGACACCATCACCCTGATCGCAAACGCGCTAAGAGCCGGATCGTCGTTTCTACAGGCCATTGAGATGGTCGTCCGGGAGGCGCAGCCACCGATGACCACCGAGTTCGGCCGGGTTGTTCGAGAGGTCAACCTGGGCCTCGCCTTCGACGTGGCGCTGGAGAACATGGTCCGTCGCGTTCGATCGGACGACCTCGAGCTGATGGCCACCGCCATCACCATCCAGCACCAGGTCGGCGGGAACCTCGCCGAGATCCTGGACTCGATCGCATTCACCATTCGCGAACGCGTCCGAATCAAGGGCGAGATCCGCACCCTCACGGCTCAACAGCGCATGTCGGGCTATCTGGTCGCCGGCATGCCGGTTGCCCTGATCGGCATCCTGTTCGTAATCGCCCCCACCTTCCTGCAGCCGATGTTCGAGAACCCACCGGGCATCCTGGGGCTGCCGGCCGGCGTGATCATCCTCGCGTTCGGTGGGTTCCTCATGTTCATCGGGTGGGTCCTGATCCAGCGCATCGTCGCCATCGAGGTCTGAGAGATGCTCATCTACATACTCCCCGTCCTCGTCTTCGGCGGAATCATGCTTCTGATCGTCGGCCTGGCCAGCGGCTCGCCGGTCGATCCCGTCCAGGCTCGCCTGACTCAGCTCGGCTCCGTGCAGGCGAAGAACCTCGAGGAGCTCGAGCTTCAGCAGCCTTTCGCCGAGCGGACACTGCGGCCGCTCGTCGCCCGTCTCTCGAGAATGGGCGGACGCCTCACCAGAGTCTCCTCGACCGAGGTCGCCGAGAAGCGACTAGCCATGGCGGGCAACCCAGGCGATCTCAAGCTGACCGACTGGATGGGCGTGAAGATACTGGTCTCCATCGCGCTGGGCGCGATCATGTTCCTCCTGTTCGGCGTGCTGTCCGCCAACTTGACCGGCGGGCTCCTCATCGCCCTGATCGGCGCCGGCATCGGCTACATGCTGCCGGAGTTCTGGCTTGGCCGGAAGATCAAGGCTCGCCAGAAGGTCATCCTCGTGATGATCCCGGACACCCTCGACCTGCTGACCATCTCCGTGCGCGCGGGGCTCGGCTTCGACGCGGCCCTGGCAAAGGTGGTCGAGAAGCTCCCGGGTCCGCTCAGCGACGAGTTTCGACGGGCGCTCGCCGAGGTTCGCGTGGGCAAGGCCCGGCGTGACGCCCTACGGGACATGGTCCCGCGCACGAACGTCGCGCCCCTGTCCAACTTCATCGGCGCGATCGTCCAGGCGGAGCAGCTGGGCGTCTCGATCTCGAAGGTGCTGCAGATCCAGTCCGAGCAACTCCGCATCGAGAGACGGCAACGCGCCGAGGAACAGGCCGCCAAGGCACCGATCAAGATGCTCTTCCCACTGGTTGGATGCATCTTCCCGTCCCTCTTCATCGTCATTCTCGGGCCGGCCCTGATCTCCATCGTCAAGACCTTCAGCTCGGGCGTCATCAAGTGAGTCGGCGGCGGCTGGTGGCCCGCAACATCAGCCGCGGAACCCAACTCGCCGAGCGACTCGAAGATGGCTCTTCCTTCTGGGCCAAGTTCATGGGACTCATGGGCCGAGCGGCGCTGCCGGCCGGAGAGGGACTTTGGCTTCCCGGCGAGAACGGCATCCATATGCTGTTCATGAGGTTCTCGATTGATGTCCTATTCGTGGCACCCCCCTCAAGTGGCGACGGCTCCAGGCGAGTGCTGTCTGTGCGCCGCGCCGTGCCGCCCTGGCGAGGCGTGGTGTGGCGGGTGGGCGGCGCCAAGGGCGTCCTGGAGTTGCCGGTCGGCACGATCGATTCATCCGAAACTGCGGTCGGCGACCAGATCTCCATCGGCCGGCCTTGAGCGCTGTAGGACGCTGTCGAGAGTCGTGAGACGGCGGAGGCACCCACTCGACGCCACCGGATGCGCGGCGGCCGCCGTACCAATGGGAGGCGCGGCCGCTCTTCTCCCGACCAGCGCCACCCTGGTGAGTCTCCGATACGCCGCGCGTAAGCGAGACTCGCTAGCCTCGCGGCATGGTATCGCGCGCTCCCCGATCGGTGGCGGCGTCGCTTCTGGATCTGGCCCTGCCCGCTGCCTGTCCGGGGTGTGGGGCGGAAGGCGCGGCTCTGTGCCAATCCTGCCGGCGGGCCTTCGAGGTGCGGCTGCGATTGCCGGCCGGGGTCCCGATCGGCCTGCCCGCCCCGTTGCCGCTGCCACTGGTTCAGCTGGAGTGGTGCGCGCCGTTCTCAGGAGTGGTGAGGGCCGCCCTGCACAGCCTCAAGTACGGGGGCGAGAGGAGACTCGCCGACCCGCTGGCCGCGGCGATGGCGGCCCGATGGCGCAAAGCCGGGGCGGGCGGGGAGCTGCTGGTTCCGGTCCCGGTCCACTCGCAGAGAGCTCGGCAGCGAGGCTACGACCAGGCGGTCCTGCTCGCCGCCGGAGTCTCTCGAGTGCTGGACGTGCCGTGGCGAGCGAGTCTCGAGAGGCTCCGCCACACCTCGCCACAGTTCGAGCTGGGTCGGCAGGCGCGCCGGATGAACGTGGCCGGCGCCTTCGCGCCCAGAAGCTCGGGGGAAGCCGTCGTCGTCGCCGGGAAGTGGGTCATCCTGGTGGACGACGTCGTGACGACCGGATCGACTCTGGCGGCATGCGCCGAGGCACTCTACGAAGCGGGAGCGACAGCGGTGGCGGGTTTGACGGTGGCGCGCGAACGCTGAGCCTAAAACGGCCGAGTCCCACCCTGGGGACCGGCTTCCGTACCGGCCGCGTGGCGGCGGCTCATCCGAGAACGCCGGTTCTCGAGACGGCCTCGAGCCGCCTGGATCCCGGCGATTTGCGTTGGGGAGGTCAGCCGTGAGGACGATCGTAAAGGGCAAGAACATCGACGTCCCGGACTCTGTGCGGCAGTACGCGGAGCGCAAGATGCGCCGGCTTGAACGGCTGCTCGACGAAAGCACGGATGCGGTGGTCGAACTCTCGAACGAGCAGCATCGCAGCGCCTCGGACTCGCAGATCGCCGAGGTGACCATGGTCGTCGACGGTCAGACACTAAGAAGCCACGCCGCCGGTCCCACTTACCAGGCCAGCCTCGACACGGTCATCGACCGGATCGAGCGCCAGGCGGTCGATGCCCGCGAGAAACCGCGTGGAAAGGTCCGGCCCGGGCAAGCCAGGGCCCGCCGAGCCGCCGGCGAAGAACCGGAGAGCGTCGCCGAAGAGGAGCAGCCGCGTCATCGGATCGTCAAGACGAAGCGCTTCGCCATCCAGCCCATGTTCGAGGAGGATGCGCTGGCCCAGATGGAGGAGCTCGGCCACCGCTTCTTCATATTCGTGAACGCGGAGTCCGAGAGGCTGTGCGTCCTGTACAAGCGACACGCCGGCGACTACGGGTTGATCGAGCCGGTCATCGGCGGTGAGTACACACCGGGGCGCAAAGTCCGTGGAGCCGGCTGAGGGCAAGAAGCCAGGTGGTCAGGGCGACGAGGTAGGAGCAGCTTGACGACCGCACCTCCAGGTAACCAGATCGTTCGGCGCACAGGCGACTCCGCAGGGCGGTCGGAACGGGTCGAATTGCCGGGCGGAAGGCGGGCCGGGGTTCATCTGCCGATGGCGATGGGTCTGGTCCGGGTGGCCGAACGTGCGTCGGAGATCGGCGCGTCGGCTTTGCAGATCTTCAGCGACAACCCGACCGCGTGGCGGCGCAGGGCGGAGACCCCGCCCGAGGCCGCCGCCTTCCGGCTGCGGATCGAGGAGCTGGACATCCGGCCCGTCGCGATCCATGCCGCCTATCTCGTCAATCTGGCAGGTCCGGACGACGATCTGTTCGGGCGGTCCGTGGAGATGATCCGGCATGAGCTGGCGCATGCGCCGGAGTTCGGCGCCCGGTTCGTCAACGTCCATGTCGGCTCGCATCGCGGTGCGGGCCTGGAAGCGGGGATTGATCGCCTGGTCGACGGCCTGGAGCGGGCCACTGACGGACCCTTCTCGGGGCCGGACGCTCCGCTCCTGGTCCTCGAGAACTCGTCGGGCGGGGGGTACGCGATCGGTTCCACTATCGAGGAGCTGGCAATGGCGCTGGACCAGGCGGCTGCTCGCGGGCTGGACGGCCAACTGGCCGTTTGCCTGGACGTAGCTCATCTCTGGGGGGCCGGCTACGACGTCTCTCGCCCGGACGTAATCGACCGCCTGCTCGAGGAGATGGATCGAACGATCGGCCTGAAGCGACTGGTCATGATCCACATGAACGACTCGCACTCCGACCTCGGGTCGCGCCGCGACCACCATGCCCACCTCGGGGATGGCCAGATTGGCCGTGTCGGGCTAGCCCATTTCCTGTGCCATCCGGCGCTGAGCCACGTCGCCTTCTACCTCGAGACGCCCGGCGCCGAGAACGGCTACGACGCGGTCAACGTGGCCAGGCTGGGCGACCTGGCGGCAGACAGGCCGCTCACGCAGGGCCCGGCCAGCGAGCTACCCGCATGACCGCCGTCACCCGCCCCCTGACGAACCGTCTCGGCGTGGGCGGGCGAGAACTTGGTTGCGTGGCCGGGATCGTGGCGGCGGCTGCGGCCTTCCGATTCGTAAACTTGCCCGTGCGTGGAGGCTGGGACTCCGATCAGGGCACGGAGATGCTGGCCCTGAGAGACGCCCTCGCCACGGGACGCCTGCCGACCTTCGGTCCTGTTTCGTCATTGGGAAACTTCCACCACGGCGCCCTTTCGCGCGACATCATCCTGCCGGCGGCCTGGCTGGGAAACGGCGACCCGACGTGGGTCGTCGGCGAGGTCGCTCTGCTCGGTCTGCTGGTGGTGCTGGCCGTCTGGTGGATCGCTCGATCGATCGCCGGGACGCCGGCAGGTCTCGCCGCGGCGCTCCTGGCGGCAGTGTCGGCCAGCCTCATCGGCTATTCGACTTTCATCTGGAATCCAACGCCGGTGGAACCGGGTGCGGCTCTCGCCTATCTTGGGGCGTGGCAGGCCATACGTACGCAGAGGGCCCAGTGGTGGATCCCGACTGCTATCGGGTCGGCAGTCGCCGCCCAATCGCACATCGCCGCGGCCGTGATCCTGCTACCGATGGCGGCGGCCTATGCATTCGACTTGAGGCAGGGGCCCGCAGTCCGGCGGCGCTCTGTCGTTCTGTGGGGGCTGGCCAGCCTCGTTCTCTTCGTCGCGACCTTCCTTCCCATGATCCTTTCGGAGGTCGGCCACGACTTCTCCGACACGCGCGGGATCCTGGCCTACTTCACCAGCCCGACCACGGTCGCGGTCCACGATCCCATCACGCGCGTTCTCTTCAGCGCCATTCGAATACTGGCCTGGCCCCTTACGCGCTGGCCGCTGATCGATTTCGTCCCCGCCGCCCCGATCGCCCTGATCGTGGCCGTGGGCCTGATGGCGGGAATGCTGTGGCGACTGCGAGAGACGGCCGCACGCAAGACGGCCGGCGGCGCGGTCGAGAAGGCAGGCCCAGACGACGCGAGGGATCCCAGCGGACGTGATGCTGCCGGATCGGCCATCTCAGAGGATCGGGCCGAATCGCCCGAGGCGATCGAGCGCCTCGGCACCCGACTCGTGGGCGGCGGCCTGCTCCTGATCATCCTGGCCCTGGGACTGGGGGTTCACGCCGTCTCGGAGGTCCAGGGGCTGCCCACGGAGCAATATCACATCGTCGCCGATCCCCTCGTGTTCGTGGCCGCAGGCCTCGTATTGGGCGGACTGTGGCGGCTACGGCCCACACGGGGCTCGACAGCGATGCGGCGCGCGGCGGCAGTCGTGGCCATCGTGGCCCTGGTGGCGTGGAACGTTTACCGCTGGCCGCCCCTGACCTCCCCGGACGGCGGCTGGCCGGCGGCGCAGGCGGCGGCGACACGGGTCGAGCGCGACGCCGGCGGCTCGGCCGTTGCGCTGGTCCCGCTATTCGCGGTCAAAGGGGGCGACGCCTACGCGTATCCACTCGTCCGGGATGGGGTGAGTCTCGTGGCACCCGAGCAGGCCGCGGTTGTAGTCGTCCTGTGCGATACGTTCTGGCTCTCGGGGTGTGGCGGGCCCGCGGAAGAAGAGTGGCGGGCACGCGACTCCGATGGTCGCAATCTCGCGTTCGTGGACCGATTCGCCGCCGCTCCCGACCGCATACTCACCGTTTATCGGCGCGCACCGTAGGAATGGGCGGACCCGGCTGCGACGTCCGGTCAGCCCGCGTCGCGGCCCGTGCGGACGCGAGGCGGCAGGGGATGGAGCATCGGTCGCACGGCGCGGCCGGCCATCGCGGCCGACAGTACCGGTGAGTCACGGCGATCGTCGAGCAGGCGCCGCGGCTCCATCGGCCGGCCGCTCGGCCTGATGCTCGAGTATCCCCGGGCAAAGCGGCGCATTCGAACGGCGAGGTAATACTCCATGACCTGGCGGACCTGAGGTTCGGAAAGGACGTCGTCGGCGCGAAGGGCGTACTCCACGCGGGCGGTCGGGTTGGCCGTGCCCGAAGCGACTGTGCTCAGGTACTGCGGCGCCTCGGCGTCGTCTCGGATCTCGCGCAGGCCGCGGGCAAGCTTCGTGGCCGTGCCCAGAGAGGGCATGCGGTCGCCGTGGATAAGTCGAGAGATCGTGGAGTGGTCTACGCCAGATTGCTGGGCCAGCTGACGCTGCGACATCTTCTTCGCTTTGAGCTGGGCCTTCAGCCACTCGTTGAAGGCTCGTCCAGTGGGTCCGGCCATACGGAGTTGGCTCCCGGGTTCGGCGCATTCTGCCCCGATACTGGAACTATCGGAAGAGACCACCAAAGGGTTAATGACCTATTGGTACCGCACGCGGGGCAACTGTCGGCAGGCTGGGGAGAACCGCCGCAGGGTTGCCCTCCAGCCGTCGTCTGGAACGCCGGGCTGACTCTCTCGTGGGCCCTCAGCCGGTCGAGTCGGACACCCTCGTGATCTCCTCGACCTTGATCCCGCTGCCACGCGGCTTGGACGAGATGACGTAGGCGACCGAACCCAGCACGACGATAGAGAAGACGCTGATGGCACGGTCGATCAGGACGATTGCCGACGCCTCTGGAAACGGAATGCCGAAGACCGTAGTCAGGAGTCCGATTGCCCCGGCTTCAACGAAGCCGAGCCCGCCCGGCGTGAGTGGCACCGCCGTCAGCAGCGAACCGCACAGTGCCACGAAGAGCGTGCCGCTGATGCCCAGGTGGATGTCGGCGAAACCGAAGGCCTGAATGACGAACAAGAGACGGAATCCCTCGGTCAGCCAGATGATCCCAGTCAGAAGGCCGAGCCAGGGGAGGCCGCGCAGCCCGACGGACTGGAAGACCCCCTCCTCGAAGCGATCGTAGAGTTCCTCGGCGCGGTGGGGCAACGGGAGCGCCTCGACGAGGCGACGTCCGAAGTTTCGCATCCCGATCAGCGCCAGGGCCAGCAAGACGACGAGGGCCACGGCGAACGCGAAGATGACCTGGACGTCGCCGGGCAATCCGTTTCGGAAGTGGATGTAGCCGGCGGCAAGGCCGAGAATGGCGATCGCGAACAGGTCGAGGATCCGCTCGATGAAGACCGTCCCCAGGGTCTTGGTCAGCGACACGGGGCTGTTGAGCTTGAGCAGATAGGCTCGGTAGACGTCGCCCAGCTTCGCGGGAACGACGCAGTTCACGAGCCACGAGAGGAACAGGATCTCCGTCCCGTCCTTCGTGGAGATCCGGTACCCAGCTCCCTTTAGCAGCACCGTCCAGCGATGTCCGCGCAACGGAAAGCCGAGGTAGTAGACGGCAAAGGCAAGCCCGACGAGCCCCAGGTTCGCCTTGCCGACATCCCTGGGGACCTCGGCGAGCTTGTCCCTGTTGAGGAGTACCGCGACCACGATGATCACCAGCGGGACAGCGATCGAGAGGATCGTCTTGGGCTGGCGAACCCGTCGCATGAGCGACATCTGCTCGGGCGGCGGGACCTCGACGGCCTCTTCCGGGTTGATGAGCGCGTCGGCCTCCTGACCGAGAGAATCCCCGATCGGGCGGAGGTGGTGTTCCTGTTGATCCGTCATCGGGAGTCCCCTCTGGTCCCGGGCGCACGGCGGCGGCCGTTCCCGCGCATGGATTGGATGATCTTGGCCAGCGGCGTCCACGCCCTGACATAGAAGGTGGCTCTGGCGGGATGCATGTCCACGGCCTCGATGGCGGCGAGCAACCCCGCAGGGGTGCTCGGATCCCCCAGGACCCCGTTGTAGGAGACACCGACCTCGACCACCGTGTGCGAATCAGAGGCGGCCAGGCCGGGCAGACCATACTCCTGCGCGAAGGTCGCCGCTCGTTCGTTGGCGGATCCGCCGATCACGCGGGCGTTGTAGGTCTCGACCCAATCCACGAGGCCGGCTATCGACTCGATCCCGGTGCCGCTCTTGCGGCCGAAGCCTCGGAGTCCGTCGAAGGGATGCGGGATCCCTACCAGCCCGCCCTGCTCGCGAATGGCGGCGATCGTCTCGGCGGCCGACAATCCCGGCGGAACCAGCTCGCGAATGAAGATGGCGATGAGGTCGCCGTCGGCTGTCTTGACCTCCTCGCCGACGATGATCGTCAGCCCGGGGGGAGCCACGGCCTGGGCTCCGAGGGCGGCGTCGATCCGATCGTGGTCGGTGACGGCCAGGTGGGTGAGACCCCGGGACGCCGCGGCGCGCACGACCGCACCCACGGTCGCGAGCGAGTCGAAGCTGGCGCTGGTGTGGCAGTGCAGGTCGATGAACGCGCGGACGCCTTCCTGGGTCGAGTCCGCCACGGACGCGGACATCAGGCCTGCGAGCCGAGGTACTTCTTGAAGAACTCGAAGTGTTCGAGCGCTACGCCGGTCCCCAGAGCGACACAATGCAGCGCGTTGTCGGCGACATGGCAGGGTACGCCGGTCACCTGAGTGAGCAGCTTGTCGACGTTCCGCAGCAGCGAGCCGCCGCCGGACATGACCATACCCTTGTCGATGATGTCGCTGGAGAGCTCAGGAGGCGTCTGCTCGAGGACGAGCCGGACGGCGCCGATTATCTGCTGGAGTGGCGGCTCCAGGGCTTCCATGACTTCCGTGCTGTCCATCGGGATGGTTCGCGGCAGTCCGGCGATGAGGTCGCGGCCCCGAACATCCATCGTGAGGTCACGCTCGAGCGGCAGGGCCGTCCCGATCTGAATCTTGACATCTTCGGCCGTTCGGTCGCCGATCATCAGGTTGTACTTCTTGCGGACGTAGCTGGCGATCGCCTCATCCATCTTGTTGCCGCCGACCCGGAGACTGGTCGACACGACGATCGCGCCCAACGAGATGACCGCGATCTCACTGGTCCCGCCGCCGATGTCGATAACCATCGATCCCGACGGGCCGCTGATCGGAACGTTGGCGCCGATCGCCGCCGCGAGTGGTTCCTCGATCAGGTAGGCCTCTGCCGCGCCGGCTTTGAGGGCCGCGTCGCGAACGGCGCGCTTCTCTACGCTGGTCACGCCCGCTGGAACGCTGATCATGACCTCAGGCTTGCCCCAGCCGAAGCGACGCCCTTGCTGGACGCGGTGGATGAAGTGGTCCAGGAGCGCCTCGGTGATGACGTAGTCGGCGATGACGCCGTCCCGCATCGGCCGAATGGCCTGGATGTTGCCGGGCGTCCGGCCGATCATCTCTCGGGCCTCTTCGCCGACCGCCACGATGTGGTTCTGGTCGTCGACGGCGACTACGGAGGGCTCCTGCATCACGATTCCGTGGCCCTTCACGTAGACGATGATGTTGGCCGTGCCCAGGTCGATTCCGATCTTCATGCCGACGTGCTACGTCCCTTCCGAAATCCGTTCGATACTGGCCCCGAGTTCCATGAATTTCGCGTCGATCTTCTCATAGCCGCGCTGGACGTGGTGCGCCCCTCGAATCGTGGTCACACCGCCGGCGGCAAGGGCGGCAAGGATAAGCGACGCACCGGCCCGAAGATCGCCGATCTCCACCTCCGCGCCGTGGAGCGGCGTGGCGCCGTTGATGACGGCGTGGTGCTGGTCCGCGATCTCGACGCTGGCGCCCATGCGGCGCAGCTCGCCGAGCCACTCCAACCGGTCCTCGAAGACGGTCTCGTGGACGTGGCTCGTGCCTTCCGCCTGCGTCAACAGCACACACGTGGGTGGCTGGAGGTCCGTTGCGAGGCCCGGATAGGGCGCGGTCTCGATGTCGCGACACCGTAAAGGCTTGAGGTCGGCCGCCGTGGCATCGACCTCGATCTCGTCGGGGCTGCAGCTCACCGAGACGCCGATCTCCGTCATGACGTCAAGGAAGGCACCCAAGTGGTCGAACTCAGCGCCCCGAAGGGTGATTCGGCCATGCGTCACCCCGGCGGCGACGATGAAGGTTCCGGCCTCGATTCGATCGGGCACGACCGAGTGATCGGCGCCGCGCAGGCGGCGGCGGCCTTCTATCTCGATCCTATGCGGGGCCGTGCGCTCGACCTGCGCACCCATCTTCTGCAGGAAGACGATGAGGTCGTCGACCTCGGGTTCCAGTGCCGCCGGCTCGATGACCGTGTGACCGTCCGCCAGGACCGCCGCGAGCATCGCGTTCTCGGTGCCCATGACGGTGATCTGAGGGAACGTGATCTGGCCGCCCCGGAGCCGGCCCGGCGCCTTGGCGAAGTAGTAGCCGTTGCGGTACTCGATCTCCGCTCCGAGGGCTCGCATCGCGTCCACGTGCAGGTTCACCGGCCGCCGGCCGATGCGGTCACCGCCGGGGTTGCTGATGATCACCCGCCCAAACCGCGTAAGCAGCGGTCCGAGCAGGATGAAGCTCGCCCGCATCTTGGCCGCGGCCTCCAGCGGCACGAAGAGCCATTCGGCGTCGCCGGAGGCAACCTCGTAGACGTTCGGGGCGGGATGATCCACGGCCACGCCGATGTCGCCCAGGACCTCGGCCAGCACGCGGACGTCTTCGATCTCCGGGACGTTGGTGAAGCGGCAACGCTCGCCGGTCAGGGTCGCGGCGGCCAGGAGCTTCAGGGCTGCGTTCTTGGCCCCGCTGATCGCGACGGAGCCCTCCAAGCGGTGGCCGCCCTCGATCCGCAGGACCTCGCGGGCGATGGGTTCCGGGCTGAACTCCCAGTGGAACGGGCGAGCGTCGGCCATCCGCTACTGGTCCGATGGCTCTTCGTTGGCGGCCCGCCGCATCGCGTCGCGCTCGCTTCGGGCCATTCCCCGGGGTCCTCGTTCAGCCACTCGAATGCGAACCAGAGCCCTCTGCAACGCGCTCCTGGCGGCGGCGAGATCGGCCGGCTCCACGTATCCCCCCTCCAGGACGGCCTGAGCGTCGGCTCGGGCACGCTCGGCGCGTTCCAGGTCTATCTCCGATGCCATGTCCGCCGTTTCGGCCAGCACGACGACTCGATCCGGCCGTACCTGCAGGAAGCCGCCGAAGATGGCGAACACCTCCTCGTGCCCGCCCCGCCTCAGACGCAGCACGCCCTCGCCGAGCAGGGAGATGAGCGGTTCGTGATGAGGCAGGACGCCCATCTCGCCCTCGCTGCCGGGCACGATGACCTCGTCGACGTCGCCTTCGAAGGCGAGCCGCTCCGGAGTAACGATCTCCAGATGCAGGGGCATCGCTATTCCTTACTCATGCCGGCTGCGGCGCCTCGTCGCTGTCCGCCGACAGTTGTTGCGCCGGTTCGGGCGGTCCGGGCACCGGGAGCTGCCGCCGCTCGCGGAGCACTCGGCCACCGCTTCAGTGCGGAGCGACGTCGGACAGCGACGAGGCGCCCGAGTGCGGGTGTCACTCCGCCAGCTTCGCCGCGTTGGCGCGGACGTCGTCCAGGGTACCCGCCAGGAAGAAGGCCTGCTCGGGCAGGTCATCCACCTTG
Organism: Chloroflexota bacterium; assembly: GCA_003158295.1. Taxonomy (GTDB): domain Bacteria; phylum Chloroflexota; class Limnocylindria; order Limnocylindrales; family CSP1-4; genus Fen-1039. The sequence continues at coordinate 37,676 of PMIP01000007.1, read as the reverse complement.
CCCTCCAGGATCTCCTTGAACGAGGCCACGGTGTCTCGGACCGGCACGTATGCCCCGGGCCGGCCGGTGAAGACCTCGGCCACGTGGAACGGCTGGCTGCTGAAGATTTGCAGGCGCCGAGCCCGCGCAACCGTGGCCTTGTCCTCCTCGGAGAGCTCGTCGATTCCCAAGATCGCGATGATGTCCTGCAGGTCGCGGTAGCGCTGCAGCACGCGCTGGACTTCGCGGGCCGTGTCGTAGTGGTCCTGGCCAACGACCAGCGGATCGAGCACCCGGGAGGTGGACGTGAGCGGGTCGACGGCCGGGTAGATGCCCAACTCGGCGATGGCCCGCTCGAGGCGAATCGTCGAGTCCAGATGGCCGAAGGTGGTCGCCGGGGCCGGATCCGTGTAGTCGTCCGCCGGCACGTAGACCGCCTGCAGCGATGTGATGGAGCCCTTCTTGGTGGAGGTGATGCGCTCCTGCAGGGCCGCCATCTCCGTGGCCAGGTTCGGTTGGTAGCCCACCGCGGAGGGCATTCGGCCAAGCAGGGCCGAGACTTCCGATCCGGCCTGGGTGAAGCGGAAGATGTTGTCGATGAACAGGAGGATGTCGCGGCCCTCCTCGTCGCGGAAGTACTCGGCCATGGTCAACGCGGTCAGTCCGACCCGCTGGCGCGCGCCAGGTGGCTCGTTCATCTGGCCGAAGACGAAGGCCGTCTTCTCGATGACCTTCGACTCGGTCATCTCGTGGATCAGATCGTTGCCCTCGCGCGACCGCTCGCCCACGCCTGCGAAGACGGAGTAGCCCGCATGCTCGGAGGCGACATTGCGGATGAGCTCCTGGATGATGACCGTCTTGCCGACGCCCGCCCCGCCGAAGACGCCGATCTTGCCGCCCTTGGCGAACGGGCAGACGAGGTCGATGATCTTGATGCCGGTCTCGAAGATCTCGGTCTCCGTCGTCTGCTCGTCGAAGGCAGGAGCCGGGCGATGAATCGGCAGCCGCTGCGACTCGCCCACAGGTCCCTTCTCGTCGATGGGCTCGCCCAGGACGTTGAAGACCCGGCCCAGGGTCACCTGACCGACGGGCACGGTTATGGGGCCCCCCGTATCCACCGCCTCCACGCCCCTCGCGAGACCGTCCGTCGTGGTCATGGCCACGCTGCGGACCCAGTTGTTGCCCAGATGCTGCTGGACCTCGCAGACGATCTTCACGCCGTCGCCTCGGGTTATCTCGACGGCGTTGTAGATCGCGGGCAGCTGGCCTGCGGGGAACTCGATGTCGACGACCGGGCCGGTGATCTGGATCACGCGGCCGATGGCCGTGTGGCCGGTGGCCTTGTGGCCGGTAGCCTTGCGGCCGGTGGCCTTGCGGCGGGTCGCGGCAGGTGTGGCGGTCGCCATGGTCGTGTCGCAGCCTCCTGGTTTCGTCTAGCGCGCCCGTGCGCCGGACGCGATTTCGATCAACTCTCTGGTGATGTTGGCCTGACGGGCCTTGTTGTAGCTCAGGGTCAGGTCGTCTATCAGGTCGTCCGCGTTCTCCGTGGCGTTCTTCATGGCGACCATCTGACTGGAGAAGAAGCTGGCGCAGCTCTCGAGCGCCGCCTGGTAGAGCCTGGTCCCAAGGTAGCGGGGCAGAAGCTCTTGCAGGACCGCCGCCGGCGCCGGCTCGAAGATGAACTGCGCGCCCGGAATGCCTCGGGTGTCGGTGCTCGGCTTGATCGGCAGGAGCTGGACCATGTCGGCGCGCTGAACGAGCGTCGAGACGAACCGCGTGAAGATGATGTCGACCTGGTTGTAGGTGCCGTACTCGTACTCGTCGGAGATGAGACGAGCCAAGGGCAGGATGTCGTCGAACGAGGCCCGGTCGCCGAAGCCGGTGAAATGAGCCACGATCGGAACGCGGGCGCGGCGCATCGCGTCGCGGCCCTTCCGACCCACACTAACCACTTCCAGCTCCCCGGGATCGTCCACGATCTCCTTGGCAGCGAAGCGAACGACATTGGTGTTGAGCGGTCCGGCGAGGCCACGATCGCTCGTGACGAGGACGATGAGGCGCTTCCCGTCCTCGCGGCGGCTCAGGAGCGGGTGCTCGTCGCCGCCCAGGACTGCGGCCAGGTCGGCCAGGATCTCGTCGATCAGCTCCGAGTACGGCCGTGCGGCAAGCGTCGACTCCTGGGCGCGGCGTAGCTTGGACGCGGCCACGAACTGCATCGCCCGGGTGATCTGCCTGATGTTCCGCGAGGCGGTGATCCGCCTTCGGATGTCTCGCTGACTTGGCACGCTTGCTCCGCCTGGCTCCTATCGTCGCCTGGTCTCGAAAGGCCGCCCCGCGCTAGGCGAGGAAGGTCTTGCGGAAGTCGTTGGCCGCAGCCTCGAGAGCCGCGGCCGTATCGTCGTCGAGGGTCTTGGTCTTGGCGATCTTGCGCATGATCTCCGCCTGCTCGCCGTCGAGGAAGCGCGTGAACTGCGTCTCGAAGTCGCGCACGCGCGGCGTCGGGATGTCGTCCAGCAGGCCCTTGGTGGCGATGAAGAGGATCGCCACCTGGCGCTCTAGCGGCACCGGCTGGTATTGCGGCTGCTTGATGACTTCCGAGAGCTTCTCGCCGCGGGTCAGCTGGTCGCGCGTGGCCTTGTCCAGGTCCGACGCAAACTGGGCGAAGGCCGCGAGAGAGCGGTATTGGGCCAGCTCGAGCTTGAGCGGCGCGGCCACTTTCTTCATCGCCTTGGTCTGGGCATCGGAGCCGACGCGAGAAACCGAGATGCCGATATTGAGAGCGGGCCTCTGGCCGGCGTTGAAGAGGTCCGTCTCCAGGAAGATCTGGCCGTCNNACGTTGGTCGGAATGTAGGCGGAGATGTCGCCGGCCTGCGTCTCGATGATCGGCAATGCGGTCAGCGACCCGCCGCCGTTCTCGACGCTCATCCGCGCGGCGCGTTCGAGCAGTCGGCTGTGAAGGTAGAAGACGTCGCCGGGATAAGCCTCACGGCCGGGCGGCCGCCGCAGCAGGAGCGACATCTCGCGATAGGCCCAGGCGTGCTTGGAGAGGTCGTCGTAGACGCACAGCGAGTCTTTCACGAGCTTGCCGTCGATCTCGACGCCGTTCTCCATGACCTCCTCGCCCATGGCGCAGCCCGCATACGGCGCGAGGAACTGCAGCGCGGCCGACTCCTCGGCACCGGCCACGACCACGATCGTGTGCTCCATCGCCCCATGCTGCTCGAGCACGGCCACGACCTTGGCGACGGTGGAGAGCTTCTGGCCGATGGCGACGTAGATGCAGACGAGACCTTTGCCCTTCTGGTTGATGATCGTGTCGACGGCGAGAGCGCTCTTGCCGGTCTGGCGGTCNNATCAGCTCGCGCTGGCCGCGTCCGATCGGGATCAGGGCGTCGATGGCCTTGATGCCGGTCTGGACCGCCGTGTCGACCGCCTGACGGGCGATGACCCCCGGTGCGATGCGCTCCACGGGGCGGGTCGAGGAATGGGCGATCGAACCCTTATCGTCCAGGGGGCGGCCCAGCGGGTCGACGACACGGCCCAGCAGGCCGGCCCCGACCGGCACCTCTACCACGCGACCGGTGGTCTTGACGATGTCACCCTGCTTGATGTGGGTTGGGTCGCCAAGGATGACGGCGCCGACGGTCTCCTCCTCCAGGTTCAGGGCCATCCCCATGACGCCACCCGGGAACTCGAGCAATTCGGAGGAGAGGGCTCCGGAGAGGCCGTAGATCTGGGCGATGCCGTCGCCGACTTCGACCACCGTGCCGACGCTGCGCGATTCCGCGCCCGCGTCGAAACGCTCGATCGTGTCCTTGATGATGCTGACGATCTCGTCTGAGCGACTGGCCATGCCTTCTCCGTTGGGCCGCGTGTTGCCGCTATCGCGGCACCTGACGTTAGCTGGTTCCCACAAGCAGCTGCTTGCGCAGCCGTGCAAGGCGGGTGCTTACGCTGGCATCGATCTGCCAGTCGCCGATCCTGACGCAAAGACCGCCCATCAACGCCGGATCTGTAGTGGCGCTCAGCTCGACCTTTGCGCCTGCCAGCTTCTCCACATGCGCCTGAACCGCCGCCAGCTCCCCCGCGGTTAGCGGAGCCGCCGACGTCACGGTCGCCGCGACGATGCCGCGTGACCGGCGTGCGAGCTCATCGAACTCGGCGCTGATCTGAGGCAAGAGCGCGAACCGGCCACGCTGCGCCAGGACGAGGGCAAGGTTCAGGGCCGTGCGCGAGACGCGGCGGCCCAGAAGGGCCTCCACTGCCTTGCGACGATGGACGAAGGCCACAGCGGGATTGTCTATGTCGCGAGCGACGCGCTCGTCTTGCGCGAGCTCGCAGGCAGCGGCGAGATCCTTCTGCCATGCGTCGATGGTCCCGTCACGCTCGGCCAGCTCGAAGGCCGCCTCCGCATAGCGCCGGCCGGCGCCGGGGCGCGGCATCAGTTGGTCCCTCTTGGATCGGCGACGCCCTCGTCGCCCAGGAACTCTTCGACCAGCCGCCTCTGGCGGGCGCTGGACATCGTCTCGCCCACCACTTTGCCGGCCGCCTCGAGAGCGAGGTCGGCGACCTGGCCTCTTAGCTCCGCCAGGGCGCGGTCGCGTTCCGCGGCTATGTCGGCCAGTGCCTTCTCGCGCATGCGCTCCAGCTCCGCCTTGGTCGCGGCAATGTCGGAGTCACGAAGCTGCTGCGCGGCTTGCTGACTCGCGGCGACGAGCGCGCTGGCTTCCCGCCGAGCTTCGTTGATGACGCGCTCGCGTTCCGCCACCGCGGCTGCGCGATCCTTGCGAGCCTGTTCCGCGTCCGCCAGACCCTCGTCGATACGAGCTCTGCGGTCGGCCAGGATCCTGGAAATCGGATCGAAGGCGAATCGCCAGATCAGCACCAGGAAGATGATGAAGTTGAGGGCGGCGACGATTATCCAGAAGAAGTTGATCGACAGCCCCGAGGCTTCGGATGTCGACGCCGTCGCCGCGGCGATCGCGAGAAGGTGCACCGTGCGTGCTCCGTTGAGTCGGGCCTACTTGAAGAGAGCGACCAGGCCGATGACGATCGCCAGGACGCCGAGGCCTTCGGCGAAGCCGGCCAGGATGATCGCCAGGCCGCGGATCTGGCCGGCCGCGTCCGGGTTGCGCCCGATCGCGTTGCTGGACATGCCGGCCAGGATGCCGATGCCGATGCCGGGGCCGATGACGCCAAGCGCCGCCAAACCGGCTCCGATGTGCTCCGGGGTCATGTGTTGGAACCTCCTCTACTCCGACCCACGGCCGGGTAGTCGCGCTGATTGGCGGTCAAGCCGCCACGGGCTGATGGTTGTCGGCGCTGCCGGGCGCCGGATGATCTGCGGAAACGCCGCCCGCGGCGGCTGGTCTGTGCTCTTCGGATTCGTGACCCTCTACGGCGAGAAGGATGAACATCAGGGTCAGGACCGAGAAGATAAGGGCCTGGATCAGATTGAGCAGTGCCTCTAGCCCCAGGAGAGCGACCGGCACGATCGCCAGAGTCAGGGCCGAAATCACGGCCAGGGCTACCTCGCCGCCATAGATATTGCCGAAGAGTCGCATCGAGAGCGTGACGGGCTTCACGAACTCCAGGAAGAGTTCGATTATGCCCACGTACATGGCCAGAATGCCCGCCCCGAGGCCGTGGCGGAACTCGCCGATCGGGAAGAACTTGCCGAGGTAGCCGCGCACGCCGAGGCGCCGGAATCCCTCGCCCTGGAACAGGACGAACGATGTCAGGGCGAGGCCGATGGTGATGTTCACGTCGCTGGTCGGAGCCCGGAGCTGCTCGATCTTGCCGACCGGCGGGACCAGGCCGCTCCAGTTCGAGAAGAGGATGAACAGGAAGAAGGCCGCGAAGATCGGATAGTAGCGCCTGGCTCGCTCTCCCCCGATCCCCACGGCGAAATCGGAGCCGAACTCGTAAGCCCACTCGACGGCGTTCTGCACCCGGCCGGGCTTCTGCTTCATCCGTCGCGTGGCCAGGAAGGCCAGCAGCAGGATGAGAGCCATCACGATCCACATCGTCAGGATCGTGGAGCTGATGCTCGGATGGAAGTAGACCATCGGCGCGACGGCCGGCGCACTGGCCGGCAAGAAGTCAAACACCACGGCCGGGGGCGGGAACTCGATCACGCTGTTTATGAAGCACGCCGGGTAGTCGCATGCCTGGCCTGGCTGGCCGCCTTTGGGGAAGGGCGGCACGAGGACGGCCGCGAGAACGTCGAGGGCGATGACGGCCACGAACAGGAGCAGGAAGCCCCTGAGTCCGAAGCGCTTCCTGACCGGCGTCGCCCCGGCGACCGGAGGCTCTTCTGGGGTGGTAGCGGACGTGCCACCGGGATCGCTTGTCACACTCGCTCCGCTGCGGCGGCCCTTCAGAGGTGCCGCGTCATCGTCTGTCATCCTCGTCCAGCCGGGCCAGGAAGCGAGCAATCAGCCGCCAGCAGCCGATCGCTCCACCGGTGGTTCCGACCGCAAAGCCAACCAGAACGAAGATCGGGATAGTTCCCAGGCGCTGGTCCAGCCAGTAACCGCCGAGAACGCCCGCCAGAACGGTGACCAGCAGAACGAACGCGATCTCGGAAAAGAGGGCGATGTACGCGGACGCTTTTCCGAGGTCGTTCATTGTCTCCCTGGCAGGGCGCCGTGAGTGTAGCAGTCGACCTACTCGAACGCCCAACCTCGAGCAGGCGGCCCGCTGGACGTCCGGCAGCGAGTCGCTAGACGCTGTCGGTCGAGTTCTCGGAGGCCACGTCCGGCGTGTCTTCGTCCCCTGGCGCTTCCCGCCCCGGCACGGCCGACTCCGGCGCCGGGTCGTAAGAGTCGCGATCGAGATCCTCGCCGATCACGTTGGCGCCTCCCCCAAGCTTGGCGATCAGCAGCAGGACAAGGCCAAAGACCACGACCAGGCCCATGAACGCGTACATCTGGTTCTTCCCGGAGAGTCCCAGGGAGAGCAGGGCCAGAAGGACGCAGACCCCGTAGATCACGAGCACGGTGTTCCGATGCGACAGGCCCAGGTCGAGCAGGCGGTGGTGGATGTGCCCGCGGTCCGGGGCGAACGGCGACCGGCGGGCGACCAGGCGCCGCACGATGATCCAGAACGTATCGATGATCGGCACGCCCAGCACGAGCGCGACGACGGCGATCTTGGCCGTGCCCAGGATCGAGAGCACTGCCAGCGCATAGCCGACCAGCATGATGCCGCTGGTGCCGGCAAAGATCGACGCCGGATGGAAGTTCCAACGCAGGAAGCCGGCCAGGGCGCCGGCCAGGACGAAGCAGAAGAGAGCCACGTACGGCTCCACGGGGCTCGCGGTCAGGCTGATCACTCCAAGGGTGAGGGCGGCGATCAGGGCGATGCCGGACGAGAGGCCGTCCAGCCCGTCGATGAAGTTGATGCTGTTGATCATGCCGACGATCCACAGCAGGCTCGCCAGGACGGCTACGACCCCCGTGATCTCGAGGGTCCCGCTGCCGGCCAGAGGATCGTTCAAGCGGGCGACGACCACTCCAAGGGCAACGGCGAAGCTGGCCAGCAGTATCTGGCTCACGAACTGCCAGCGGGCACGGAGCTGGAGCCAGTCGTCGAGGAAGCCGAGACCCGTCGCCAGCACCGCGCCACCGAGCAGCGCCAGGCTCTGAGGCCTCTTGACGATCTGGGGCTCGTCGACGAAGTGCAGGCCGATGACGGTGTTGGCGAAGAGGAGAGCGGCCGCCACGAGCACGAACCCGAGCAGGATTGCGATGCCGCCGCCCCGAGCCACGGCCTCCTTGTTCACTCGCCGAGCCTCGGGCCAGTCGACCATGCCGAAGTGACGGGCGAAACGCGCCACGACCGGCGTCGCAACCAGGGTGATCGCCGCCGCAACCACGAACCCGAAGAGCAGGGCCGGGAGCACCTGGACGGCGTGTTCGTTCAGGTTCATGTGCCGGCCTGGAGGTCCGATCGATAGCCGGCCCGGACGTCCGCCGCAGGAGAGTGGCTCGCCGTCGGCCGTCTGGACGTTGCTCGGGTCTCACTCGTCGCCCGAGGCACCGGGCGCATGGCTCGGGTGACGCCGGGGGCCGAGCGCGAGCAGCTCGACGTCGCTCAGTCCTCCGGAAGTCCCGGAACCGGGAAGCGCGAGCAGAGGTCGTGGACCAGTGCGGCGAGCTTGGCCTGCTCCGAGGGATCGTCGCGGGTGACGATGGCCTCCACGATCATCTCGCCGATCTGGCGCATCTCCGGCTCGCGGAAGCCGCGGCTCGTGGTGGCGGGGGTGCCGACTCGGATCCCGGAGCCGACGGTAATCGGGTTCTTGTCGAAGGGGATGGCGTTCCTGTTGACCGTGATGCCGATCTCGTCGAGGAGGTGCTCGGCTTCCTTGCCCGTCACGCCGAGCGGCGTGACATCCACCATCATGAGGTGGTTGTCCGTGCCGCCGGAGACGAGGCGGGCGCCCTTCACAGTCAGTGTGGCCGCAAGGAATTTGGCGTTGGCGATCGTCTGGCGCTGGTCGTCGCGGAACTCGTCGGTGGCGGCGAGCTTGAGGGCCACGGCTTTGGCCGCGATGACGTGCATCAGCGGTCCGCCCTGCGTGCCGGGGAAGACGGCCCTGTCGACCGCCTTGCCCAGCTCTTCGCGGCAGAAAACCAGGCCGCCGCGCGGGCCGCGCAGGGTCTTGTGAGTCGTGGTGGTGACGATGTCCGCGTGCCCGAACGGAGTCGGATGCAGCCCGGCCGCCACGAGGCCGGCGATGTGGGCCATGTCCACGAAGAGCAGTGCGCCGTTGGCGTGGGCGATTCGGCCCATCCTCTCGAAGTCGATCGTGCGCGGGTAGGCGCTGGCGCCGGCTACGATCAACTTCGGCCGAACCTCGGCCGCCTGCTTCTCGAGCGCGTCGTAGTCGATCTGCTCGGTCTCGGGCGAGACACCGTAGGCGTGGACCTCGAACCACTTGCCGCTGAAGTTGGCCGGCGAGCCGTGCGTCAGGTGGCCGCCGTGGGCCAGGTTCATTCCCAGGATCCTGTCGCCGATCTCGAGCACCGACAGGTACGCCGCCATGTTGGCCTGCGCGCCGGAGTGAGGTTGGACGTTGACGTGCTCGGCGCCCGGGAAGAGATCGAGTGCCCGCTGCTGGGCCAGACGCTCTGCGACGTCCACGAACTCGCAGCCGCCATAGTGACGCTTGCCGGGCAGGCCCTCGGCGTACTTGTTGGTGAGCGGCGACCCCTGCGCCTCCATCACCGCCGCGAAGGTGTAGTTCTCGCTGGCGNNTCGGCCAGCCGGGCCCAGGCGATTCCCTCTCGACGCGCGATCGTCATGCCGACTCCTTGCCCGGCCCATCGCAGGCGGCGCCACACCGTCCTCTTCGAGGTGCGCCGGAACCGGGTCGAGCCTATTGTCGCCGAACCGGGCGGGTGGCGTGGGGCGGGTGGCGTGGGGCGGTGGCATGGGGCCCGCAGCGGCCGCCGGGCCGGGTGGCTGGTTCAGCCCCGGACGAGCCAGAGAAGCGTCTCTCCTCCAGCTACGCCAGCTTCACTCCGCCCGCGCGGTCGAGCGCTGCGGCGATCTCCGTGGAGCCAACCGCCCCGACCCGAAGCACCCGCGGCTGACCCGTCGAACAGTCCACGACTGTGGACGGGATCGCGCCGCGGGCCGGTCCGCCGTCGAGGACGAGGTCGATGCGCGAGCCCAGCTGGGAGAGGACCTCCCTGGCGTCGCGGGCGTCGGGCTGGCCGGAGAGGTTGGCCGAGGTGACGGGCAATGGACCCAGAGCGCCGGCCAGGGCGCGCGCGCAGTCATGGTCCGGGATGCGCACGCCGACGGTGGTCGCCCCGGCGGTCAAAGCCGCGGGAAGTTGAGCGGCGGGCACCCGCTCCAGAACCAGCGTCAGGCCGCCGGGCCAGAAGTGATCCGCGAGTACTCGTGCCGCGGGCGACAGGACGCCCACGCCCCCGGCCTGCTCGATATCAGCGACGAGCAGCACGATTGCCCGGTCGAGCGGCCGGTCCTTGGCCGCGAAGAGCCGTGGCAGGCCGTCTGGAGCATCCAGGGCGACTCCCACTCCGTAGACCGTGTCGGTCGGCATGGCGACGATTCCGCCGGCCCGCAGAACCTCGATTGCCTGCGCGCGTCCCGCCGCGTCGTCGGGGAGCAGCCGGGCCCGCCGCGGCGATCGGCCGAGGCTCTTCATCGCCGCTCGACCAGAACTCCGGCAGAGGCGTCGGTCGCCGGCGCCCGCCACCCGCCCAGGGCGATCCGCTCGATCATCTGCGCGACCCCCTCTTCGGCCACGGGCGGCGCCACGAACCGGGCCGCGGCCTTGACCGCGGCAGGGGCGCTCGGCATCGCCACTCCGTGGCCGACCTCCACGATCATCTCCAGGTCGTTGTACTGGTCGCCCGCGGCCATGCACTGCCCAAGGGGTACCCGCAGCCTCCGGGCCAGCCAGCGAATCGCCAGGCCTTTCGATACGCCGGGGGCCAGAAACTCCAGGAAGCGGGGGTGACTGAGCGTGACCGAGGCCCGACCGGCGAAGTGGGCCCGCGCTTCGTCCAGCAACTCGAGCGAATGCTCGCCCTCTCCGATCGCCACGACCTTGGTCACGGGGCGGAGGGCCCTGGCGGCGATGTCGGGCACGGTCCGCAGCCTGTCACCGACGAAGAGGCGGTACTCGTCCAGGCGGGACTCGTCCGAGGCGACGACCATCCACTCCAGGTAGTTGAAGTGTGGGGTCAGCTGCCGCTCCCGGCACCAGCGAACGATCTCGACCGTGATGGCGGGAGTAAGCGGCCGGTGGTAAAGGAGCCGGCCCGGACGCGTCGAGCCCGGTGCCGGCATGGCCCGGATCAGAGCTCCCTGCTGGGCCACGAGCGGCCCTTTCAGGCCCAGCGCCTCCGCGAACGGCATCGCGCTCGTGGCCATCCGGCCGGTGACGAGCGAGACGGCGATCCCCCGCCGGGAGGCCTCCCCGACGGCAGCCAGAGTGCGTTCGCCGATGACCAGGTTCTCGCCGACGAGCGTGCCGTCGATGTCCAGGGCGATCAGGCGAATCGGAAGGACCGGCTCGATCATCCGAGAGCCTCCGAGCCGATCGAGCGTTCGACGTGGGCGAGGCGAGGGTTGCCCGACAGGTCCGGCTGGATCAGGCACGACCACTCGCCTTCCAGCGCTGCCACTGCCTCCCCGACCGCGGTTCCCTGGTCGAAGCCGATCTCGAGCAGCGCCACGCCGTCGGGAGCCAGAGTTGCGGGCAGCGCTTCGAGCAGCCGCCGTACGATCGCCAGGCCGTCGGGACCGCCATCGAGCGCCAGGCGAGGCTCGAAGGAAGCCGCCACGGGCAGCCGATCGATCTCGGCGGAAGGGATGTAGGGCAGGTTCGCCAAGATGACGTCGAAGGGAGCTTCGGCCGCCGGCACCAGGTCCGCCTCCGTGAAGACGATGGCATCGGCGGCGGAGTGCGCGACCGCGTTCTCCCGAGCCAGGTCCAGAGCCTCGGGTGAGCAGTCAGCGGCCAGCAACGAGACCTCGGCGAGCATCCGTCGCGTACGCAGAAGAGTCGCCAGCGCGACTGCGATAGCGCCCGAGCCGGTCCCGACGTCGATGACCCGAACCTGCGGTGTGCCCGCCGGCCGTGGCGCCGACGTGAGTCGCCACGCGATCTCCCGCTCCGCCTCCGAGACGAGCAGCTCGGTCTCCGGTCGGGGAATGAGCGCCCGCCGGTCCACGCCAAAAGCCAGGCCGTGGAACTCCTTGAGGCCGCGAACATAGGCCACCGGCTCGCCGGCCTCGCGCCGGACGATTCCCGCCTCGTACGCTGCCGCCGCGTCCGCCCCAACCGGAGCTTCGGGATGGGCCAGGACCGCGGTACGCGACCCGCCGACGGCCCAGCCGAGCAGCAGCTCGGCATCGAGACGTGCGCTCTCCGATCCAGAGGCGCGGAGTCGCGCCGTGCCACTCGCCAGGAGATCGCCGATCGTCGCCACGCCGATGCCCGCGGCTACCGCCGCACTCGGGCTGCGCCCGAGCTCGTCACGACTCCGAATCCTCCGCGAGCAACCGCAGCTGTTCGGCCTGGTACGAGGAGCTGAGGGCGTCGATCAGCTTCTCGATGTCGCCGTCCATGACGCCGGGGAGGTTGTGCAGGTCGAGCCCGATTCGATGGTCGGTCAGACGGTCCTGAGGGAAGTTGTAGGTCCGGATCTTCTCGGATCGGTCGCCCGAGCCGACCATGCTCTTGCGCAGCGCCGACTCCGTGGCGGCGAGCTTGGCCCGCTCCCGGTCGAGGAGCCGGCTGCGAAGGACGGCCATCGCTTTGGCCTTGTTCTTGATCTGGCTCTTCTCGTCCTGGATGGCCACGACGATGCCGCTGGGCAGGTGAGTGACGCGTACGGCCGAGTCGGTGGTATTGACCGACTGCCCGCCGTGGCCGGTGGAGCGGTAGACGTCGACCCGAATGTCCTTCTCGTCGATCTTGACGTCGACCTCCTCGGCCTCGGGCATGACGGCCACGGTCGCGGCGGAAGTGTGGATCCGGCCGCTCGACTCGGTGACTGGAATGCGCTGGACCCGATGGACGCCCGCCTCGAACTTGAGGCGGCTGAAGGCACGCCCCCCGGCGATCTCCACTATCGCCTCGCCGATGCCGCCTATGCCATTCTCGTCGGCGTGCAGGATCTCGGCCCGCATATGGTGCCGCTCGGCGTAGCGGAGGTACATCCGCAGCAGCTCGGCGGCGAAGAGCTTGGCCTCGTCGCCCCCGGCGCCGGCCCGGATCTCCAGGATCACATTCTTCTCGTCGGCGGGGTCGCGCGGGATCAGCTGCAGGCGCAGCAGCTCGATGAGCTCCGTTTCGCGGGTCTCGAGCCTCCGAACCTCGTCCTGAGCCAGGTCGTGCATCTCCTCGTCGCCGCCGTCGCGCATCTCGAGCGCCTCGGCCAGCTCCTTGCGGGCCGCCAGCAGCTCGCGCCATGCGGAGACGGCCGGCTCGAGCTGGGCCAGCTCCTTGCCGATACGCTTCAGCGCATCGGGGTCGGCGGCCGTCTCGGGTTGGGCCAGCTCGTTCTGGAGGGCGTCGTATCGGGCCGCGATCTCGATGAGCTTGGCGTCGATCACGGCTTCGGTCCGGGGGATCCGGTCGCGTCGTCATTCGGGCCGCCCAGGTCCGAGTCGAGGGGCCGTGACGCGAACACCGCGCTCCCCGCCGGGATCTCGCGGCCGTCGGCAATCAGCGCCTGCTGGAGCGAGACGATGGCGACTTCGATCATTGCGTCCGTCGGCTGGCGGGTGGTGATCTTCTGGACCCAGATGCCCGGCGACCACAGCCACCTGACCACGGCATGGCCGCGGTGCCGCGCGCCCAGCTGAAGGATCTCGTAGCTGATGGCGGCGATGACCGGAACGAGGACGACTCGCGAGACGACCAGCCACAGAGGGGGGAGACTTCCCACCACGGCGAAGGCGAGGATGGAGACGATAAGCACGACCACCAGGAACTCGGTCCCGCAGCGGGGGTGGGCCGTGGGGTATTTGCGGGCCGCGTCGACGGTCAGCGGGTCGCCGGCCTCGAGCGTGTGGATCGACATGTGCTCGGCGCCGTGGTATTGGAACGTGCGCCGAACGTCCGCGGCGCGGCCCACCAGCATCAGGTAGCCGATGAAGATGACGACTCGAATGACACCTTCGGAGAGCTGGAACGCGAAGCCCTGGCTCACTCGGCCGACGGTGGCCTGAGCCAGCAAGAGCGGCAGCAGGAAGAAGATGCCGATGCCGAGCACCAGGCTGAACAGCAGCATGCCTCCGACCGCCACCGTGTAGCCCTTGCCGAGGCCGCGGCTGGAGCCGGGGGTGGCAGCGGATGACCCTCCCGGCGCATCCGGATCCGTGTATCCGGAGTCGTGGCCCTCCGCCGCGCACAGGATCGCGAGGATCGGCGCCAGGAGCAGCGTGTGCAGGACGGACCCCGTCCCGGCGGCCGCCTGGCCGCTCTTGCCCGAGCCGTCGCCCGCGCTTCCGCCCGAGCCGTCGCCCGCGCTTCCGCCCGAGCCGTCGCCCGCCTCTTCCAGGGCCAGGGCCTGGATCGTGGCCGACCGGACCAGCCAGCGCGTGCCGGTGACGAGCGTGTCGTACAGGACGACCAGACCTCGCAAGAACGGGAGCTTCAGCGCGCGGCGAGCGCGCAGTCCCAGATCCAGCCGTTCGGTGGCCCAAACGATTGAGCCGTCCGGATGGCGGAGCGCAACCGCGAGTGCATGCCGGCCGCGCATCAGGACACCCTCGATGAGTGCCTGGCCGCCGTATTGGTAGCTAGCCATGGGGAAAGTCTAGCCTCTGGGTCGCACGGCGCCGGGCCGCTTCATGAGGGTCGACCGCCGAAGGTCGCGTGCGACCCCGGGCCGCACCGCGAAAAGGGAGGCGTGTCGAAGGATCGGCTGGCTCACGCGGCGGTCCGGCCGAGCCGGGCCCGGCGCGGGTTAGGCGCGCTCGGCGCGCTCGAGGCGCCGCTGGAACCGCTCGACCTGGCCGGCCGTGTCGATGATCGTTTGCTTGCCGGTGAAGAACGGGTGGCAGTTGCTGCAGACGTCGACTCGCAGCTCGGACCTGGTTGAGCCTACCTCAAAGACCGTCTTGCACGAGGCGCAGTGAACCGTGGCCTGCTGGTAGGTGGGGTGGATCTTGGGCTTCATTCGTTACTCCCAGGCGCCTTCCGTACGGTTCTCCGCCGGTGGTCGTCGGTGGCGCGATCGGCGTCCCGGCGCCGTATCGCAGGATTGTTGCGCTGGCTACTCGCCAGCCAGAGCTTCGACTCGAATTCGCTTCTTCTGACGCGTCTCGTGCTCGATATGGACGGTTCCGTCCACCGTCGCGAAGACGGTGTAGTCGTGGCCCAGGCCCGCGCCCTCGCCGGCCTTGAAGGTCATTCCCCGCTGGCGGACGATGATGGAGCCGGAGGTGACGAACTGACCGTCGCCGGCCTTCATGCCGAGTCGCTGGCCGACGCTGTCGCGGCCGTTCTTGGAACTCGAGCCTGCCTTCTTGTGGGCCATCTCTTACTCGTCCTTCTTTGCCCGAGCGGAACGCTTGGGAGCGGCCTCGCCGGCCGGTGCGTCGGTCTTGGCTGACTTGGGTCCGGCCTTTGCCGGAGCCTCGGCCTTGGGCGCGGCCTTTGCCTTGGCGGGTGCGTCGCCCTTGGCCGGAACGGCCTTGGCCGCAGCCTTGGCTGCCTTCGCTTTGGGCTTGGCCTCGTCTGCCGCGGCCTGGCGGGCCTTGAGCTTCTCGGCCAGTGCCGCGTCCTCGGCGGCCTGACGGGCGGCTGCCTTGGAGACCTTGACTCGCTCCGCCTCGGCCTTGGCTTCGGCTTCCTGAGCCTCAGCCGCGGCGCTCTTGGCGCCGAGCCGCACGTCGGTGATCTTGAGAACCGTCAACTCCTGGCGATGCCCCTTCTTGACTCGGCTGCGGGCCTTGGGCCGGTACTTGAACGAGATCGTCTTCTCGCCTCGGTCCAGACGCAGGACCCGGGCGCTAACGGCCGCATCCGCCACGACGGGCTGGCCTACTGACGACTCGTCCCCGTCGACGACCAGCAATACGCGGTCGAGGTTGATCTCCTGGCCCGGCTCGACGTCGAGCAGTTCCACCTCGAGCTCGGTTCCGAGTTCGACGCGGTACTGCTTTCCGCCGGTCTCGATGACTGCGTACATTGGCCCTCGGGAAGTTGACGGGCGCGAGGCCCTCGGGTGCATGACACGAAATCGCCCCCGGGTTCCCCGGGGCGCGAAGTGCGAGTGTACGGCGCGAGGTCGGCCTCGTCAAACGTGCGATGGAGTCCGGCGGGTCGGGACGGGTCCGTGTCGCCGGACTGATGGGAGCCTCTGGGACGGGGCGGACCCTCGCGCCAGGCTGAGGCCACGCTCTCGCGGCTTAGATCATGCGACCTGCAGTCGCGACGGGTACGAGCAGACAGCGAGGAGCCCGTCTTGACGAGGCGGGAACCTCCGGGTCTCGGCGGACACAATGGACCTCTGGAAGCGCTCCATCCGGCGTTCACGGTCCGATCTCCTTGAGGCGCATGTGATCACGTATCGCCGGAGTGGCTCAGATGCGGCTCTCAGACGGGCAGCCTGCTCACCGTCCACCCGGAAGGAAAGACCGGCTAATCGGCGACCCAATAGGAGGCGATAGCCCTTCCGAACGACTCCGAGCGAACCAGCCGGTATCCCGCTTCCTGAAGCTGAGGCGGATCACACTGGACCACCCATAGATGATCGCTGACCGCAGTCTCAGAAGGAGAGCAGGGCTGATCCCGCAAGTAGTAGTGCATGGCGTCGCTCGACTGGTAGTCGGTGATCATCCGAGCCGAGCAGTCACTGACTACGTACTGGGCGGCGGCGCGATAGTCCTGACCGTGGGCCGCGGCGCCCCGAAGTGCGATCTGCTGCGGGATGACCAGCCCGGCGATGACGGCTGCCGCGATGAGCGCCCGGCCGGGCCGGAGCGCGGTTAGCGCGCCTGCGACGGCCAGGGCGATTCCCGGAGTCGCCCCCATCAGGTAACGCCCAAGGTAGATTGGCCCGAAGTTGCCCGCCATCCACAGGAGAACGGGAGCCGCCAGAGCGGTCGGCACGCCGAGCGCCAGAAGCCTGCGATCGCCTCCCAATGCCAGGACGAGAAGGCCAAAGCTGGCCGTGAGCGCGATGCTGCCGGTCAACTCGGTCGGGCCCGTCCAGAGCGTCTCGAGCGTCTCCGGGGGTATCCATGAGATCTGGCCGTGCTGCCCGGCGCCGAGCACTACCATCGGAAGGGTCGCCGCGCCGGCGAGCATGACGGCCATCATGAACCGGCGCCACTTCGTCGCGTCGATGATGAGCACGGCGACGAGGTGCCCTGCCACCACCAGGAGCGAGACGAGGTGGAAGTAGCCGACTGCCACCAGCGCCACGCCGTAGCCGGCCCACCAGCGACCATCGGACCTTGTCAGGGCGCGAGAGAGCAGGAGGGTGGAGATGGCCACTGCGGCAACCATGAAGGCGTATGGACGCGCCTCCTCGGCGTAGCGGGTAACGCCCGGCAGGGCGATCATCACAAACCCGGCGGCCACGGCCGCCCGTGTACCAGCCGTGTCCAGGGCAGTCTTGGCGACGGCCCAAACCGCAATCGCCATCACAAAGACGGATGGCAGCCGCAGCGCCAGCTCCGAGTCCCCGGCAACTGACATCCAGAGATGAAGGAAGACGTAGTAGGCGGCCTCGACCGCGTTGGTCGAGCCAAGCGTGGTCGTCAGAATGGCGCCCAGAGACTGGTGAGCGTAGCCCCAGGTGTGGCCCTCGTCGATCCAGAACGATGGGCCCGACACGCCGATGAGAAAGACCGCGAAGGCCGCCAGGCCGCAGAGGACCGGCAGGCCAATACGCGGGCGCCATTTCAGCGACGCCGCCAGCGTCGGTGAGGCGGTGGTTTCGATCCCCTCTCCCATCGGCCGAGTCTAGCAGCGAGCCGGAAGGGATGGCTGCGAGTCTGTCGTCATGTGCGGCCCAGCGGCCATGTAGGCTGTCGGCCGTGCGTGACAGAGTGGAGTCTGGACAGCTGGGCCAACAACGGAGACGACTGCCGCTGACCGGTGCGATCGAGCGCGCTCTCGATCAACGCGGCCGGATTGACAGGTGGATCGTCATCGCTCTCGCGCTGGTTGTTGGCCTCGCCGTTGTGTCGCGAGCCCTTGACCTACGTACGTACTGGCCCGCCGGAGTGGACCTCGATATTCCGTTGCGGGCCGCAGCGCGCTGGGCTGCCGGTAGCCAGCCCTACCAGGCCTCGGCAATGCTCGTGCAGAGCGGGCCGGACCTGCCCTACCTCTATCCACCCTATCTGTTGCCGCTGCTTGCTCCGGTAGCCAGCCTGCCGCGGGATGCGGTGATAGACCTCTGGCTGGCTGGCTGCCTCCTGGTCTCGGTATGGACATGCAGGCGACTCGCGGTCCCATGGCTGGCCGTTCCGTTCGCGCTCGCCTGGCCGCCGTTCCTGGAAGGCTTGATCACCGGCAACGTCCAGGTGCTCGCCTTCGCCGCTTTCGTCGGCCTGCTCTATGGGCCAGCCGACGGAGCTCCGCGCCCGCGGCTGTTCGAACGGACCCGCGCCCTGCCCAATGGCCTCCTTGCCGCCGCGATCGGGGCGCTGAAGGTCACTCAGCTTCTACCGATTCTCTACCTGCTTCGCCGGCAGACGCGAGCGGCGATAGTCGCCGTTCTAGCCCTGGCGGTCCTGACGATCGCAACGATGCCATTCACGGGAGTGGCAGCATATGGCGACTGGCTGGCCCAGCTCCAGCGCGCCGCCGACCCGGCCTGGGCGCCCGGCGGGCTGACCCTCGGCCGCAGTTTCGGGATTCCGGACGCGCCTGTTATCGCGGCTGGGGTCGCCATTGCTCTCGTCGCCAGGGGTCGGGATTCCGGCGCATGGCTAGGGATCGCTCTGCTGCTGGCAACCACGAGCGTGCATGGCTACACATTCCTGTTTGTGCTGCCCGGCTTGATGGCGATTCGCAGAGACCTCGCCATCGCGGTCGCCGCACTGCTCCTGGGCTCCTACCCCGATGCGTGGTGGCTCGCGACAGGCATCGTCGCGGCGGCCCTGCTATGCATGCCTCACTGGAGTTGGTTGCGCGTCAGTGGAGCGACGATTTCGCCAGGGCGCTTGGGCCACGCGCTTGCGAAGTCCACAGGCGCCGCTGCCGAGTACCAGGCACCCGCCGGTCAGGATGGCGTCGAGCCCGTCAAGCGGCAGTTCAGCCCTTCGCCATCACCATTTGACGTGGCCGGAGGCCCAGGCCCTTCGCGCCACTCGCGACGGGCGAGATGCATGAGACAGGGCGCTTCGACGTCAAGGGGGACGAGTGCAGTCGCCCAGATCCGCAGCGCGGTGCTGGTCGAGCCATAGCGGATAGCGCCAGGAAACGTGGAGCGGCTCGCGCGCGACCGAGGCCACTGCGGAGCCGCCGGCAGCCCGCTCCGACCTGGAGGCAGCCCTTATCCGGCGGTCTGTTCGGGGGAAGACGGGGCCTGGTCGCGCTCCCCGTGCTGGGTCAGCTCCTCCTCCAGCCACAGGCGCTCGCGAACGGAGACCGCGGACTCGATTCTCGGCCTGTCGACGCCGGGCGTCTCGGTGGCGCTGGGGGTTTCGGTGGCGCCGGGCGTCTCGCTGGCGGTCGTCATGCCCAGCTCGTCGGCAAGTGCTGCCACAACCTCGTCGGCCCGACCGCTGCCCCGCTCCTGCGAGTGGCGGAGCCTCATCCATAGCTCCGCGGCCTCGGCTGGAGCCCCGTCCGCCGCCAGGGTCCCCGCGTCCGCGTCCCGGACGCGGAGCTCGATGATGAGCGGCCTCAAGTCGTAGGCGACGGTCTTGGTCTCGCGGCGCCGTTCCCGAGGCAGCCGCTCCGCGGAGAGAATCCGGGTCGCCGCGGAAGCAAGGTCCTCTCGTTCCACGCCGAGCAGGGTCATGCGGTAGTCGGCGGCAACGAGCTGCGGAGCAAGAGCCGGCGCCCCAATCCAGACGTCGTGGAGGTCGATGACCCTGTAGCCGGCCGGCATCCCAGCCGTCAGTCTCTCCCGCAACGCCGGCGCGGTCAGGCGCTCGGCCAGGAACAGATCGGCCAGCTCGTGCTCCGCCAGCATGCCGAGCTGGAGAGGGGCGGCGAAGACCAGTTTCGGCCGGGCGTTGAATCCGCCGGTCGTGGCCACCGGAATCGCTCCCCGTCGAAAGGCTCGCTCCCATTGCGTGACCGCGTCGAGGTGGGCCAGGTAGCGAGCCTCCTCGTTCCGGGCGAAGACGATCCGCCACCGCTGCACGGCCTCGCTCACGGCACCGACTCCCCGCCGCCGGCGGTTCCCGAGCGGGATCGATCGCCGCCCCACCGGGCCACGACTAGCTCCGCCGTGGTCGCCTGCAAGAGCAGGGTCACCAGCACGACCCCGAACGTGATCCCCTGCATCTCGGACCGATTCGGGAAGTCGAGCGGAAGCGAGAGCGCCAGAGCCGTCGAGACGGCACCGCGCAAGCCGGACCAGAAGACGACATGCAGCCAGTCGAGCGGAATGGCCGCTCCGTCACGACCGGCCACCCCGTCACGACCGGCCACCCCGTCACGACCGGCCAACCCGTCACGACCGGCCACCCGCCGACCCTTGCGCTTCCGAGAGGCTTTCGGGGGGCGCGTCCTCCGCTGAACGAGCCGCCAGAACCCCAACAAGCCGTAGACGATGACTGCCCTTCCGACCAGCGTGGCCGCAAACGCCCAGGCTATCGGCGAGGCCACGTCGGCCAGAGCGTGGATCGATATCGCGAAGCCCACGACGAGGAAGACGAATGCGGTGGCCAGGAAGGCGACGAACTCCCAGACGGTGTCGAGAGCTTCCTCCGTCCGGCGCGAGAGGCCGTTCTTGCGACCATATGTGCCCAGGAAGATTCCCGCGACAGCGGTGGCGATCACGCCCGAGAGGTGGAACGCGTCCGCCGCCAGATAGGTGCCGTAGGCGAGGACCACCGAGAGGCTGATCTCGATCAAGTGATCGCCGACGGTCGGCAGAATCCGCGAGGCCAAGTATCCGGTAACGGCGCCCAGGGCGGTGCTTACGAGCGTGACCCAGACGAACGTGAAACCGATCTCCGCCGGTCCGATCGGGCGCGACACGAAGTCCACTGCCAGGGCGAAGACGACGATGCCGGTCCCGTCGTTGAAGACGCTCTCCGCTTCCACGAGCGTGGCCAGACGTCGCGGTGACGCGAGACGCTTGAACGTGGCGATGACAGCGGCCGGATCGGTGGCCGAGAGCATTGCCCCCACCACGAACGCCTGAGGCAGGGGCAGGCCGGCGCCGAAGTGCAGAGCCGCCGCGACGATCGACGCGCTGACCAGGACACCCGGGCCGGCCAGCAAGCTCACGCCCACCAGGGAAGGGCGCAGCTTGCCGAAGTCGGTCTGGTAGGACGCCTCGAAGATCAGTGCCGGCAGCAGGACCACCAGTACGAGCTGCGGCGTGATCTCGATCCGGAGAGGCGCCAGGGTACCCGCGGCGATGCCAAAGGCGACCAGTGCGACGGTGTACGGCAGCTGGATTCGACGGGCCAGGAGCGTCACCAGAGCAGCGGCACCGACCAGGAGGACGAAGAGACGGATCAGCTCGAGGGTCGTCTCACCCGAGCCTGCAGGGCTTGCCGGCGTCACCCAGAGTTCTCGCCACCGGCCGCCTCCACCGGTGACGCGAGACCGTTGGTCCCGGCGTCCTTCGACTGCATCTGCGTCCCCAGCATGTCATGTGACCGGCCGCGTCTCGGGGCGCGGTCGAGGTTCACGTTATCACCCGCGCAGTACGCGGCGGCGCCAATCGAAGCGGCAGCGGCTACGTCGGAGCGTCGGGCGTCGCCGGGCGGGCCAAGATATCGCCACCGCCGGGACGAGGGCCCGGTTCCTCCTTCGTCGCCGACCGTGCCGCCGCCGCCGCTGATGAGCATCCGCCGCGGACCCTGGTCGCCGGTATCGCAGTCAAAGCCGGTCACTGCCGGTGCCCCGCAGTTCGAGCACGGGCCCCAATGACAGTCCGCTGTGGTCCGGCCGGCCAGGGCGAGCCTTCGGTCACGCAGGAGGAAGTCGCCCGAGACGCCGGCGCCCAGATGCTCCCACGGCAGGTGTTCGCCCGTCGGGATGTCGCGCTGGGCATACCAGGCCGGGTCCAGACCCTCTTCGTCGAAAGCCTGAATCCAGGCATCGAACTTGAAGTGCTCGTCCCAGGCGTCCAGGCGTGCCCCGTTCCGCCAGGCTCGGACGATCACGGGAGTGAGCCGGCGGTCACCACGACCTAACGCCGCCTCGAGGAGCGAACTCCGCGGGTCGTGCCAGGACAAGACGAGGCCCTTGCCGTGGAAGGCCTTCCGAAGCTGGGAGACTTTGGTTTCGATCTCGTCGGTGGCGTCCTGACCGTCCCATTGGAACGGCGTATTGGGCTTGGGCACGAACGTCGAGACGTTGGCCTTGACCTGAGCTCGGCCGCCGTGGCGCCGCCGCCCGATCTCGAGGACGCGCCGGCAGATTCCAGCGATGGCCAGCACGTCTTCCGCGGTCTCGCCCGGCAGGCCGATCATGAAGTAGAGCTTCACGGCGCTCCAGCCGCGGCTGAAGGCCAATTCCGCGCAGCGAACGATCTCCTCGTCGCTCACGCCTTTGTTGATCGTGTCGCGCAAACGCTGGCTTCCGGCCTCGGGCGCGAACGTGAACCCGGAGCGCCGGCCGCCGGGGGCGATGGCGTCGACCAGCTCCACGGTGAACGCGTCGACCCGCGTGCTCGGAAGCGAGATCACGACCTCCGGGTTGCGTCGGTGCAGGGCCGAGGCGACCTCCTGGACGAACGTGTAGTCCGCGGTCGAAAGGCTCGTCAGGCCTACCTCTTCGTAGCCGGTCGCGCGCAGGATCGCCTCGGCCGCGGCCACCGCGACCTCGGGAGCGCGCTCTCGGAGCGGCCGGGACTGCATCCCCGCCTGGCAGAAGCGACAGCCGCGGGTGCAACCGCGCATGACCTCGAGCTGGGCCCGGTCGAAGACGATACCGATGTTGGGTACGATCTGGCGGATGCCGCGCACCCGGGTCTCGAAATCGGCGGCGATACGTCCGGCGACGCTGGGCGGAGCGGCCTCGTCGAGACGGTCCAGCGCCGCGAAGGTGCCGTCGGCCTCGTAGCGTGGCTCGTACAGCGAGGGCACGTAGACGCCTGGGATGCGGGCCAGGGCTCGCAGGGTTGTGGCGCGATCCACTCCGCGGCGCGATTGCCCGTCTCGGCCGCAAACCCGGCGATGCCAGCCGAGCGATTGCAGAACCTCGCTGATCTCCAGCACCACGTCCTCGCCCTCGCCAAGGACGACGGCGTCGGTCAGGTCGGCGAAGGGTTCCGGGTTCAGGACGATGGAGCCACCGGCTATGACGAGCGGATCCGCCTCCGAGCGCTCCCCGGTCGTCAGTCCGATCCCCGCCAGATCGAGCATGTCGAGCACGTTCGTGGCCACCAGCTCGTACCCGAGGCTAAGCCCCAACACGTCAAAGTCGTGCAGGGAGCGGCGCGTCTCCAGGCTCCACAAGGGCACCTTCGCCGATCGCAACTCCGCCTGAAGATCGACATCCGGGGCGAAGCAGCGCTCGGCCAGACAGTTCGGCCGCTCGTTCAGAACCTCGTATAGGATCCGCAGGCCAAGGTTGCTCATCCCGATCTCATATAGATCCGGGTACGTGAAGCACCACTTGAGAGCGGTCTCGGACCAGTCCTTTCGGACCGAATTCCATTCCCCGCCCGAGTAGCGACCGGGCTTGCGGACGCGACTCAACAACCGCCGGATGGTCAGAGCGGGGACCGGCAGTGGCGCGTTGAACGGTCCGGCCTCGGTCCGGGCCGGTGAGCGCTGGCGTGAGAGTGCCGTCGTCATGGTCTAGCTCGCTGGGATTGACCCGCGGCCGGGCGTATCAGAGGGCGGGGGCAGGGACAGGGATCTCCTTCACCACTCGGGCTTCTCTCGGCGCAGATTCGTGCTCTGCACGATGCCGAGGCCGGCGGCCAGGCTGACGAGCGAGGCGCCCCCGTAGGAGATGAAAGGAAGGGGGATGCCCGTAACGGGCACCAGACCGATGACCATGCCGACGTTCACGAGGACCTGGAACAGGAGCATCGTCGCCAGGCCGGTGCCGATAAGCATCGCGAACCGGTCCGGGGCGCGCCATGCGCAGATGAGCAGCCGCCACAGGAGCAGCACGAACAGGATGAGGACGACCATCGACCCGATGAAGCCGAGCTCCTCGGCCAGGACGCCCCAGACGAAGTCCGTCGGCCCGACAGGCACGGAGACCGTCCCGTTGGTCAGGCCCTTGCCACCCCATCCGCCTGCATTCACCGCCATCTCGGCCTGGTGCACCTGGTACCCGGCGCCTTTGGGATCTGCGTTCGGGTTGAAGAGCGTCAGCAGGCGGGCTTGCTGGTAGTCCTTCAGGCTGGTCCACACGATGGGGATGGCGCCCGCAACCCCCGCGAGCAGAGTGCCCATCCACAACAGGCTGGCGCCGGACATGAAGAGCATGCCGGCAACCAAGGCCACCATCACCAGAGACGTGCCGAGGTCCGGTTGGAGCATCACCAGGACCCAGGGCGGCACCATGATCACGATCGCCCCGATGATGGTCCAAAGGGATCTTGCGCTCTGTTCGCGGTGCGCCAGGTACGAGGCGAAGACGATGACCATGATGATCTTGGCGAGCTCGCTGAATTGGAACTGGAAGTCGCCGATGGTCACCCAGCGAGCCGCCGTGGCTTCACCGGTACTCCTGCCAATACGTAGCGTCAGGATCAGGAGGCCGATGTTGACCAGATACAGCGGCCAGGCGAACGAGCGCAGCCACCTGTAGTCGAAGACCGTCGTCAGGCCCAGCACGACGGCCGCGATGACGCCCCACAACAGACTTCGCACGAACGGCGAGCTCAGGGACAGCGATTCATGGGTCGATCCGACGCTGTTGCTGTACGCCATCACCAGACCGAAGATGGTCAGGAGTACCGCATACGTCGTGAGCTGGAAGTCGTAGTTGCGCCACGACAGCCAGCCGGCCTTGGGGGCCCAACCCCGGAGCTTGAGTGTCTCGCCGCGCAGCATGCTCATGGTCAGTCGCTACCGTCAGTCCCTGTTCGGACTGCCGTAGAAGTTGGTCACCTTCTGGGTCCAGGTTTGGATGTACCCGGGAGTGTGTGAGTTGAAGGGATCGCCCTTCAGGCCAAAGTGCATCATCAGGTAGTACTTGACGACCTCCGTCGCCACATTGCCGTAGGTATCCGCGCCGTAGATGAAGGCCACGACCGCCAGCTGTGAGTCCGGCTTCGTGAAGTCGCCGTTGTAGGGATCCCCCGGCACGTAGCCGACGAACCACTCGTGATACGGCAGGCGCCCGTACTTGTCGATCACGCCGAACTCCGCGGTCCCGGTCTTGCCCGCGACCTTTATCGGCAGGTCCACGAGGTTGTAAGTGTGTCGGGTGGTGACCACCGCCCGCGTCGCCAGGCGCATGGTCTCGAGGGTGTCCTGAGAGGCGGGCAACTTGTTCAGCAGCTTTGGTTGTACGTATGTGACGTTGTTGAGCGAATCCTTGGTCGAGTACACGACGTGCGGCTGCCAGAGGTTGCCGCCGTTGGCCAGGGCGCAGTACGCGTTTAGCAGCTGGAGTGGCGTCGCAGCGTCATAGCCCTGGCCGATGCCTGCCTGGATGATCTCGCCGGTGTACATCGGTTTGCCCGTGTTCTTCTCTTTCCAGTCGTTGGTCGGAACGATGCCGCTGGCCTCGAACGGGAGGTCGATGCCCGTCGGAGCTCCGAAGCCGTACTGAGTAGACCAGAAGGTGAGGCGGTCGAGCCCGACCATCTGCGCGAGCTGATAGAAGAAGGTGTCGCTCGAATAGGCCACACCCTGCGTGATGTTCAGGGGCCCCCAACCCTCCTTGTTCCACTCCCAGAACTTGAACGCCCCGATCTGGATGTAGGGCTGCGAGAGGAGAGTCGTCGAGGAATTGAAAGTGCCGCTGCAGTAGTCGAAACCGTCCCTAACTTTGTCGCCGGCGAATTGACATTCAGGGTTGTCCTGAAGGCCGGCCGTACCGGTTACCAGCTTGAAGGTGGATCCGGGCGCGTACTGGTCCGCGATCGCCTTGTTCAGGAGCGGTTGACTCGGGTCGGCCAGGAGCTTCTGAAAGTCCGTCTCGCTGATCCCGTCGGCGAACTTCTGATCGTCGTAGCTCGGCAGGCTGACCATCGCCAGGATGTTCCCGTTCTGGGGGTTCTCGACGATGATCACGCCTCTCGTCGCGATGGGCACGCCACCGGCGCCGTTGAGACCCCACTGGAGGGCTTTCTGCGCGATCTGCTGCTCGTGGGTGTCGATCGTCAGGGTAAGGGAGTCACCCGGTACAGGCGGCTTGTGGCTCGTGAGCAACCCGGGGATCGCCTTGCCGGAGTCGTCGAGGGCCACGCTCTCATCGCCGTAGGTTCCCCGGAGCTGTTGCTCGTAGGACGCCTCCAGTCCGTTCTGGCCAACCACGTCCGATTTCGAGTAGCCCTGACCCTTCAGCTGGTCGTACTGCGCCTGCGTGATCTGCCCGGTGTAACCGATGAGTTCGGAGAAGAGGGGTCCGGTGACGTACTGGCGGTGCTGTATGACGACCACCTTCACGCCCGGGAGGGAGTCGCTGTTCTCCTCGATGAACCGTGCGACATCGACGGGGACGTTGTCGGCGATCTTCACCGGGTCGTACAGCGACCCGCTGGCGCTGTCTATCCTCGTCTCGATGTCGACGGGATTCGCGTTCAGGAGAGATCCAAGCCGTTCGGCTACCACGGGTTTCTCGGAGAGCTGCAGGTCGATCGGAGTCACTGTGACCGAGTAGGTGACGACGTTCTGGACCAGTGGCGCTCCGGATGCGTCGTAGATGAGGCCTCGAGTGGACGGAACGCTCTGGGTGGCCGTCGTGGCGATGCTCGCGGCGGGGTAGGCCGACGGATGGGGGACGATTTGGAGATCGAACATCCTGTAACTGAGAGTCGTTACGCCCACAGCCACAGCCAGGACGAACGCTCCGAACCTGTAGGCGTTCCTCGGAACAGCCTGTCGGCCCTCGGTCGCTACGCTCACAGCGTCACCGCCACCACACTACGCGTTCCCGTTGCTCTGCACGTCTCTTGAGGCCTATCACCAGCGGAGCAATCAACGCGGCCATAGCCGCGTTGACGATTCCCGCCGCGACGAGAGCGGTCAGCTGAATCGATGGTGCCGGGGGACGGAGCAATCCCGTGACCACGTTGGATATCACCAGAAACACCGGCGTCAGCACCAGAACAGCGCCGATGACGCCTGGGTATCGGGATCGCGAAAGGAGCGGCACCGCCAGATCCGTAGCGGCCATCGCAATCAAGAGCCCGAAGACGGTGGAGCCCATCGGCCGCATAGCCAGAAAGTCCAGGAACAGTCCGCCCACGAAAGCCCAGGCCATGCCTTCCTCGAAGCCATACACGAGGGTGATGGCAATGCCGAAGAGAAGGACGATCTGTAGTTGTGCGCCAGCGATCTGGTATCGCGACGCCATCGACGATTCCAAGAGCGCCGCGACGCCGGCGCCGACCGCAGCGAATGCGGGACCCATGGCGGTCAGCCCTCAGAGCAGAGTTGGAGCGACACCCCGGCATGAGGGGTGCGACCTGGTATCGGCATCAACCGGGGGAGTATAGGGCCGTCCGCAGGATCCGGACAACGGCGCGACTCTGACCGCGGTTGCGTCGCCCGTTAGCCTCGACCTTGGTGCGGCCGCGACCAAGATCGAGCAGAGTGGGCTCGGGCGTCTCCGGCCGCTTCCGGGGCGGATCGGCAGGGATGAATGCGGATCTTGCATGTTCCTGTTTCACGTGGAACAGGCGAGGCCCAGCAGCAGCAGCCCGGACCGTACAGAGGACCTTCTCTTGAAGCGTCATGCCTTGCCCGCAACGGCCGTTTCACGTGCAACACCCCACTCGCCCGCACGCAGTGCCCGACCGCACCCCAGTCTCCGCGCGCTGGCAGTGCCGCGACTCTGCTAGCGGTCCGAATCGGCCCCACCGGTGATGTTCGCTCAAACGACGCAGGAACCGCCCCGTCGGTAGAGCCTCCCGCCGGGCACGTCCATCCGCGGCCGGTTGAGTGGGTGATCGCAGATGATCGCGCAATAAGCGACTGGGCCTACCTTCGACGCGCCCCGGCGCGGTCTGGGCAGTCTGAGGCCTGGACCCTGGAGGTCCAATCCGAGACTCGCTTCAATCCGGGAACCGGCCCCGGATGCTAGAATTGAGCGTGCCGCCGACAGAAATGGGGACCTGAGTGGGCCAGATCATCGCTTGCGCCAACCAAAAGGGTGGCGTCGGCAAGACGACCACGGTTGTCAACTTAGGAACATACCTGGCCCTCGCCGGAGATACGGTCCTCGTCATCGATCTCGACCCCCAGGGCAACACCACCAGCGGCTTCGGCGTGGATCGAGGCCAGTTCCAGCACTCCATCTACGAGGCGATCATCGAGGATGCGCCCGTGTCCGAGTTGGTCGTTGGGACCGTCGTTCCGGGCCTTTCGATCGTGCCGTCCTCCATCTCTCTGGCCGGCGCGGAAGTAGAACTCGCTCCGTTGCCCCAGCGTGAGCGCCGACTTGGCCGCATCCTGACCGAACTCGTGGCCGCGTACGACTACATCATCCTCGACTGCCCGCCGTCGCTGGGCTTGCTGACCGTAAACGCGCTGACCGCGGCCGACGCGGTCGTGATCCCGATCCAGTGTGAGTACTACGCCTTGGAAGGCCTGTCGCAGCTGATTGCCACCATCAATCTCGTACGGAACCACCTCAACCCTGATCTGGCGATCAAGGGGGTGGTGCTGACGATGTACGACGGACGGACCAACCTCTCGGCGGAGGTCGATGCTGAGGTCCGAAAGCACCTCGGATCTGCGGTCTTCCGGACGGTTATCCCGCGCAGCGTTCGACTCTCAGAGGCGCCGAGCTACGGGCTTCCGATCGCCTTGTATCGGCCCGACTCACGAGGGGCAGAGGCCTACGCATCCATGGCCACCGAGTTGCGAGAGCGCGACGGACGCCCGGCGGCGGTTCCCGTCGCGGCGCCGACCCGCAGGACCGCCACAGCCGACGCCGGCGCCGTCGATGGGGGGCCCCAGTGACGCCTGTGCACGTTGAGCGGCACACCGCGCTGGGTCGAGGGCTCGGAGCGTTGATACCTCAGACCAATCCGACCGGAGCGGTGGCCGTCGAGATCCCCATCTCTCGCATTCGTGGGAACCCCTACCAGCCTCGTCAGCACGTCGAGCAGCAATCTCTCGAGTCGCTCGCGAGCAGCATCGCCACTCACGGAGTCCTGCAGCCCGTGATCGTGACCGAGGTTCTCGATGGCTATCAGCTCGTGGCCGGTGAGCGGCGGGTCCGAGCCGCCCAGATGGCCGGTCTGGACCACGTTCCGGCCATCGTCCGCCAGATGATCGAGCGCGACCAGCTCGCCGTCGCCCTCGTGGAGAACGTGCAGCGCGCCGATCTGAACGCCATGGAGGAGGCACACGCCTACCGCCAGCTTGCCGACGAGTTCGGTTTGACCCAGGACGACATAGCCTCTCGTGTGGGGCGTGCTCGCTCGACTGTCGCCAACACCCTCAGATTGCTCGAGCTCGAACCTTCGGTTCAGAAGGCACTCGGCGGCGGCGACATCACTGAGGGCCACGCCCGCGCCCTGGCCGGGGCGGCACCTGCGGCGCAGCGTCAACTCGTCGAAGCCGTGGTGTCCCGGGGGCTCTCCGTACGGCAGACCGAAGAACTCGTCCGAAGGCTGCGCGATCGACCCGCATCGAAAACCAAGACGGCGACCGACTCCGATGTCGAGATGGAACGTCTCGAGGAAGAACTGCGCCGAGCTCTGGGCACGAAGGTGCTTTTGGTCCGATCGCGAAAGGGCGGACGCATCGTCATCGAGTACTACAGCGACGAGGAGTTTTCCCGCCTCTTCGACCGCCTGACCGGAGGAAACTCTTGACCCAGGAACTCACCAAGCGCGCCGCCACTGGATCGGCGACCGCAGCCGCTCAGCCGGCCGCGGGTCGCCGCTCGCGCAAGCCCGCCACCGGCGACTACAACGCCGAGAGCATCCAGGTACTCGAAGGGCTGGATCCGGTCCGCCGTCGACCCGGCATGTACATCGGCTCTACCGACGTGCGCGGCCTGCATCACCTGGTCTGGGAGGTCGTCGATAACTCGATCGACGAGGCGATGGCCGGGTTCGCAACCAACGTAGAAGTGCGGATCCTCGAGGACGGGTCCGTTCGGGTCATCGACGACGGCCGCGGCGTCCCGGTCGGACGCCATCCGAGCGGCAAGGATGCACTCGAGATCGTTCATACGGTGCTCCACGCCGGCAGCAAGTTCGGCGGCGGCGGCTACAAGGTCTCCGGCGGCCTCCACGGCGTAGGCGTCAGCGTTGTCAACGCTCTGTCGGAGTGGCTGCGCGTCGAATCTGCGCGCGACAGCGCAATCTGGGCCCAGGAGTACTCGCGCGGCGAGCCGACAACCGGCGTCCGCAAGATCGGCCCCCAGGGCGACCGGCGAGGCACCACGACGACTTTCAAGGCCGATCCCAGTGTCTTCGAGACAACCGAGTTCTCGTTCGACACCATCGCTCAGCGTCTCCGCGAGTCGGCATACCTCAACAAGGGCTTGTGGATCCGCCTGCTGGACGACCGGGCGCAACGTGAACGTTCGTTCTATTTCGAGGGTGGGCTTGTCTCCTTCGTTCGTCATCTCAACAAGAACAAGGAGACGCTCAACGCCCGACCCATCTACGTGGAACGACGGGAGTCTTCGACCTCCATCGAGATAGCGCTCCAGTACAACGACTCATACGCGGAGAACGTCTTCAGCTTCGCGAACAACATCAACACCATCGACGGCGGGAGCCACATGACGGGCTTCCGCGCCGCCCTGACCCGTTCCCTCAACGACTACGCCCGCCGGGCCGGTATCCTCAAGGACTCCGATGCCAACCTGAGCGGCGACGACGTCCGCGAGGGGTTGACGGCCGTGATCAGCGTCAAGCTCGTCGATCCCCAGTTCGAGGGCCAGACCAAAGCCAAGCTCGGCAATCCCGAGATCAAAGGCCAGGTGGAAGCGGCCGTAACCGAAGGGATCGGCCAGCATCTCGACGAGAACCCCGCGGACGGGCGGCGCATCATCGAGAAGTCGCTCATCGCTGCGCGTGCGCGAGAGGCCGCCCGCAAGGCCCGAGACCTGGTGATCCGCAAGGGCGCCCTCGAAGGGATGTCCCTGCCGGGCAAGCTGGCCGACTGCCAGGAGCGCGACCCTGCCAAGAGCGAGCTCTACCTGGTCGAGGGCGACTCGGCCGGAGGCTCAGCGAAGCAGGGCAGGGATCGCCGCTTCCAGGCGATCCTGCCGCTCCGCGGCAAGCTCCTCAACGTCGAGAAGGCGCGCCTGGACAAGATCGTCTCGAGCGAGAACATCCGGCCGCTGGTGATTGCTCTCGGGGCCGGGATCGGCGACTCCCTCGACCTCGCCAAGCTCCGCTATCACCGGATCATCATCATGACCGACNNCCGACGCCGACGTCGACGGCGCCCACATCCGAACCCTGCTCCTGACCTTCTTCTTCCGGCACATGCCGCAGGTCATCGAAAACGGCTATCTCTTCATCGCCCAACCGCCGCTCTTCCGAGTCAGCACCGGCAAGGTGACCCACTATGCCGCATCGGAGACGGAGCGCGACGCCATCGTCAAGAAGATGGCGGTCAAGAACGTGACGGTTCAGCGGTTCAAGGGCCTCGGTGAGATGAACGCCGATCAGCTCTGGGACACCACGATGAACCCGGAGACGCGTACCCTCCTGCGGGCGGAGGTGGACGACGCCGCGGAGGCCGACGCCATCTTCACGATGCTGATGGGCGAGCGCGTCGAACCGCGTAAGGACTTCATCAAGACCGAGGCCCGGAAGGTCCAGAACCTCGATGTCTGATCCGGTTGTGCCAGGGTCGACGCCGACGATGGCCACCGAGTCGGCCCAGACGGCCCAGACGGCCCAGACGGCCCAGACGGCCCAGACGGCCCAGACGGCCCAGACGGCCCAGACGGCCCAGACGGCCCAGACGGCGATGCTGTCGTACCAGGACCTCCGCATTCGGCCGCACAACTGTTTCGCCTGTGGCGAGCTGAACGATATCGGCCTGCATTTGCAGCTGAACCTGGAACCCGGCCGGTGCTCGGCCGAGCTCGTGGTGCCGAACAGGTTCGAAGGCTGGGAGGGGATCGTCCACGGCGGGATCCTGTGCACCATCATGGACGAGGTCATGGCCTGGGCCCTGGCGCAGGCCGACAGTTGGGGAGTGACCGCTCGCATGAGCGTCGACTTCCGAAGGCCGGTCACCGTCGGCCAGAAGATACGTGCCGAAGGGTGGATCACCGAGTCGCGTCGCCGAATCCACGCAACGGCCGCGAGGATCGTCGACGCCGAAACCGGGGTCGAGTTCGCGACCGCACAGGCGACCTACGTCTCCGCTTCGGAGGCCAGGAAACGCGAGCTCAAGGAGCGCTACGGCGTCTTCGTCGGGGAGAACCGCCAGTGAGCACGGCTTCCGCCAAGGCCCCCTCCGCGGTCACGGTCGCCTCCAATCTGTTTGTGGCCGAGCATCTCGCCGCGGCTGCCGCCCTCGGTGATTCGCTCGTGGATCGGGTCTGGGATCCTGACGCCTTCGTTGCCCTCATCGACGAGGGTTTCAAGACCGTCGCCGATCCCCTCGCCATCGACGGCATGCGCGCCGTGACTCCAGGCCTCGGCCCGGTGCTCGGCGTGCGGCTGCCGTTGATGGACGCCACCCAGAAGGCCTTCAAGCGCGGCACGCGCAAGACCCCGACGTCGCTCCTCATCGACGTGATGGACCGCCTGCTGCGCCAGGAGACGCGCGAGATTCGATGGTTCGGCATGTGGAACCTCGCTCGTCTTCTGCCCACGGATCCGGAGAGAACGTGGCAGCTTCTCCGCCGCGCGGCCCACGAGGCCGACGACTGGATCAGCGTGGACACTCTCGCTCATCCGTACGGTGAGGGGATCCTGCTCGACGCCCACCGCTGGTCCGAGCTTGAGCAGCTCGTCTACTCGAAGTCCCGCTGGGAACGCCGTCTGGTCGGTTCGACCATCGCGACGATGCCCCACGTCCACGGCGTACCAGGCGGGAGAGACCAGCCCGTGATCGAGCGGGGCCTCGCGCTCGTGGGTCAGCTCATCGGCGACGACGAGCCGGAGGTCCAGAAGGCCCTTTCGTGGGCCCTGCGCACGCTCGCCGATCTCGACGCTGCGGCCACTACCCGCTTCCTCGAAGCCGAGACGCGGACCGCTCGACTGACCGCCGACGGGCACCGAGGCTGGGTCGTGCGCGACTCCGTTTCCAAGCTGCCGGCCGAAACGGCCACTCGCCTGAGGGTGGACCTCGACGGGATCCGGCGCCGCCCCGGTGCCCCTGCCACTTCTCGCGCCGCGGCGGCCGTGGCGCAGTTCGCCGCCGCCGGCACCTATGGCCCCGCGCCAAGTGCCACCAACGTCCTGGAGGAATAGCGCACCGTGACCGACGATCTGGGCAAGGTCCGAGTAGTCCGCATCGAGGACGAGATGCGGACCAGCTATCTCGANNATCGTCGGCGACGTGATGGGCAAGTACCACCCGCACGGTGACTCCGCCATCTACGACACCCTGGTCCGACTGGCCCAGGACTTCTCTATGCGCTATCCGCTCGTGGACGGCCAGGGCAACTTCGGCTCGATCGATGGCGACAGCGCCGCGGCAATGCGCTACACGGAGGCTCGCCTGACGGGCATCTCGGCCGAGATGCTGTCTGACATCGACAAGAACACCGTCGACTACGTCGACACGTACGACGGCACGAACCGAGAACCCACGGTTCTGCCGGCGAAACTGCCCAACCTGCTGGTCAACGGCGCGTCGGGAATTGCCGTCGGCATGGCCACGAACATCCCGCCTCACCACCTGGGCGAGGTGTGCGACGCCGCCGGGGCCCTGATCGACGACCCCGGGCTCACCTCGGACGATCTCTGCAAGTACATCAAAGGGCCCGACTTCCCGACCGGCGGCACGCTCTTCCGCTACGAGACCCGTCGTAACCCGATCACCGGCGAGACCGAGACCGTCGACGCCATACGTGAGATGTACGCCCACGGCCGGGGCCGAGTCGTCGTTCGAGCCCAGGTCGCTTTCGAGGAGACCCGCGGCGGCCGCATGGCGATCATCGTCTCCGAGCTGCCGTACATGGTCAACAAGGCCGTCCTGCTGGAGAAGATGGCCGACCTAGTCGGGGCCAAGAAGCTCGAGGGGATCTCCGACCTGCGCGACGAGTCGGACCGCGACGGGATGCGCATCTACATCGAGATGAAGCGTGACGCGGATCCTCACCGCGTCCTGAACAACCTGTTCAAGCACACCGCGATGCAAGTCGCCTTCAACCTCAACATGCTCGCCCTTGTCGACGGCCAGCCGCAGACCCTGCCTCTCAAGGCGGTGCTGCAGCACTACGTCGATCACCGGCGGGAGATCGTCACACGCCGGACCGAGTTCGACCTGGAGAGGGCCCGCGCTCGGGCTCACATCCTGGAGG
The DNA here is from genome assembly GCA_003158295.1 of Chloroflexota bacterium. Taxonomy (GTDB): domain Bacteria; phylum Chloroflexota; class Limnocylindria; order Limnocylindrales; family CSP1-4; genus Fen-1039. Next base: position 3,456 of record PMIP01000007.1, on the reverse strand, counting down.
GCCTCAAGATCGCACTGGACCACCTCGACGAGGTGATCCGGACGATCCGCGGGTCGGCCGACGTCGACACGGCCAGAACGAACCTGATAACCCGCTTCGGCCTGACCGAGATCCAGGCCCAGGCCATCCTGGACATGCGGCTGGCCCGCCTGGCGGCGCTCGAGCGCAAGAAGATCGAGGACGAGTACCTCGAGGTCATAAAGCTCATCGCCGAACTCGAGGACATCCTCGCCAATCCGTCGCGCGTCCTGGCGGTCATCAAGGACGAGCTCACCGCCATCAAGACGAAGTACGCGGGCACGCGCCGGACCAGAATCGCCGAAGACTCCAGCCGCGAGATGACGGACGAGGACCTGATCGCCGACGAAGACGTCGTCGTAACCATCAGCGGGCGCGGCTACATCAAGCGCCAGCCCGTCGCCACCTATCGCCGCCAGGGCAGGGGCGGGAAGGGGATCATCGGCCACGTGACCCGCGAGGAGGACGCCGTCGAGCACCTCCTCGTGGCCAATACCCACGACTGGGCGCTCTTCTTCACCAATCGCGGCCGGGTCTTCTCGGCCAAGGTTCACACCATCGTGGACGCGAGCCGTCAGGCCAAGGGAATCGCGATCATCAATCTCCCGGGTGTCCAGGTGGAGCCCGGCGAGGTCCCGATGGCCACTATCACGCTCCCCGACTTCAACGCCGGGAAGTTCCTGGTCATGGCCACACGCAACGGCATCGTCAAGAAGACGCCGCTCGAACAGTTCGAGAGGGTCCGGTCCAGCGGCATCATCGCCATCAACATCCGCGAGGGCGACGAGCTGGCGTGGGTTGACGTAACAACCGGAAAGGACGACGTCATCCTGGCCACCGCCCTGGGCAAGCTGGCTCGCTTCGCCGAGACCGAGGTCCGGCCGATGGGCCGCGACGCCAGTGGGGTCATCGGCATCGAGCTGGTTCGCCAGGGCGACAAGGTCGTCAGCATGAGCGTCGTACAGCCTGGTGCGGACCTGCTCGTCCTGACGGAGACCGGCTACGGCAAGCGCGTCCCGCTCTCCGAGTTCCGGCGCAAGCATCGTGGCGGCCAGGGCGTGCGCCTGATCTCGCTCGAGGGCAAGAAGACCGGAGACGTGGCCGCGGTCCAGCAGGTCACCGAGCAGGACGAGGAGTTGCTCCTCATCAGTGCCGGCGGCCAGGTGGTTCGGACCGAAACGAACACCATCAACCGCTACGCCTCCCAGGCTCGGGGAGTGATCGTCATGCGCCTCAATGCCGGCGACAAGGTGGTCGGCATCGCCGCGTTCCGGGCCGGGCTGGCACAACGCGGTGGCTTAGCGGACAATGGGGCCGGAGGCGCCCGCCCTGCGCCCGATGGCGGGACCACCAAGTGAGCGACGACGAGAACCGGGAGATGGCTTTGCCAGCGGACCAGTTCGATGTCTACACCGGGAACGCCAACCGGGAGCTGGCCGGCAACATCTGCCGTTACCTGGGGATCGATCTCGGGCGGGCGGACGTCTTCGAGTTCTCCAACGAGAACATCTTCGTCAGGATCATCGACAACGCCCGGGAGAAGGACGTCTTCCTGATCCAGCCGACGTCGCGGCCGGTCAACAAGTCGATCATGGAACTGCTGATCATGATCGACGCCTTCAAGCGAGCGAGCGCCGGACGCATCACCGCCGTCGTCCCCTACTACGGCTACGGCCGGTCCGACAAGAAGGACCAGCCGCGCGTCCCCATCACAGCCCGCCTGATCGCGGATCTGATCACCGTCGCCGGGGCCAACCGGCTCCTCACGGTCGATCTTCACCAGGGCCAGATCCAGGGCTTCNNTTCTTCAACATCCCGGTCGACGAGTTGACCGCCGTCCACCTGCTCTCCAGCCACTTCCGCCACAAGCAGATCGAGAACCTTGTCGTGGTGACGGATCTCGGCTTCGCCAAACGCGCGCGGACCTTCGCTGAGCTGCTGGAGGCTCCGCTGGCCATCGTCGAGAAACGCCGAATCGGCAACCAGGACAGGACCGAGGTTCTGAACGTCATCGGCGACGTCCGCGGCAAGCGGGCCATCATCGTTGACGACGAGATCGACACGGGCGGCACGCTCATCCAGATCGTCAACGCTCTCGAGCGTGAGGGCGTCACCGAGATGTACGCCTGCGCGACTCACGCCGTCTTCTCGGGCGAGGCGGTCGAGCGGATCGCCGCCTCCGGGCTGCGCGAGCTGGTCGTCACCGACTCGATCCCGATTCCGCCCGAGAAGAGAGACCCCAAGATCAAGGTCATCTCGCTCGCGCCCCTGATCGCCGAAGCGATCGTCCGGATCCACCGCGGTCAGTCCGTGGGAGCGCTCTTCACCAGCGAGCTCCATTTCACCCAGGAGATGCTCCTGTGGGATGTCGAGCGCGCCGGCGAACGACCAACAGGCGGCGGCAACGGCCGCCCCAACGGTCAGGCTGAGCCCGAAGGCCAGTCCGTCGACACCGACCCTGACACAGCCGAGAACATGGAGCGCTGACCGGCCGCGCTCGACCGAGCCGGATCGGCGCCCGATTGCGCCGGAGGAGAAACGACAGCGATGAGTCTTCAGCTCCATCGACCCGACGGCAGCGGCGGCCTCGTCCCGGCGCCTCCGCCCAGCCGCGGCCGCGGCGAGGATTGGCGGAACAGCCTGCGCTCGCCGCGCTGGCGAGTGGCCGCCTTGCGCAACACGGAGATGAACCCCACCTCCACAGTGGCCGCTGTCTTCTTCTGGGCGGGGCTTGCCTTCCTTACCCTGGTCCTCCTCCTGTGGGGCTACGGGACGCATTTCTGGCACTGACCGGGGCCACGGCCGGCGCCGCTGCACGGCACGGCGGCCCCGCGGCAGGTCCGGCCGCCGCGGCCGGACCTGCTATCTCAGGCCACGCCTCCGGTAGCGCCTCGGGCGGCGGCGAGAGGCAGTTCGGCAGCTGGCCTATACTTTCGGCCCAGCCCTCGACCCAGCCGAGTGACTGGCATCGGCCGACGCCGAGGGGCGCCGCCGCCTCGACAGACGCAAGACAAACCGGCCCGCTGTGCTGGGCCGCAAGCTATCGTGAGCCCCAATGCTTGGCTTCCTGAGCCGTTTCGTCGACTCAAATGACCGGGAGCTCCGGCGGATCGAACCCCTCGTGGATCGGATCAACGAGCTGGAGCCGGAGATGCAGGCGCGTACCGACGCGGAGCTGCGCGCTGTCGTCCAGGAGCTGCGCGAGGAGATCCGCGACGCCGGCGAGCCCGAAGAGCCCTCCGAGGACGAGCGCCACCACCCCGAGCTCGAGCGCCGCCGCGAGATCGCCCGCGACCGCCGCGAGCGCGAGCATCGTCGCCTCCAGGAGGCGATGGACGAGGTCCTGCCGGAGGTCTTCGCCGCCACGCGTGAAGCCATGCTGCGCACGCTGGGGATGCGCCATTTCGACGTCCAGCTCATGGGCGGCATCGTCCTGCA
>PMIP01000096.1 GCA_003158295.1 Chloroflexota bacterium | reverse complement strand
ATGCCGCACCGACCCTGGGTCCCACGGCCCAGGTGATCTTCGACGTGACCTGCTACTTCGTGCCCGGTACGAGCGGGGCAAGGTATGTCCCGTTCACGGCTGCGCGCATCCTCGACAGCCGCGTCAACGTGGGCCTCAGCGGTCCCTCCAGCTCACACATCGCACGCCCGTTCCAGGTTACCGGCACCGGCGTCGTACCGGCCAGCGCGACGGCTGTGACCGGCAACCTNNACCAGCTCGACTCTGAACTTCCCCCTCGGTGACGACCGGGCCAGCGCCGCGACGGTGGCTCTGGGTACCGGAGGTACCGGAGGGACCCTATCGGTCACCTATGCCGCCTCCACTCTGGGTCCCACCGCCCAGGTTATCTTCGATGTGACCGGCTACTTCGTGCCATAGCGGGGCTGGGCGGAGGCGATGAGATGCAGCAACCCAACCGAAAGCCGGTAGGCCGTTGGGAGGTGAGAATGCCACATGTCTGGTATGGTCGACCCGTACCGCACCTCACCGCCACGCTGCGCCCCAGACTGCACAGCACTACTCCAATTCGACCACTCAGTCCTGGGACGAAGGCACGATTGCCCGAACCTCCTGTACGTGACACCCTCGACGGACAATCGGAATCACGGCTCAGAAGGTCCTTTGCTTGGGGCCTGAAAGCGGACCCGGGCAGACCCGCTGCTTGGGGCCATCTCGGAGGCCTCGCAATGCGAAAGCTCATCCCCGCCCTCGCCATCGGCCTGCTCGTAGCCGCAACAGGCTTCGGGGTCGGCGTCAAGAGCGCCGCGGCGGTTGCCGGGCAAGCCAAAGTTGTCATCGTCGTCGGTGCTACCCAGGGCTCCACGTCGTCTTACCGGGCCGACGCCGACGCCGCCGCCGCCACCGCCTCCCAGTACACGAGCAATATCGTGAAGGTCTACTCGCCCAACGCGACGTGGGCCGCGGTCCAGGCGGCCGCCGCGGGCGCGAGCATCTTCATCTACCTAGGCCACGGCAGCGGCTACCCGAATCCGTACAACGCCAACCCGGTGGCCGGCGACAACGGCATGGGCCTCAACGCCACCGCTGGAAATGGCGACAACAACACCCAGTATTTCGGGGCGAGCTACATGGCCCAACTCGGGCTGGCAACCAACGCCGTGGTGCTGCTCAATCACCTCTGCTACGCCTCGGGTGATAGTGAGCCGGGCCTCGGCAATCCGAGTCTCGGAGTTGTCCAGACGCGAGTGGACGGCTACGCCTCCGGCTTCCTCAGCGGCAACGCCAGGGCGGTGATTGCCGAGGGTATGGGCAGCTTGAGCCCGTACATCGACGCGCTATTCACCTCGCACCAGACCGTCGACCAGATGTGGAAGACCTATCCCGGCTTCCACAACCACGTGATGAGCTGGGCAGACACGTTCAGCGCCGGGTACACCTCCCAGGTCGACCCCAACCTCGACCGTCCGCAGAGTGACGGCGACGTGTATTACCGGTCTCTGGTCTCCTTGCCGGGGTTTACCACGGACGACATCGGCCGGGTGAAGACATACGACCCCACGACCTACGTACCGCTCACGCCGACGCGCATTCTCGACACCCGCTTCGGCGCAGGGCCCAGCGGTGCCCTCGTTTCCAAGGCGCCCCGTACGTTCCAGGTGACCGGACAGGGGGGCGTACCGGCCAACGCCACCGCGGTGACCGGCAACGTAACCGTGACGGGCCAGACCAGCCGCGGCTATCTGTATATCGGTCCCGTTCCGATGAGCAACCCGACGAGCTCAACGCTGAACTTCCCAGTAGGTGACGACCGGGCCAACGCGGTTACCGTCGCCCTCGGCGACGGGGGCACCCTGAGTGCCACTTATGTCTCCCCGAACAACGGCACCACGGCCCAGGTGATCTTCGACGTGACCGGCTACTTCCTGCCCGACACGACCGGCGCGACCTACGTGGCCCTCACCCCGACGCGCCTCCTCGACACGCGCAGCAACACAGGCCTGACCGGGCCCTCCAGCTCCCACGTGGCGCGTACGTTCGCGGTGGCCAACCACGGCGGGGTTCCCTCCAACGCGAATGCCGTGACGGGCAACCTCACAGTCACGGGTCAAACCAGCGCCGGCTACCTGTACATCGGCCCTGCGGCGATGGACAACCCGGCGAGCTCGACTCTCAACTTCCCCCTCGGTGACGACCGGGCCAATGCGGTAACGGTGGCTCTCGGCGCCGGCGGGACCCTATCGGTCACTTACGCCGCACCCACCCTGGGTCCCACGGCGGAGGCGATATTCGACGTCACCGGCTACTTCGTGCCCGGCACGAAAGGCGCCAGGTACGTTCCGCTGACCCCGTCACGCCTCCTCGACACGCGCTACAACTCGGGATTGGGGGGCGCTTCCAGCTCGCACGTGGCGCGGACCTTCCAGGTGAGCGGATTTGGCGGCGTACCGGCCAACTCGACCGCCGTGACCGGCAACCTGACCGTGACCGGCCAGACCAGCTCCGGGTTCCTCTACATCGGCCCTGTCGCGCAGAACAACCCGACCAGCTCGAACCTCAACTTCCCCGTCGGTGACGACCGGGCCAACGCGGTTTCTGTGGCTCTCGGTGCCGGAGGGACACTGTCGGTCACCTATGCCGCACCCACCCTGGGTCCCACGGCCCAGGAGATCTTCGACGTGACCGGCTACTTCGTGCCATAGCGGGCCCCGATACTGACGAGAACGGCAGTGGGAGCAGGCGTGTCGCAAGCTCGGTATTCTCGTCGAGGCGCCGATTGTCGGTCGTGGGTCATTGCGGCTGCGGGAGGGGTCAAAGTGGTGGGGATCGCAACGATGACGCGACGGATCGGGATGATCGTCGTTCTGGGCGCTCTGGCGACTCCGCTCTTCGGCGCGTTGCCCGTCGCCGGCGCAGCCGCTCCCACGGCTGTCAGCGTAGAGGCCGTTTGCCCTCCGGCGGCGCCCGGGTACGCCCAGTGCCTGGCGCTCCGCAGGACGGACGTGGCGGCGCAGCCCGCGTTGACGATGTCGCCCATGATCGGAACTCCGCCGTACGGCCCGGCCGACATCAAGAGCGCCTACGCCCTTCCGGGAGGTAGCGCCGGGTCCGGGCTCACCGTGGCTGTTGTCGACGCCTTCGACTTGCCGACGGCCGAAGCCGACCTTGCGGCCTATCGCGCCCGGTACGGCCTGCCCGCCTGCACGACCGCCAACGGCTGCTTTCGCAAAGTCAACCAGAACGGAGTAGCAGGCAGCTATCCAGGCGCCAATGCCGGATGGGCTCAGGAGATCGCACTGGACATCGACATGGTCTCGGCGGCCTGCCCGAACTGCAACGTCCTGCTTGTCGAGGCGACCAGCAACTCCATGAGCAACCTCGGCGCGAGCGTCAATACCGCCGTGTCGCTGGGTGCGGTCGCCGTTTCGAACAGCTACGGCGGCCCCGAGTGGGCTAGCGAGACCACGTCGGACACCTTCTACTACAACCACCCGGGCGTGGCGATCGTCGCCTCCACGGGCGATTGCGGCTGGGACTGTGCGCCGAGCTCCGTCCAGAGCGTCCAATACCCGGCCGCCTCACCGTATGTGGTCGCTGTCGGCGGTACGCGCCTGGTGAGCGCCAGCAACGCTCGCGGCTGGACCGAGTCTGCTTGGGGGGCGGGCGCAGACGGTGCCGGCAGCGGCTGTTCCGCATACGAGCCCAAGCCCAGCTGGCAGCACGACGCCGGCTGTGTCAACCGAACTCAGGCCGACGTCTCGGCTGTGGCGGATCCCGCCACGGGCGTCGCCGCCTACTACAACGGCAACTGGTACATCTTCGGCGGCACCAGCGCGTCCTCGCCGATCATCGCCTCAGTCTTCGCTCTGGCCGGCAGCCCGCTCCCCGGAACCTATCCCGCCGCCTACCTCTACGCGGCTCCCACGGGGCTCAACGACGTAGTAGGTGGCAACAACGATGTCCGCTGGGGGACGTGCCCGGTCGGTAGCTACCTCTGCAACGGCATCGTCGGCTACGACGGTCCGACCGGCCTGGGCACGCCGAATGGCACATCTGCGTTCCAGTCGATCCCGCCCGCGCCGGCAACGTACGTGGCCCTCACTCCGGCCCGCATCCTCGACACACGCGATCACACCGGTGGATTGGGCATCTTCAGCTCCCATGTAGCCCAGAGCTTCGGGGTCATCGGGCACGGTGGAGTCGCCTCCGGCGCCATCGCCGTGACCGGCAACCTGACCGTGACCCAGCAGACCAGCGCCGGCTTCCTGTACATCGGCCCTGTGGCGCTGAACGACCCCACCAGTTCGACTCTGAACTTCCCGGTTGGTGACGACCGGGCCAACGCGGTCACCGTGGCTCTGGGCAGTGGAGGGACGCTGTCGGTCACCTATGCCGCACCCACCCTGGGTCCCACCGCCCAGGTGATCTTCGACGTCACCGGCTACTTCACACCCGATACGTCTGGCGCCACGTACCACGCCCTCACCCCTACTCGTCTCCTCGACACGCGCAGCAACTCAGGTCTTTCTGGTCCGTTCGGTTCGCACGTGGCACGGACCTTCCAGGTGAGCGGCTACGGCGGGGTTCCCTCCGGC
>PMIP01000085.1 GCA_003158295.1 Chloroflexota bacterium | reverse complement strand
CTCATGAGCATCTTCATGGTCGGCCGGCTGACGCGGGGCGAAGAAGAAGCCGGCCGCCTCGAAGTCGTGCGCTCCCTGCCGGTCGGCATCCATGCCAACACCCTCGCCGCAGTGCTCACGGTAGCCGCCATGAACCTGATCGTAGGTGTGCTCACCGCTGCGGTACTGATCGCCCAGGGCCTGCCCGCTGCCGGGTCGGTCACCTTCGGAGCTTCGTTCATCCTGGTCGGTCTGGTCTTCGGCGGCGTCACCCTGCTCGTGGCGCAGGTCACCGAGAGCACCCGCACCGTCTATGGCGCCGCCGGGGCGGTTCTCGGCGCGGCCTACATGCTGCGCGCCGTCGGCGACATCGGCGACGGAACATTCTCCTGGTTCTCCCCGATCGGAGTGGCCCAGAAGGCGCGGCCGTTTGCCGATGAACGGTGGTGGCCCTTGCTGCTGTTGGTGGCGATCACTGTGCTCCTGGTCGTCGCGGCAACCGCCCTGACCGTCCGGCGCGACCTCGGCGCCGGGCTCGTGGCGGCGCGGCCGGGCCCGCCGGCGGCTGCGCCCTGGCTCGGGCACCCCCTGGGTCTGGCCTTCCGGCTGCAGCGGGCATCGCTGCTCGGATGGAGCGCCGGCGTCCTGGTCATCGGCATCGCCTACGGCTGGATGGGGCCCACGGTGGATACCTTGATCGGCGGGAACAAGGCCCTCACCGAGTTGATGGCCGGCACCGGAGGAGGGAGCCTGACGGATTTGTTCTTCGCTTCGTCCTTCCGATTCATGGCGCTCATCGCTACGGGTTTCGTCATCGGGTCCGCCCTGCGGGTGCGGAGCGAGGAAACGTCCATGCGCGCCGATCTGGTCCTGGCGACACCCGTCTCGCGCTGGCGGTTCGCGGCGAGTCACCTCGCAGTTGCTTGTGCGGGCAGCGTCGTCTTGCTCGCCGTCGTCGGTCTGGCCACTGGCCTTACCTACGGCCTCGCAGGCGGCGGCATGCAAAACGTTCCACGCCTGTTCGTGGCCGCCCTCGTGTACGTGCCGGCGATGTGGATCATGGTCGGGCTCGCCATCGCACTCGACGGGCTGGTACCGCGCTTGGTCGGCGTCTCGTGGGCGATCCTTGTGGCCTGCGTCGTCGAGGGATTCCTCGGCGCGGTCTTGGGCCTCCCACGCTGGCTCTCGGACCTCTCTCCATTCGAGTGGGTGCCCCAGCTGCCTGCCGCGAGCCTGACCCTCCTGCCGCTGGTCGTGATGTCCGCCGTCGCGGCCGGCCTCACACTCATCGGGCTGGCCGGGCTGCGGCGGCGCGATATCGGCCGGATCTGACCGCCGGGCGGTCGGCATCCCGTGTGAGCCCATATCCGAGCCTCGCCGAAGCTGTCAGCGTCGGTCCGGCTCCATTGCCATGACCACCCGAGTCTTCAACCGGCAGCCGTATGAGACCAGGGGCCTCCGCCGATGAGCTCGCACGAGAGCGCCAATGGGACATTAAGGTCGCTACGGTCCGTTTGACTCCTCTCGCCCCGACCTCCCGCCACGATCGGGTGATCGTGTGCGCCTGACCGGCGACAGCGTCACCCCGCCTTCCGATCACATCGCTGGCGAGAAGCGGTCCTTCACCCAGTCCCAGCTCACCAGCAGCAGGCTGCGGACAGCGTAGGTTAGCGCAGGCGCCCGGCTGTAACCGTCGAACCCAAGCCACTCCGCGCAGATCTTGGCCCACTCAATCCTTCGCCCGTCGGTCCATGCCTCTGCTGCGAGTTCCCGCTGGGCGCTTCGATCCCGCGATGCGACGGCAATCAGGCGCCTGCAAACGCTCGAGGTGTGCGGGTCGCGCAGAGGATCGACTCTCTCGCGAGCACGCGTGAGGCATTCAAGAGCCGCCTGTCGGTCTCCCCGGGCAAGTTCGATACGCGCCCGTTCGAGCGGCACAAGCGGGCGGGTAGCGAGTTCAAGCCCGCCGACGGCCTCGAGAACGTCGAGATACCGAGAAGCGCGCTCTAGGTGCCGGTGGCCGTCTCGCCCGCTGTGCCAGAGAGCAAGTTTGACCTCTTGATCTGCCTGACTCCGGAGCAACTGGTCCGCGAGATACGGGTGGAGCTTGTGTCCGTCGAGGAGACGCCTCCGTCTCGCCTCGTTGTAGGCTCGTCGGGCCCGGCGGTAGTAGCGCGAGGCCAGCATGGGCCGGCCCCCCGTGGCGGCACAGAAGCCTGCCCCGATACTCCAGTCGATCTCCTTCACGGCCCTGTCAGTTGGGTCCTCGGGTAGGTCGGATGCCAGCATCAGGTCGAACAGCCTGACGGCTGCCAGGAAACGTCTGGATCGGGAGAAGGCGCGGGCCAGGCTGTGACGATCCACGCGCGAGCCTGGGCATCGAGACGCTACCGTGAAGTAGCGAACCGCGTCCTGGCCCTGTTCGAGCCAGTAGTGGAGTGCCCCGAGCGCAGCCAGTTTCTGGGCCACCGTGACCTCCGTGTCCGCCCGGGCGGCCGCGCAACCGCGCTGGGCCTTCACCAGCTCGGGATCTCCGAAACCAGCCGGCGGACCGAAGCCCTGCGACGCGGTCGGGACGAGAACCCGGAGGAGGTTCCGTCTCGCCTCCTTCAGGTCGTGTGGGATGGTTGCCTCGATCGGGACAGGGAGTCCGCCCGAGATGTCGCCACTTTTGCACGCCCAGTAGAAGCGGGCTCCGTTCAGCGCCGCAGCCCTGAGAGCGGGCGTGATGTCGAACGCGTCGCTGAAGCTGTACCCGACGAACAGCACGTTTCTTCCAGCCAAGCAGGACGTAAGCGAGTCGGACCACTCAGGCGTGTCTCGCCTCGCCAGCGCGGCGGGGGTGGTTCCGAGACTTGCGGGGTCGGAGATCGTGCCGTGCAGCTTCAGCAGGCCGGGAGACGGAGGAGCTCCGAAGGAGCCTTCCTGTGGGACGAGCACATTCAAGCGGTGGCCAGACGCGGTTTCGAGGCACTCGTCGAAGTTGGTGGTCACGACCAGGTCAACCATCGCCATCACCGACGGTGAGCCGAGAGCCAAGTCGGCCGCTGCTCGATGGTTTGGATTACCAGCCGCGGAGGGCGGCGTGACATTCTGGAGGTAAGTCTGGACGAACGATCCGGTGTGATCGGACACTTGGCCGAGGATGACCTCGAATGGAACGCGCCGCTTCCGCAGGACTCCGAGCAGCTGCCCAGCCTGCGCTAGGAGTCCGTCAGCTTCGGGCACGGCAGGTTCGCGTCCGGCGCCCAGCTCGCCCATGAGGGCTTCGAGCATCGGGCCAACGCCGGGTACGCCGGCAGGCCGCTCGATTGAGGTCCACGAGCCGAGCCAGAGGACCCACGGTGTCCCCTGTAGGAAGAAGAACCTGCGGAATTCCTCCAACCCGTAGCTTCTGGGTAACGGTCCGCCGCCGGTCGCCATTGAGTGCGTCTCCTCTCCACGGCCAACCATTGTCCTCCAGCGCGACGGCCAATCCCTGCTGGCCTGGGGCTCGACACTAAGCCGCGATAGCGTTGCTTTCTCCAAGCCCGACTGCCCAGAGTCGTGTCCCCTACGCTGGCAGGACCGGGCGCCGCGAACCACGAAGTACGATTGCCTGGTGGCAAAGCGAACAGCCAGACAGTCGCCGGACTACCTCCTTGCGGAGGAAGGGTTCACCTCCCTCAACGACACCCTGTACACGGCCGCGCCTCAGGACTACTTCGAGCGCCGACTTCTGAACCTCGCCCTGGTCGGCTCCAAGCGTGCGCAGCTTGACGAGCTGTTACGGGAGGGTCTCGAATTCGGCGACCTGAAGCTGGGACCGACACCGCCTGAGGCGGACGCTCCTGATGAAGCGAAGGCGGCGAAGACGGCCGCGCACTTCGTCACGGCGGAGGCCGAAGTCCTGGGCCATCACGTGGGCGAGACCCTATTGCGACTGTACTTGGCACACGCTTGGGCGAAGGGTGGGTCGCCCCCTGGCTGCCCGTGGCTGGAGTTGTCCCGCCTCCGTAGCTCTCGGGAGTTCAAGCAGCAGGTCAAGCGCCGGTTCGTGGATGCGCCCGCCAACGACCCCGACAACCTCGCCGCTGTCGCCGGAGTCTTCTACCTTACGGACGAACCCTCTGCCTTTGGCACCGACCTCGACCCAGTCCGTTGGAACAAGAGCCTGGCGACGATCGAGAGCTATAGCCCTGGCGTTGCCGGAACAGGTTGTTAGAGCGCGCCCGACAGGAGTCGAGTTCCCGGACGCCATACCGGTCGAGAAGCGGATCCCCATCAGGGGAGCGGACGCCTGGCGGGCGCTGGTGGAGTCGCGGACAGCCTGACTTCTCCACCATTCCGTGGAGCCCAGCCTCCCAGAAGAGCTCATTTCGCCAATGGGAGCGGCGACCAGAAGCGGTTGCGGTCAGTGCCCTGCGGTGTCGCGGAGCCGTTCGAGTCCGTCGGGGATCAGATCCAGCCCAAACTCGAAATCGACCGAGGCGGCGCTTGCGGTCGTCGTCACCATCTCGGTCATCGCGCGGAGGTTCGGGTGATCGCCCGCGGGAGGACTTTGCGCGAATGCCGCCGCCACCTCCGGCGCCTTGGTCAGGGTCGAACGACCCGGCCAGTTGCTCGTCGACCTTCATGCTGACTCGTCCAGTCGCCCGCGCGACCAAATTGACTCTCCCGGACTCCAGACCGGTCCCTATGTGGATCCCAGTCAGAGCTTCGCGAGGCGATTCGAGGGCAAACAAAGGAACCGGGCGGAAGCCCGCCAAGATGCGCGGTGCTAAGCCCCGATTTCGGACCAGTCTAGGAAACCGGCCGAGGTTGCGACTTCGGCCACACGGAGCGAAAGGCCGAGGGCATCTGATCCTTGCAGGATCCCCCGAGGGGACGCAGACTCTCGCGAGGGCGGGAACTTGACTCGCGCCGGAATCCGACGATGGCGCACTCTCACGAGGCCCTAGTCTATGGACGAATCGGCCTGCGTGGCAACCCTCGCATGATCGGACCGGTGGTGAGTTTGGGCGTTCTCCGCTCGGCGACATCCGAGCCGACGGTTTCGACCGAAGGCAATGACCCGGAGGGGACAAGACGCCAGGCCAAGCGTGGACTGCTCAGTGGGTTGTCGTTCCTAGGGCGAGTTCTGATCCTGGGAGCCGGGGGCGTGATCGGCTTCCTGATCGTGTCTCTGGCAGTCGGCGCCTCGGTCGCATCCCATTCGAGTCTCTTCGCGATGGAAGCGGCGGCGATGTGGACGACTTTCGGTCCCCATCTGACGCTGGCTGCGTTGGCGATCGTGCTTCTGGGGGCGTGGGGATGGCATCGCCGGCCGCAACGGCTGAGTCGAGTCGTCAGCGTGATAGGCGCCGTCGCCCTCGCCGCATCGGGTCTGGTCACGACCCAGATCGTTGTCGCGGCGTGGGGGGCCGGAGGCCAGGTCAATCCGATCAGCGCTCTGGGGTTGAGCTCCATGAACGCGCCCGCCGATGCCTCCGTGACGTATCAGGTGATTGGCGGACAGTCGCTTTCAGCTGTCATCTACCGACCGAAAGGACCCGTCGGCGCAGCTCCCGTGCTGATGTACATCCACGGCGGAGGCTGGTTCGCGGGTGATGCCACTGATGAGGGTCACGATATGAGGTGGTTGGCGGACGGCGGCTGGCTGGTGGTCAGCGTGAATTACCGTCTGGCCACGCCCAGCCACCCAACCTGGGACGAGGCACCCCGCGATGTGGCTTGCGCACTCGTATGGACGCAGCTGAACGCCGGCAGATGGGGCGGAGATCCCAATCGGCTAGTGGTGGCAGGTGATTCGGCCGGGGGGAACCTGGCGGTCAATCTCTCATACGGCGCCGCTCTTGGACGTGCGAAGTCCGACTGCGGTGGGCAGGTTCCCGTCCCCATTGGTGTGGTCGTCCAGTATCCGGTCGTCGATCCCCAAAGCGCCTACGCCGACGGATTTCCGGTGCCCGGGATGGAGCCGCAGAAGTTCATTGAGCGCTACCTGGGAGGCGCTCCCCAGCAGTTCCCTGAACGAATGGCTGCCATCTCCTCGGCCACGTACATATCCTCACAGGCGCCGCCCACGCTGATCATCGAGCCTGAGAGAGACGGCCTGATCCCAACCGCGGGAGTAGTGCGGTTCGCCGAGCAGGCCAGCGCGGATGGCGTGGACGTAACGGTTGAACTCATTCCTTTCGCCAACCATGCCTACGATCAGGGTGCTGCCTCATCTCTCGGCAACCAGGCACGATTGACCATCACGAAGAACTACCTGGACAGATTGCTGGCGCGAAATTAGGACGGCCGGGTCGCCCCAAACGCTAGACTGTTCGCGATAGCTGCAGTTGCCGAGGAGCCAGGGGGGCAAGTTGGACGCGGGTTCAGTGGACAGACGTCGCGCCAAGGCGACGACGGCTGTTGACGACAGAGGGTCGAGCTCCTCCACGACGGGACATGGCGGTACCGGCGGCCGTTGGCTGGTGCTCGACATGGTTCGCGTCGTGGCGGCGGGTCTGGTCTTCCTTCATCATCTCGCAGCCATCGGCAATCTTCCGCTGACCCAGTTCGCGGCGAATGGTCGCGAGGGCGTCCCCGCCTTCTTTGCGTTGTCCGGCTTCCTCGTCTACCGGCCCTTCCTGTACCGAGAGATAGCGCCATGGCCTTACTTGCGCCGACGCTTCTCTCGAGTCCTGCCCGCACTCCTGGCCGCTATTCTGGCCTGTGCGCTTGTGTTGAGCGGCCAACTGGCATGGCTGGATGGGGTCATGTGGACGCTCGTCATCGAACTCGAGTTCTACGCCCTTCTCCCCTTCATAGCTCGCCTCTCGCGGGGACACGAATTGCCCGTCCTCGGAGGCATGGCGACCCTCTCCTACGTAGGAGCCCAATTCGCGCCCGAAGTGGACCCGACTGTCGCGCCCCTTTTCGGACCGGTCGTGTTCTGGTGCTTCGCGGCCGGGATGCTGGTTGCGGTGGCGGAACGTGATCTACCCGCGCTGACCGGGCGTGCCTGGCTGCTGGTGGGCATCCCGCTGGCGGTCATCGCTGCCTGGGTTCCAGGCGTGATCTGGACAGATGCTCTCCCGGCCATCGCCACGGCGCTGATCATCGCTGGCAGCCTCAACATCAGGGCCAAGGTGAGATGGCTGGCCTTTGCCGCAGACGCCAGCTATCCATGGTATCTGTGGCATGCGCCTCTTCTGGCTGCGATCGCGGTTGCCTATGGCGGCTTCGGATTGGTCGCCTTTGGGTTAGCAGGGACTGCTATTGCGGCCACCTTGTCCGTTGCCGTTGTCGAGCCGTCGATTCGGCGGCTATCAGGAGTGGCGGAAGGTCAATTGCTCTCGCTGTATCGCCTTCTACGCCTGGGGCTTGTGCGAGTTCGATCTGCCGTTCTTCGAGCATAGGCTCGACGACGGACCCATACGCCGCTCCTCTGTGCCACGACTCGACCCTTCCAATGTCCCGGTCTCGTGTGTCGCCGAGGAGGCGACGGGAACGGTCGGCCATGCAGTGAATCGGGACTATTGGTGGTGGCAGGGTTGATGGGCTGACACGCCAGGCCGGGATAGCCTCTAGAGAAAGCTTCTCGAGGGGTACGCGCGCCGTGGATGCTGGGCTTGAGGTCCGCGCCGCCCCTGCGTGGATCCTCCTCCGGTATCCTTGCCTTCACGCACCGGGAGAGGGACCCGAGGGGCATGCCCAAGAACAGCAATCGATATCGTGGGACCGCCGATCGTTCGGGGAGACTCGGAAGACCAGCGCCGAGGTCGCCCAGGTCTTCCGGCCGGTCCTCCACGCGGCTCGGGCGAGTGCGTGCCGTCTTCGGCGCCATTCGACCCCGATTCCGGCGGCCGCATCCGCGCCGCGAGGTCGTCGTGGTGGCGACCTTCGCCCTTGCCATCGTGGTCGCCCTCGGCTGCCTGGGCGGCGCATACCTACTCAGCAAGCTGGACCATGACTGGACGAGCGTCGCCGCGGTCAACGGCCACTCCATCAGCCGCGAGGCGTTGCGCGGACGGATCGCCGTCCTGGGTCTGCTGGCCCAGGAGCGGGTCGGGTTCATCGACAACTCGGTCACGGCGGGCACGCTCCCGTCCGAACAGGCGACCGCGCTCAAGACCGCGGCCCAGGCGCCGTTGTCGCTCGAGGCCGCACGGGAGAGCCTGGTCGACGACGAGCTGCTGCGCCAGCTGGCGGCCCGCGACGGCGTCGCCACGCCACCGAGCCCCGATCCCTGGGTCGAAGCAACGACTTATGCCTCGGGCGACCTCGCCCATCCATTGCGCTACGTCAGGTTCGGGCTGCCGGCTGGGAGCCCCGGCGCGACCACACCCACCGGCACCACAACTCCGGGCTCAACCGCCAGCCCGGCCGTCTCCCCCACCCCATCGGCCCAACTGGGCGCTTCGTCCGCCCTGTGGCCGGCCGCGAGCGCAGCCAACGTCGACGCCACGGCCGCACGTGTCAAGACCGAGCTCGCCGCGGACACGCCGGTCAAGGCGATCGTGGCGGCGCTCCACGACGCAGGGTGGCAGGTCTCCGGCGAAGACGTGGCCGTGTCGAGTGCAGGTGTGCCCGCCGACTCGTCGCTCGATCTTGACCCAACCATCGCCGCGTCCACGACCCGTGGCAAGCCAGGCGACCTGATCGGCCCCGCGACAGACGCCTACGGCCGCATCAGTCTCGGCAAGCTTCTCGCCGCCATGAACAGCGCGACGATCTCCCAGAGGCTGCCCTTCTACGCCGACAAGGCGGGGGTGGACACGAGCGCTCTGCAGTCGTGGGCCGACGGCCAGGCCCTGCGTCGCGCGGTCACCGCGAGCCTGCTCGCCGGCTGGCGCGCCGGGGGCGTCACCCAGGCCCATTTCCGCGAGCTTGTAGTCGGACCCGCACCCGACTCGTCCGGTACGGCGGGCCCCTGGGTCGAGTTGTCCGTCCTGGTGGCGAATCGACTCAGCGGCGTCAGCGCAGGTTCGATCACGGGTGCGCCGGCCGGCCTTGATCTCGGCGCGGACGCGCTGGCGAAGATGCTGAAGGCGACGAGCCCGACCGATCGATCGTCCCTCTTCCGAACCCTGGTGGCCGCCGCGAACGGAGCACCCGGCTTCAACACCACGAACACGTCCGGCGAGCTCGGCTTCTACACCAAGGACGGAGTTGTCCCGGACCTGGGCAAGGCCGCTTTCGACGCGACGGCCCGATCGGGTGACGTGATCGGCCCCATCTCGACCGGGGCCGGGCCCGAGCTCTTCCTTCTCGAGGCCCGGTATGGCGGCACGCTCGATGAGAGATCGCAGGTCGCGCTCCGCCAGGTTCGGAGCGATCCTGCCGCGGACCCGGTCGCCTACACCAGACAGTTCTCACCCGGGGACGTCGCCCTTGCCACCGACGCGGGCTGGCGGGCCGAGCCCGAGTTCGGCTCGACCGAGGCGGTCCGGGCGGCGCTCTTCGACACGCCGATCGGCGTCCTCTCGGACCCGTTCGTGCTGGACGGCAAGCTCGCCCTCGCGCTCGTGACCGAGCGGCGGATCGGGGTTCCCGACGCGTCCATGCTCGACCGCCTGACCCTCGACGGCTACGACGCCTGGTTCGCGTCGGAATCCGCGAAGGCCACGATCACCCGCTCGGACAACCCTCTGCCGGAGCTGATGCCGAGCCAGAGCCCTAGCCCGACGACTTCCGCCGCCCCCGAACTGCCTTCGGCTCCGGCTCTCGACACGCCGAACCTGCCGGTCATCCCAGGCCAAGCCGCTCCAACGCCAGTCCAGACGGACGCGATGGGTCTCCCTGCGCTGCCCTAGGGCGGTGCTTGTGTCGGCGACTGCGGCGGCCGACCCTCACACCGGTATGAAGGTGGCCGCCCCCAGAGCGAGGTGGGTGACCATCGAGGCGTTGGCGCTGGCGTAGGTGACCATCTGGGTGGCCGTGTCGGCGACGTAGCGGGCGGCCTGGGTGACGGTCCTGGTGAGGCTACCCTGGCGCTTGGCTCCCGGTTATGGCGGGCTCTACTCACCGCCGGGGACTCGCTCTGATCTCACCGATCGACGGCTGAGCCTGCGGCAGCGACAGGCTTGAACGCAGCCCCTCTGACCTTGGCCGACTGGATGGCGCGGGCAAGAACCTGCGAGACGACGATTAGGTTGAACGAGCTGCCTCCGCTTCCGAACCACTCAGTGGTTCGCGCGATGTGGCCCGAGGGTTCGGTCAAAAGCGGTGGCACGGGTCCCCGAACGATGGGGAGGTACCTGACCCGGCCGCAGGTAGGGCACTTCTCGAAGGCAAGGTCACCTGTCCGTAAAGACACTCGTTCCTCGATGACCAGCTGAACGACGGTCCTTAGCTCGGCCCCACGATTGTTTAGTACAGGCCGCGAGCCGACCCCGTGGGGCTCGAAGACGGCTGCCCAGACTTCCGGTGTGGCGAAGTACTCATCGAAGACCCAGTTGAGCTGGAGAATGCCGCGCCGGCCCCAGCGAGGTTCACCCTTCATGACGAAGGGTGCCTTCTGGCGCCTGCCAGACCGGCACTTCTCGCAGCAATCGGTCAGGTCGTATGTCACCTCAAGGTAACCATCGTCATCGGGATGTGGCTGCGGGTAACCGTGGTGCCATTCGGGTTCGAGAGCCAGCCACCGAGCCTCGGCTATCTCTTCCTTTGTGAACTCCGTCCTGACGAAGTCGCTGGCTTCGGTGCGCACGATCCATTCACGGATGTCTGACCACGACTCGTGCGATTCCGAGACGTCGAAGGCGATGAAGCCAGCCGACACGTTGCCCATCGGCGGTATGTTGACCCCGAGACGCTCTATCTCGAGACGCTGCTCCTCAGTCGCCGTCTTTCCGATGCGATGCACTATCTGCATGGACTCACCTTACAGCCCGAGGCCGCTCAGGATTGACGGGTAGTTGGAGTAGATTTCGCGCGCCGCTGAGTTGATCGACTCCGGTGTAGCCGCCGCGGTGCCCGCTCCATATGGGATCAATCGGCGCCATTCATTGGTGAACCCCTGGTGCTCGGCATCGGTCACTGCGATGGAGGACATCTTCCCCGCTTTCTGGCCTATCACGTCCTTGAACCTTTGCTCGATGAGATGGTGCGCCTCCAGATCGGTGCCCTTCAACTCCTTCTTCAACGCCGAGTATGGCTGGATCCCGTGCTCTCCAGCCTCCGACAGGCCGCCGAAGCCTTCACTCGCGGCTCGCTCGAACTCCCCACCGGCAGTGGCGAGGCGATCGACGTCCTCGCCGACCTTGACCACGTCCTCGGCCGCGGTGAGAGCCTTCTCGCCACCGCGGGCGAGCTTGCCCGCGTCGCCTACCAGCTCACCGCCGGGAACGACGGCGAGCATCGAGAGCGCGGCGTCGGCAGAGTCGCCCTCGTACAGGTACAGACCCGCGTCGGCGACCGCGGCGGCCGACCCTACGACCGGTATGAAGGTGGCCGCTCCGAGAGCGAGGTGGGTGATCATCGAGGCGTTAGCGCTGGCGTAGCTGACCATCTGGGTGGCCGTGTCGGCGACGTAGCGGGCCGTCTGGGTGACGGTCCTGGTGACGGTATGGACCGCCTGTTTGGTCGCGGTGACAACCGTGCTCACCGCCCCGGCCGCAGTGTTGACGGCGGTGCTCACCGCCCCGCGAGCGGCCGCGGTGACGTTGTTAACCGCCTGGCTGGCGGTGGTGAGGAAGTTGTTCACCGCCTGGCTCGCGGTGCTGAGGAAGTTGGTCAAGGCCTGGTTGGCGGTGGCAGTGATGTCGGACACGGTCCCGCCTGGATTGCGCACGAAGTTGCCGACTCCGCCCGCGAGGTCCGAGGCTTTGCCCGCGACGGCCTTGGCGGCGCCCCACGGGTCGAAGTCGGGCCAGTGCCCGTCGGGATCGACCAGGGTGGCCGGGTTCGCGTCGGCGTAGAGGTAGCGGTTGAGGGTTATCGGGTTCTGAACCGAGCCCGCGACCGAATCCAGGCTCGTGAAGGTGCCCAGGGCCGGGTCGTAGGAGCGAGCGCTGAAGTCATATAGAGCCGGCGTTCCCGGGGCGGACTCCAGCATCCGGCCCTGATAGCGCCATGGTGTCGGCAGGGCCGAGGTGACCGCTGCCACCAGCTGCCCCCAGGCGTCGTAGGCGAAGGCGTCGCTGATGGCGGTTCCGGCGGCGTTGAATGCGCCGGCCTGGTTGCCATGAAGGTCCGGCAGCAGGAAGCCAAAGGAGCCGCTGGTCGATGTGGCGACTCGATCCCCAATCGCGTCGATCGCGCTCACCGTGGTTGCGGAGCCCGAGGCTATTGCGACCACGCCGTCGCTCGTGCCCAGGTAGCTGTATATCGAGGCCGGGTTGCTGCCGATGGTCTGGCTACTGTGGCGCCCCAGGGCATCGATCGTGAAGGTGGTGGTCGAGCCCGAGGCGGTCGTGATACCGGTCATCCTATCGGCCAGGTCGTAGGCGTAGCTGACCGAGCTCGGCGGGGCCGGAGCCGCGCTGGCGCTAGCTCCGGTGCTCGGATCCGATGTGTTGGCGGCACCGTCGAACGCGGCCACGGTGTAGGTGTGGGGAGTGCCGGACTCCAAGCCGAGGTCCGCGTAGCTGCTCGAGTAGGTCGTGGCGATCTTGGTGCCGTCGCGGTAGACGTTGTAACCGGCCACGGCAGTGTCATCCGTGGAGGCGGTCCAGGCGAGGTTGATCTGGCCCGGGGCGGCGGTGGCGACCAGGGCGCTCGGAACCGACGGCTTCTGCGTGTCAGTCGGTGGACCGAGGGCGGGCGTCGTGACCTGCGGAGCGGCCGCAGCGGAGCTGACGTTGGCCGCGGCATCGGATGCGGTGACGGTGTAGGTGTAGGAGGTTGAGGCCGCGGTCGTGGCGTCGGTGAAGGTCGTGGTCGAGCCCGACACCTTGCTGATGGCGGTGCCGTTGCGGCTGATCGTGTAGCTGGTGACGGCGATGTTGTCGGTGGACGCGGTCCAGGACACCGTGGCCGAGCTCCAGGCAGAGGAGGCCGCGGTTACGTTCGCCGGAGTCGAGGGCGGGGTGGTATCCGTCGGCGCAACGTTGGTCGTCGTCTTCGAGAGCGTCGCGGTCTTGGTCGACTCGTTGTTGGCGGCATCGATCGCGCTGACCTGGTAGGTGTGGGTGGAGCCGGCGACAAGACCGGTGTCGAACCAGGAGGTCGAGCCGACGGTGGCGATGAGGGTGCCGTCGCGATAGACCCGATAGCCGGCGACGGCGGTGTTGTCGGTGGAGCCCGACCAGGTCAGGTCTACCTCGGACCCTGACTTGACGGTGCCGGCGAGGTTGGTGGGGGTGCTGGGTGCGGTCGAGTC
>PMIP01000087.1 GCA_003158295.1 Chloroflexota bacterium | reverse complement strand
GTGGCCATGAACAACCCGACCAGCTCGAGTCTCAACTTCCCTCTCGGTGACGATCGGGCCAACGGAGTCACCGTGGCTCTGGGCAGTGGCGGGACCCTGTCGGTCACCTATGCCGCGGCGACCCTGGGTCCCACGGCCCAGGTGATCTTCGACGTCACCGGCTACTTCACACCCGATCTCACCGGCGCAACCTACATACCGCTGGTCCCGACGCGCCTTCTCGACACCCGCAGCAACTCGGGATTGGCGGGTGCCTCCAGCTCGCATGTGGCGCGTGCGTTCCAGGTCACAGGCGGCGCCGTACCGGGCAATGCGACAGCCGTGACCGGTAACCTCACGGTCACTCAGCAGACCAGCGCGGGCTTCCTGTTCATCGGCCCTGTTGCTCAGAACAACCCGACCNNGACCAGCTCGACTCTGAACTTCCCTCTCGGTGACGATCGGGCCAACGGAGTGACGGTGGCTCTGGGCAGTGGAGGGACTCTGTCGGTCACCTATGCCGCCGGCACGCTGGGTCCCACGGCACATCTGATCTTTGACGTGACCGGCTACTTCGCGCACTAGGTCTAGGGGTGCGTCGGGGCGGCAACGCCTCGACGCACCCTTTCAGGTAGGCCGGGGCCACGGCATCGACGCTCAGCCTTTCAGGCTTCACGTCGTTGTCGGCCCCTGGCCGCCGGCCCCGCCGCGGATCGGGTCCGGAGGGCCGACCTGTGGCTGCCCGATCTCCGACCGGGCGGCCTCGGCCGGGCGTGCTACCGTACTGCAGCAGCCGGAATACAGCACTCCACCGCCGGCGAATAGGGGAGGTTCTCATGTTCCCGATTCTTGGGAAACAGGGCCGAGGCCTGCTTCCCATGATTGCAGCCGTGGCCCTCGCGGCCGCGGCCTGTTCGAGCAGCTCCGGCACAGCCTCCCCGGCCGCGAGCGCGACTTTGGTCCCCACCGGGCCGGCCGCCACGATTCAGCCCGGCAACAGCGACAACGGCCCTGCTCTGGGGAGCGCGGCTGCCGACCTGGCCAATCTCACCAGCTACAAGTTCAAGATGACCGTGGCCGGCGGTGACTTCGGCCAGACGCTGTCGCTCCTCGGTGTTGCCGACGCAACGGGCACCGCCCCGGTCAACGTGACCGGAACGATCTTCACCAATCCCGCCAAGGCCGACATCAAGATCGCCAGCATCCACATTGTCGAGATCGATGGCTACGACTACATGGATGCGGGGCTGGGCGGCTTCGTCAAGACGCAGATGACCGACAAGGGCTGGGCCGACGCCGTTTCGCCGGGGACGATGTTCACCTCGTCGATCGACGCTTCGGCGTCCGCCAACTTCCTGAAAGTCGAATCCGGGACCAAGAACGGCGTCAGTGCGGATCACTACCAGGCCAGCTCGGGCGCCTTCGACGAGCAAGCCTCGATCCTGGGCATCAACGGCGCCACCTGGTCGGGGGATGTCTGGATCGCGGCCGATGGCGGCTACCCGGTTAGCGTGGCCGTCATCGCCAAGAGCGCCGACAACAGCGTCGCCTACGAGATGACCTTCGACCTCAGCAACATCAACGATTCGGCCAACAGCGTGGTCGCCCCAACCAACGTCGTAGGCGCGTAGCCGATCTCCAGCCGCGGGTCGAGTGCTGCGTCATTCCTGTGCACTTGGTCTCGCGCGCGACCTCTCATTGGCCTATCGTTGGCTGACCCGCGACTCGTGCCAGGGTCATGGTCTTCCATGGCCCGAATGTCCGATAGTCGACGTACCTCGCGGTGGGTTACGGTGCGCTCATGGACGAGACTGCTCAGATCTGCCCCTGGTGCTCCACTCCGATCCCCGCCGGCGCCAGCGCCTGTCCCAAGTGCAGCGCCGTGGTCGAAGGCGCGGTCGCTCCGGAGATCCCCGGGCTGACCGTGGTCGATCTGGATGCGAAGGAGCGGGCGCATGCCGAGGGGATCGTTCCCGCCGTCGTGGATGCTCTCTCCATCCTCGGGCCGCGCGGTGACGGCGTCGTGGCCAACATCGATGCCATCCGGCCTCCCAGCGACGCAGTCCGCCTCGAGATGCGGAAGATCGCCCTCGAATCCCAGATCGAGAACGCCGGCGGCGAGGTCATGAACCCGGTCGGCGACGAATCCCTGGAGGCGGGGGCGCCGTCGGATGAGGCCATCGCGGCAGAAGAAGCCGGCCTGCTCGACAAGACCGGGCCGGCCGGCGAGACGGACCTCGCTGAACTTGCCGCCCCCTGGGAAGACCCGGAACTCGAGCAGCGCGCCATGACCTGGCCCAAAGAGGGCGACGAGCAGCGCTAGGCCCGATGCCTGCGTGCCGCGCCCGACCCTGAGCGCCGGAGCTACATCAGCCGCCCCACCCAGTCGCCGACCGAGGGCGGGTGAATGTGAAATGCAGCTTCCTCAGCCAGTCTCTCGGCGGTGCTGGCGTTAGCTGCCGTCCCGCTCTCGATCTCGTGGCCGCGCCCATTCAGCACGATCCAGCGCCAGCACGGCTCGTCGGTGCAGCGTTCCACGACCAGCTCGTAGCCGCCGAGATGGGCTCCCAGGCAAACCCTGACGTGGCGCGCCTCATCGTGCGGCATTGCGTGCCAGCAACCAATCATCGGCTCACCTCCCGGGTCTGCTCCGCCCGAATCGGAACAATTCAATATCGCCCCGGTGACTCGTGGCTGGCAAGAGCCACTGCTCCCCAATCGTTACCGCGGAGCCGCGTGACAACGAGTTGTCGGCTTACGGAGATGCCGGCTACTCGCGCCGCTCGACCTGCTCCTTCGGTTCCAGCCCACGCAGCTCGCGCAGTCGCGCGACGCTGCCGGACACGACCAGCGTCTCACCCACCGTGAGAATCCGATCGGCCGGCGGGTTGGCCTCGTAGCTGCGCTCGCCCTGGACGATTGCCAGCACGAAGACCCCGGAGTCGCGCAAGGCGCCGACGGTCACGCCATCGGTGGCGTTCCCCGGCCCGACCTCGACCTCCTCCATCGAAAACGCCAGCTCGCCGTGGGAGAGAGCAGCGTCGATGAAGTCGACGACGCGCGGCCGCGTGGCCAGCTCTGCCAGTCGATGGCCGGCCATCGTGTATGGCGAGACGACCCGATCCGCGCCGGCCTGGATCAGGCGGCCCTCCGAATCGGCGGTGTTCGCTCGCGCGACCACGAACAGCTTGGGGTTTATTGCCCGCGCGGACAGGATCACGTAGACGTTGTGAGCGTCCGAGTCGATTGTGGTGATGAGGCCTCTCGCGCGTTCGATGCCGGCCGCGCGCAAGGTCGCCTCCTCGGTGGCGTCGCCTTCGACCTCGAGAAAGCCCTCACGGCGTGCTCGAGCGAGCGACTCCGGCAGGATGTCGATGACTACGGTCTTCCGCCCAGCGTGCACGAGCTCGCGGGCGACGGTCAGTCCCACACGGCCGAAGCCGCACAGGATGTAGTGGTCCCGAAGCTTGCTCACCGCATCGGCCATCCGCTTCTCCTCTCGCCGTCCGCTCGTAGCTTCCACCACAAA
The DNA here is from genome assembly GCA_003158295.1 of Chloroflexota bacterium. Taxonomy (GTDB): domain Bacteria; phylum Chloroflexota; class Limnocylindria; order Limnocylindrales; family CSP1-4; genus Fen-1039. The sequence continues at coordinate 20,688 of PMIP01000087.1, read as the reverse complement.
GTACTCGGCCACGATCCCGACCGATCCGAATATGATCCCGACCCCCGTCACCGCGAGGAGCATCGTCCAGACGCGGCCCGCCTCAGTCAGCGGTTGGACCTCGCGGAAGCCCACGGTGGTGAGGGTGATGACCGTCATATAGAGCGCGTCGAGGAGCTGCCAGCCCGGCTCGAGGACGAGGTATCCGCCGGTGCCGACGGCGATGCAGCCGACGATGATGATCAGCCAGATCCGGACGTGAGTGGCGGTGATCGTCGCAAAGGCGACCGGCGCCGTCACGCGCGAGGCCCGACGCCGGGTGCTGTCTGTGTGGCCGTGGCGATCGCTCATCGGCTCGATCCCACCGCTCATCGGTCGTGCCCCGGGGCCAGGGCCATGGGCAAGTCACCTCGCTGGATCGGATGGGTCGATTCTAGTCTGGTCGAGCTGGCGTCACGGGGCCACCCGGCGGCGCGCGTATGATCGGCGCGGCAAAGGCGGACACGCACAGGAAGACCGCCGAGCGTCAGACCGAGCCCCAGCCCAGAGCAAGTCGTCCAAGCGAGGTGCCGCCATGTCCGACGAGAAGCCCGCCGCCGCGCCCAGCACGCCCTTGAGGCTGGAGATGGTGATCGGCGGCGAGCAGGTCGCCGCGGTCAGCGGCGAGACGTTCGACGTCGTGAGCCCGGTGACCGGCTTGACCATCGCTCGCGTGCCGAAGGGCGGCCAGGAAGACGTGGATCGCGCGGTCGCCGCCGCCCGGGCCGCCTTCGACGGGGAGTGGCATACCTGGAGCCAGACCCGCCGCGGCCAGACCCTCGGCCGCTTCGCGACGCTGATCCGCGACCATCTCGAGGAGCTGGCCGTCACGGAGTCGCGCAACATGGGCAAGCCCATCAGCTCGGCCCGCTGGGAGATCGGCGCGGTGGCCAACGTGATGGAGTATTACGCCGGGGCCGCGAACAAGATCATGGGTGAGACGATCCCCGTCTCCAAGCCCGGCTTCGACTTCACGCTGCGCGAGCCGATCGGCGTCGTGGGCCTCATCGTCCCGTGGAACTTCCCTCTCATGCTGGCCAGCTGGAAGATGGGCCCGGCCCTTGCCGCGGGCAACACCGCCATCCTCAAACCCGCCAGCTACACGCCCCTGACCGCCATCCGCGTCGCCGAGCTGGCCCTCGAGGCCGGTTTCCCGCCCGGAGTCCTCAACGTCGTGACCGGCCCCGGCAGCACGGCCGGCGCCGCCATCGCCGCCCACCCCGGCATCGGCAAGGTGGCCTTCACCGGAGAGACCGCCACGGGGCAGGCGATCATGCGGGCGGCCGCAGGCAACATCAAGAAGATCAGCCTGGAGCTGGGCGGCAAGAGCCCCAACGTCGTCTTTGCCGACGCGGACCTGGAGCGCTTCGCCGCCGAATCCCCCTACTCGGTCTTCGACAACTGCGGTCAGGACTGCTGCGCTCGATCCCGCATCATCGTGGAGCGCTCCGTCCACGATCGCGTCGTGGAGCTCTTCGCCGCGGCCACTCTCAAGGTCAAGGTCGGCGATCCGGACGATCCCGCCACAGAAGTCGGGACGATGGTCAGCTTCCGGCAGCGCGAAACGGTCCTCGATTACATTCGGATTGGGCGGGAGGAAGGCGCGCGAGTGGTGGCCGGAGGAGGAATCCCGGCCGAACCGGCGTACGCGCAAGGTGCCTACATCCAGCCGACCGTCCTCGACGGAGTCGAGTCTCGAATGCGAATCGCCCAGGATGAGGTCTTCGGCCCGGTCGTTGTGGTCATCCCCTTCGACACCGAGGAGGAGGCGGTCAGGCTGGCCAACGACATCCCCTACGGCCTTTCGGGCTCGATCTGGACGCGCGACATCGGCAAGGCGATCCGGACGGCGCGCGGAATCCAGTCGGGCGTTCTGTCGATCAACTGCAACTCGAGCGTTCACACGGAGGCCCCGTTCGGCGGCTACAAGATGTCCGGAACCGGACGCGAGAACGGCATGCACGCGTTCGAGCAGTACACGCAGATCAAGAACGTCTACGTCGACTTGAGCTAGGCGACGAAGGCGGACGGCGGGCGATCGGGCCCGTTGTGTCGCGCCCTGCAGCCAACGCGGACCTCACGCCAGTACACCGGGCAGGACGAATGCCACCTCGTCTGTAATGACATCGTCCCATTTGCGTTATGTCTGTGGTGGCCGAGACTCTTGTCGGCTACCAGGCAGTAGAGGTGCGGCGAAATGGCGAGTGGGCAGACTCCTCGTCGGCGGTCTCCGAACCGCTCGAGTGAGGCTGTCCCCGGCACCCGCGTCGACGGCGCGTCCGAACCGGGGGCCGCGGGCGAAGTCATGGACGACGTGGCTGTGAAGCGGGTCGCGGCAACCAGCGCCGCAAGCGCCGCCACGGACGCCTCGCAGGCCGCTGGAAAGGCGACGCCGGCCGCGACGAGCTTTGCGCGTGCCACCAGGAAAGCGACTCGTGCCGGCGCCAAGACGCCGCCTGCTGCCGGCGATGCGACCGGATCGGATGCCGCCGACGCCGCGGCCGCGCCGGCCCCGGACCTCGGCCCGATCCAAGAGCGGGAGCCCTATCAGCCGGTCGTGGAGCCGCTCTTCTCCAACGAGGGGATCGTCCGCTGGTCGATGGCTCATCGAGGAAGCTGGCATGCCCGCCTCCGCGCCCAGATCGTCGGCGTGCCTGGGGCGCTGGCAGCCTTCCGGCCCGCCACGATCGCCGGTTGGCTGAGAGGCGGCAGTCCCGCGGAAGCCGAGTCAGACGGGTACGAGACCGAGCCCAGGAGGCGCCGACGCTCGCCGCTTCTGCTCCTGGTTACAGGCTGCTCCGTGGTGCTCGTCGCGCTCATATTCGCCAACGGCGCATTCAGTGGCGGGACCTCAGCCGTCTCGAGCCCGATCGCCATGGCGGATGCCACGACTCCGGCGCCGACTCTCGACCCAACGCCCGCGCCCGGCGTGGAGTTGAGCCCCGGCGTCAGCGTTCAGCCCGGCACGCCCGCCCCGGACGTAGCCGCGGTCATCACGACCCCGACGCCCGCACCGACGCCTGCGCCAACGCCTGCGCTGACTCCGGCACCAACGCCCACGCCCAAGGTCACGCCCAAGCCGACGCCGGGAGCTACGCCCATAGCCACGCCGGTCCCGACTCCGGCGCCCACGCCGGTGCTCACACCGGCACCGACGCCGACGCGGACGCCGGCTCCGACTCCGACTCCGACTCCGACGCGGACACCGGCTCCGACTCCGACTCCGACGCGGACACCGGCTCCGACTCCCACACCGCCACCGACTCCGGCGCCTACGCCCACGCCCACACCCACGCGGAGGCCGCTCTTCGTGAGCTTCGAGCCGGATAAGTCGACGAGCTCCGGGTATACCGCCATCTCCACCGTGGCGCACGGAACATCCTTCGTCCTCTTCATCGACACCACTCCGAGTACCACATGTACCCTGTCCGCTCCGGGCCACACCAAGACCATCGGCCCTTCGCCAGCCGAGGCGATGGACCCGGGGAGCCCCTCGTTCATTCAGCCGTGGGGCAGCAGCTGGGCCGCAAACACGTACACGGTTACGGCCAGGTGCACGCTCAGCGGATACGCTCCTGTGAGCGCCACCAAGACCGTCACCATCACGCCGTAGCGGCCACGTCCTTCGCCGCATCCGCGAGCCCCTCCATGGCGAGGGGTTTCGTGATTCTCGGGTTTCGTCTCGGCCGAGTGATCCCAGGCGGCGCACCCGTGCGAATCTACGTTTGAGGATCGAAGCCATAGCGAGGGCCCCAGGCCCTCCCACCCGGCGGTCGAACCTACGTAGCCACACTCGAGCCCCGGCCGCTTCCTTCTCGGCGGCCGGGGTTCTTGTCAGAAGGTCATCGCGCCGGGCCGGATCTGTTGGGATGCCCCCATCCCCCTGCCGCAGCGCATCTCGCCGACCCGCTACACTGCCCCGGCGATGAGCAGCCAGATCAGCCGGCGTCCCGCTGGCCCGCCGGAACCTTTCTCCCTGCGTACTGTTCTGAGCATCGCCGCGGGCAAGACCGCGGCCTACACGACCCGCCTCATGGGCCGCGGCGGCGGGACGGCAATCACCGGCATGGTCGCCCGCCGTATCGATCCGGAGATCCTGGACAAGCTGGTCCGGCGCGCGGGCATTCCCGTGGTGGCGATCACCGGCAGCAACGGCAAGACGACCACCGCCCGCTTTACCGCCGCTTTGCTGCGCGGCGAGGGGATCGTCGTCGGTCATAACTCCGCCGGCGCGAACCTGGTCCAGGGCGTCACCAGCCTCGCGATCGGCGCATCAGATTGGCGCGGTCGCCTCCCCGACGGCGTGCTGGTGGTGGAGGTGGACGAGGGGGCTCTCCCCAAGGTTGCCCCGGAGACGATGCCGCGGGCGCTGCTCGTCACGGACCTCTTCCGCGACCAACTCGATCGGTTCGGGGAGATCTACGCCGTGGCCGATGCGATCGAATCGGTGGCCCTGGCCCTGCCCGAAGACTCGGCCCTCATCGTCAATGCGGACGACCCGATGGTCGCGACAATGGCCGAGAAGAGGGCGGGCCGGCGCGTCACGTTCGGCCTCGCCATCAAGCGCTCCATGGATTCGATAACCCGCGCCGCCGATACGATCCGATGCCCGCGCTGCCAGGCCGACCTCAAGTACCGTTACGTCTATCTGAGCCATATGGGCGACTACAGCTGCCCGAAATGCCGCTTCGCCCGCCCAAAGACGGACGTGACCGTGACCGCGGTCGATGTCCTGGGAGTCGATCGGACGCGCTGCACGATCCGGACGCCTGTCGGCAGCCTGACGGTCGAGATCCCGCAGTCGGGCGTGCACATCGCCTACGACGTCGCCGGGGCGATCGCGATCCTCGTGGGGCTGGACGTCTCGCTCGAGCATGCCGCGGCGTCGGTGGCTTCGGTGGGCCCGGCATTCGGGCGGCTCGAGAAGATAGACGCGAACGGCGTCACGATCCTCCTGGCTTTCGCCAAGAATCCGACCTCCTACAACACGACCCTTCGAGCGCTGGCGACCGAGGATGAACCGCGCCAGCTCCTGATTGCCGCCTCGAACACGCTGGTCGACGGCGAGGACTTCGGCTGGCTGTGGGACGTCGACTTCGAGTCGATGGCGCCGAAGGTCGAGCGGGTGGTCGTCTCGGGTACTCGCGCCGACGAGCTGGCCAATCGGCTCCACTATGCCGGGGTCGCGTCGGAGAAGATGACCGTGATCGCGGATCGGCCGGCCGCGCTGGATGCCGCGCTGGGCCACCTGCCGACGGACGGGCGTCTGGTGGTCCTGTCCGGCTACACGCCCCTGATCGAGCTGCGCAACGAGATGAGCCGAAGAGGCTGGGCCGGGAGATACTGGGCCGTATGAGTGAACTGACGGGCCCGAAGCCCGGGGCGAGGTCCAGCCCGAAGCCCGCGCCGAAGCCCGCGCCGAAGCCCGGCCCGAAGTCCGCGCCGAAGCCCGCGCCGAAGCCCGGCCCAAAGCCCGCGCCGAAGTCGGTCGCGAAGCTCACGGTGACGGCCCCGACCGCCGGGCTGGCTCCGACCGGCATGGCCCCGAAGCAGGCCGCCGAATCCAGAACGGCCACCCCGGCGGAGCCCCTCCCGCCGGCCCAGGCGCTCCGCCCGGACGCACCGGCTCATTCGGTCTCGCACGCCAGGCCGCCTCGGTCGGTCAAGGCCGCACCTTCGGTCAAGGCCGCCCCCTCGGCCAGGTCGGCTCCGCCGATCGTTGCGGCCCGTTCGTTCGAACCGGCACCTCCGATCGAGCCTGCCGCCCCTCATCCGGGCCGGGCTCGCCAATCGACCGACCATAAGCCACTGCGCATCGCCCACCTTTACCCGTCGCTACTGAACGTGGCCGGCGACGGCGGCAACCTCATCGCCATCCAGCGACGGGCGGAGTGGCGGGGAATCCCCGTGGAGACCGTGCCGGTCGAGAAGGGCGAGACGCCGGACTTCCGGGGCTTCGACATCGTCCTGTTCCACGGCGGGCAGGATGTCGAGATGGCGGTCGCCGCGGCCGATTTCGCGCACAAAGCTCCGGCACTGCGCGAGGCCGCGGCCGAGGGTGTGGTCATCTTTGCCGTATGCGCCGGGCTGCAGCTACTCGGTCATCGCTACGTCTCGAACGACGGTGAGGTGATGATGGGCGCCGACATCCTCGACCTCGAGACGCATGGCGGGCCCCAGCGCTTCATGCAGCATGCCGCCTGCGCAGTCACGATCGACGGGGTCACGGAGACGGTGGTGGGATTCGAGAATCACTCCGGCCTGACGCGGCTCGGGCTTGACTGCGAGGCCTTCGGTCGAGTGATCGCCGGGGCGGGCAACAATGGCGAAGATGGGCGCGAAGGCGCGCGCTGGAGGAACGTCTTCGCCACGTACCTGCACGGTCCGTGCCTGCCCAAGAACCCGTGGCTGACCGATCAGCTGATCCGCATCGCCGTGGGTCGGGCTGAGGGAGTGCCCGCCGCCAACGTTCCACTGGCGCCGCTCGACGATCAGCTAGAGCTCCGCGCCCACGACGTGGCCCTGGCCAAGGCGATGGCAAACCGCGGTCGCCGGACCGCGCTGGAGCCGGCGCGACTGGTTCGGGGCCAGAAGGTCGGGTAGAGGAGCAGGCGAGGCGTCAGGCCATCGGCTCGTCGAGCTGGACGAGACCGATGATGTTGCCCTCGGTGTCCTTGAACCACGCCGCCTTGCCGTCCGGAGTTTGGACGACCCCGTTCACGGTCTTGAAGTCCGGCATGTCGTACTCCTCGAATCGGACCCCACGACCCTTCAGCTCGGCAACTGCCGCGGCTATGTCTGTCACCTGGAAGCCGCACGCCGTGGCCTTGTTCGTCCCCGCGTTCGAGGACGGGTATACGAGGATCCAGGAGCCGGCCGCCCGATAGACGACACCTCCGGCCCTGGCCCGATCGGCCACAAAGCCGAGGGTCTCTTCGTAGAAGCGGCGAGCCCGGGCCATGTCGCTCGCAGGAAGTGTCGTGTGGACCGGCAGGTCACGCAGCATGGTGAATCCTCGTACGGGGATGATCGGCCGCAGATCGTGACTCACTCGTGGCCGGGAATCCAGCCCTCGCCTGCAGGCCGCAACGGCGTCTCTGCTGCCAGGACGGACGCGCGGATCGGGGCTGGGCGACTTGGGCGGATCCTGGGCTGGAGCCTGCACGGCCGGGGGCTCCGGGGCGGACAGGGGCGCGCGGGGTGGCTCGCGGCTCCGGGCGGCCGGGGGCGTTTGCGGCGCTACAGCTCCTGGTGGCGGAAGGTCAGCCAGGTGGCCGCGAAGAGCGCCGGCACCAGGGCAATGTTGAACAGGATCGGGCCCAGGATGAATCCCGGGTCATGACCCAGGAGGATGTCCCGTGCCGGCGTACCGAGCGACGACGGCATGTACGGCCCGACGACCGGCAGGGCGCCGACGATGCCGAGGACAAGAAGCGCCACGAGGCCGATCCCAGCCGCCGCTATCGCCGATCGCGTGATGGTGCTGCCCAGCATCGTGATCGCGGCGAATATGACGAGCATCCACCACAGCAACAGCGACATCGCCACGTAACCGCCGATCGGGAATGGCGCGGGGTAGAGCAGGGCCACGTACACATACGCCAGTCCGCAACCGAGCACGACCGAGATGCCGAGGTTGATCGAGATCGCGACCAGCTTGGCGGCCAGGAACGCGGCTCTCGAGGCCGGTTTGGTCAGGATCATGCCGGCCGTACCGCGCTCCTTCTCCCAGGCGACCGACCCCATGGCCAACAGCAGGGCGCAGATGATGCCGAACTGCGAGAGGTTCTTCATGATCTGGGCGGCCGCGCCGTCGAGGGACGGCGGAGGGACCTGGAAGGTCATGCCCGCGCCCTCGCTGCCGATTGCGTCGAAGAGCTGCTTCATGAACCGGTCGGTCAACGGTCCGAGGATACCGAACAGGACGAACACGGCGGCCACCGCGACCAGCCGGCCTGTGCGGAACTGCTCGCGCAGTTCCTTGCGGAGCAGGATGCCGAAGCCCATCATCGTCGACCCCTCCCGTCCAGTCCCCAGGCCGGGATCGTCACCGGTGGCGTGATCTGCGAACCGCTTTCGGCGACCAGGCGCAGGAAGACGTCCTCGAGGCTCGGCCGAGCGCGCTCGTATCGCGCCAGGCCGACCCCGCTCGATACGACCAGCGGGAGAATCGCCGGGCCGGCGACCTTGGGGTCGTTCACGAAAACACGGACGGTGTCCGGCGTTGTCTGGACGTCGTGTGCCCAGGGCTGCCCGCGCATGACGCCGGCCAGTCGGTCGATGGCGCCTGGCTGCTGCGGCTCCGGGACCAGTTCGTAGATCGGCTGGGCGTATCGATCGAGCAGCTCGTCGATCGGGCCCTCGACCACCAGATGGCCGAGATGGAGGATCGCGACCCGGTCGCAGACCCGTTCCACGTCGTTGAGGATGTGGGTGCTCATGAAGACCGTGGCCGTGCCTCGGAGACGGGAGATGATCTCCAGGATGTCACGGCGACCTTCAGGATCGAGCGAGCTGACCGGCTCGTCCAGGAAGAGGACCCGCGGCTGGTTGATGAGCGCCTGGCCGATGCCGAGGCGTTGGCGCATGCCGCCCGAGTAGCCGCCGATCCGCCGGTTCGCCGCATCCTGGAGGCCGACGATCTCCAGGACCTCGCCGACCCGCTGCCGAAGGGCAGCTCCTTGCAGGCCGTGCAACTGTCCGACCATCACCAGAAGCTCGCGCCCGCGCATCCAGGGGTAGAAGCGCGGGTCCTGATCCAGGTAGCCGATGTTCCGCGCCAGCCGGCCATCTGTGCCGCCGATCCGGACCCCGGCCACAGTCGCGGTTCCGTCCGTGGCCGTGGCCAAGCCGGTGAGCAAGCGCAGCGTGGTCGTTTTGCCTGCACCGTTGGGGCCGAGGAAGCCGAAGATGCTGCCGCTCGGGACGGCCAGGTTCAAGTGATCGAGAGCGACGATACCGGCGCCATACCGCTTGGTCAGGTTGGTCGTGGTGACGGCCGCGTCCTGGGTCGCCGAGAGAGTCGGCCAGGTTGCGAGGATGGCGGCGATCGACGCCGACGGCGCAGAGGCGACGCCGCCCGTCTCGGCGCCGCGAGATTCGTCGCGGCCGGCGAAGAGGTAGATCAGCGGCCCGATCACGTTGACGAAGACGATCACCAGGGCCCAGATGACCTTTTCTCCTCTGACGCGGCGATCCTCCTGGAAGAGGTCGTACAGCGCGTAGCCCATGAGGCTGAGCTCGAGGAGGACGAGCGGCACCAGCACCAGGGCGATCGTCGGAGCATCCATGGCGCCTAGTCTCGCACGACGGGCCCTGTTGCCGCCGAATGGCGATGTTTAGACTTGGCGCGAGGCGAGTCGTGAGTCCGGCTCGCCGGCGGCGTTGAACTGCCGCAACAGCCACGGCGGCGCCTGTCCACTCGAACGGATCGGCGCTGGAGAGATCCGGGGAGCCGAGCGTTGGCAAAATCCGAGGTCATGAGCCCATCCGGACGGGATGAGAGCGAGGCAGATCGCCTGGCTCGCATGTATCTCGTGCTGTCCCGCACCAACCGTGCGATTGAGCAAGCGCAAGACGGCCCGGCGCTGCTCAAGGGGGCGTGTGAGGTCATCGTCCAGGTCGGCGGCTTCATCATGAGCTGGGTCGGGGTCGTCGACCGAAAGGATCTTGTCGTCACGCCGGCGGGATGCGCCGGACACAACGACGGGTATCTCGATCTGCTCGGGATACGTCTGGAAGGGGAACGCTCCGGGGGGCCCACGGGCCAGGCCATCCGGCAGCGCCACACCGTCGTCTGCGAGGACATCTCGACCGACCCGCGGATGCGACCCTGGCGCGAAGAGGCGCTGAAGCGGGGCTACAGATCCTCGATCGGGTTGCCGCTGATGAAGGCCGACGTGCTCTTCGGCGTCCTGACCATCTACTCCGACAGGCCGAACCGTTTCGACGCCTCGGAGATCGGGTTGCTCGAGGAGCTGGCCCGCGACGTCTCGCTCGGGCTCGCCTCGCTCGAGGGTGCTGCCGAGCGTCGGCGTGCCGAGGCGGCGCTGACCGAGTCCGAAACGAGATTTCGCGCAACCGCGGAGACGCTCATCGACCCATTCGCCATCCTTCGCGCGGTCCGCGACGAGACAGGCCGGATCGTGGACTTCGTCTACGAGTTCGCCAACGAGGCGGCGTGCGTCGCCAACCGTGTCGCCCGGAAGGAGATGATCGGCCGGCGCCTTCTGGATCTCCTGCCGGAGCATCAGAGCGCGGGGTTGATCGAGCTGTACGGGCGAACGGTCGAGACCGGCGAGCCGGTGGTCCTCGACGACTTGGGGTACACGGACTCCTGGGGTGGGGAGCGGATGGACCGGGTCTTCGACGTCAGGGCCAGCAAGCTCGGAGACGCGATCGCGTGCACCTGGCGCGACGTCACCGAGCGACGTGCGGCGGAACGTCGGCGAGCCGAGGAGCTGGAGCAGCGAGTCTCGGAGCGGACGGCCGAACTCGAAGCCGCACGCGAGCGAGCGACAGAGGTGGCCAGGTTCAGCGCCGCCATGTTCGGGGTGGCCGACCGCCGCGAAGTAGGCCAGGCGCTCCTCGACACGGTAGCCCGGGTCAGCGGGGCTCTGGACGGCCTCGTGGCTCTCATGGAGCCGCGGACGGAGGAACTCACCGAGATAGGCTCCTTCGGCTTCCCGCGTGACTCCCTCGAGCGCGTCATAGCGTCGCCCTCGTCGACGAGAACGCCCATCCGCGACGCAACCCGATCGGCCCAGCCGATCGTCATCGAGGACGCCCGCGCCTTCATGAAACGCTACGGCAAGCTCGCGTCCATCGTGACCCAGATCCAGACCCAGAACAGATCCCGCGTGGCGTTTCCCCTTCGCACCGCGGACGTGAACATCGGCGGCGTGACGCTGGGATTCGAGCGTCGGAGGTTCGACGAGAACGAGCTGGACTTCTTCATGTCGCTGGCGAATGCGGCCGCCCACGCCCTGGAACGGCTGCGGCTCTCCGAGGCCGAACGCGAGGCCAGGGGAATGCTCGACACCGTCGTGGCCCAGATGCCGGTCGGAGTCACCATCGCCGACCGGGACGGACGACTTCTGTATCGCAACGCGGCGCTCGATCGCATCATGCTGGGCAGTGGGGTCGCGGGTCCCGCCCGTGACGCCTGGACCGGTCTCCGCTCCGACGGCAGCAGCCGAGGTCCCGGCGATTGGCCGGAGGCGCGCAGCATGGCGACCGGAGAGTTCGTGGTCAACGAGGAGATCCAGGTCGTGAGGGCCGACGGCACGGCCGCCGTCATCACGCAGACGAGCGCCCCTGTCCTCGATGCGGCGAACGAGATCGTCGGCGCGGTCGTCGTCACGCTCGACGTAACCGAGCGCAAGGAGGCAGAGCAGTTGCGCGACGCCTTCCTGGGTGTCCTCTCGCATGAGCTTCGGACGCCGGTCACGACCATCTACGGCGCGGCTCAGTACCTCGTGGCACGTGGCGAGCGCCTGGAACCAGACGTGCGGAAGGAGCTCGCGGGCGACATCGCCGCGGAGTCGGAGCGCCTCGATCGGATGGTGGACGACCTGCTGGTACTCGCCCGCGCCGAGCGCGGCGTGGATCTTACGGCGCACGGCGCGGCCCTGGTGCAGCACCGCCTGCGGGCAGTGGTCGCGTCGTTTTCGGCGGCGTGGCCCGACCGGCGCTTCTCCTGCGAGATCCCCGAAGGCGTTCCGCCGGTCACGGGGGACGAGGCCTATCTCGAGCATGTGCTGCGGAACCTGCTGGGCAACGCCGCCAAGTACGGCAAGTGCGAAGTCGCGGCCAGGGTCACGGTTCGCGGCGACACCGTCACCGTGACGGTCCTGGACGACGGACCGGGCGTCGATCCGGCCCAGCAGGATCGTATCTTCGAGCTCTTCGCGCGCGCCAAGGAGACCAGCAGGCTCCCCGGCGCGGGTATCGGCCTGTTCGTGGTCCGCCGCCTCGTGGAGGCCATGGGCGGACGCGTGACGGTCGCGAACAGACCGGAAGGCGGCGCGGCCTTCACCGTCACGCTGCCCCGCTACGTGGAGCCGGCCGAGAGGTAGCCGGCGCACTTCCCCCGGTGGGTCGTACGGTGGCGCCGACGGGCGGCGGCACCTTTGCCCGGTGGCGTGGGCGCGTCAGGCGCCGAACGGGCGGTGTATCGCCGCGGAGTCGGGGGGCGGAAGGTCGGGGCGGACGCGTGCCACCCAGTCACGCAGCGCTCGAATGCTCGTCTCGAAGGCGATCTCGGGCCAGGGGATGGCGTCGGGGGCGAAGGGTCGCGTCTCGAGCGACTCGCGGGTGACGGCGGGCGCGCCACCGACTATCCGCGCCTCGAAAGCGACGACTACCACGGCCGCCTGCAATCGCGAGTAGAGACCCAGGATCTCGCCCGGCTCGACGATCAGGCCTGTCTCCTCGAGCGTCTCGCGGACGGCGGCGTCACGGACGGACTCGTCGATCTCCAGGAAGCCGCCCGGCTGGGCCCAGCGGTCATAACCCGGGGCGATGCCCCGCCGGATCAGCATCACCTCGCCCCGTTCGGTGATCGGCAGCGTAGTCACGATCAGCCGCGGGTTCACGTAGAAGATGAATCCGCACTTGGAGCAGGAGAGCCGCTCGCGTTCCTCGCCATCGATCGGCCCGAAGCCGAGCGCGCCGCCGCACCGGGAGCAGAAGCGGACCATCGGTTCGAGCCAGTCCGGGATGCCGCCCGGGCCGAGTCGGACCTCTTCGTGGCTGGATCGGAGATCGCTCATCGTCGGTTGGACATGGGGCCGTGGGTCGGCTGCCGGCCGCGGCCTACCGGGCACCCTCCAGATCGGCGTTCGATTCGTCGGTCTCGATGGCTCTGGCCTGGGCTTCGCGGAAGGCCAGGAGCCGCCCCCGTAGCTCCGAATCGGAGAGGGCCAGGATCTCGGCGGCAAGCAGAGCGGCGTTCTCCGCGCCGCCGATCGCAACAGTGGCGACGGGGATCCCCTTCGGCATCTGGACGATGGACAGCAGCGAGTCGAGTCCACCCACTACGTTCGTGGGAATCGGGACGCCGATGACGGGCAGGATCGTCTTCGCCGCCACGACGCCGGGCAGATGCGCCGCGCCGCCCGCCCCGGCGATGAAGACACGGATGCCACGACCCTCGGCCCCGCCCACGAAACGGAAGAGCAGGTCCGGGGCTCGGTGGGCCGAGATGGCGCGCAGCTCGCACGGAACGCCCAGCTTGCGGAGCAGCTCGACGGCCTTCTCCATGATCGGGAAATCCGACCGGCTGCCGCAGACGATCCCGACGCGCGCCTTCGCCGTAGCCTCATCCATGCCGATTCTCCCTGTGCCTTCGCGGCGGACCACTGTCCTGCCGGAGATTATGGGCCACTCCAGGTTCCGAGCACGATGGGCTGGCGCGGGACGGCTCGGGTCGAGTTCGATTGCCGACCGGGGTTGACGCGAGTCGGCGGTCTTCGACTACGATCGACCGGTGAGCGACGTTCGCATCCCGATCCTCGTCGACTGCGACACGGGCATTGACGACAGTCTGGCCCTTCTGTACGCCGTCGCCTCGCCGGACTGCGACCTCGTCGCGGTGACCTGCACGGCGGGCAACGTCGATGCCCGCCAGGTCGCTGAGAACACCCGCGCCGTACTCGAGCTGGCCGGTCGTTCGGACGTGGAGGTCGCGATCGGCCGCGAAACGCCATTGGAGCGACCCCTGGTCACCACGCCCGAAACCCACGGGCCGCGAGGAATCGGGTACGCGGAACTTCCGCCGGCCCGGATGCCGCTCTCCCCGCGCTCCGGCCCGGACCTGATCGTCGAGGAGGCGCGCCGCCGCCCCGGGGAGTTGACCCTGGTAACGCTCGCTCCGCTGACGAACGTGGCGCTTGCAGTGCAGCGCGCGCCCGAGCTGCCGCGGCTTCTGCGGCGCCTGGTGATCATGGGCGGGAGTTATCGGTCGCCGGGCAACACGGCGCCCACGACGGAATGGAACGTGAACGTCGATCCGGAGGCGGCCGGGATCGTCTTCGCCGCTTTCGGAGCGGATTCCACGCGGCCGCTCGCGCTGGGGCTGGACGTGACCGAGCGAGCCAAGCTACTCCCGGATCACCTGGCCGAGATTGCAGCTCGAGCCGGCTGCTCGCCCGACGGCAGGGGTCCGGATGGCCGCACCAACGCGGTCATTCGCTATCTCGACGACGCGCTGCGCTTCTACATGGAGTTCCACAGTCGGTACGACCGTTTCTTCGGCGCCTTCATCCACGACCCGCTGGCGCTGGCGACGGCAATAGATCCGACGCTGGTTCGGACGGAACCGGTCACCGTCGACGTCGAGCTGAGTGGCCGGCTTACCACGGGGGAGACGGTGGCGGACTGGCGCCACGTATGGGGTCGCCCGCCGAACGTGGACGTGGCCGTCGCGGCGGATGCCGACCGCTTCTTCGAGCGCTTCATCGAGCGAGTGGGGGACCTGGCCGCAGGGCGCTGAGGTCGCGGCGGTTGCTCGCGGTGGACACTGCCGCTCCGACTCGGCCGCGGGGCGCTGAGGTCGCGGCGCTTGCTCGCGGTCGACCGTCGCTCCGACTCGGCCGCAGGGCGGGCTGGCGGCCGGTCGCCGGACCTGCCAAGCTTAAGCGGCGCGGCACCCGTTCATCCGACCTGGCCGCGTTCCGAATGAGGAGACCAGGAGAGATGGATCCGATTCAGCGCTGGGTAGCTCGCCAGTTCACCACTCGGGTCATCGTCATGATGCCCGTCGCGATCGCCATCAACATCGTCCTCGGGGCGTCGGTGCAGCAGGGGCTCAAACTCCCGATCTACCTCGATTCGATCGGCACGATCCTCGTCGGAGTTCTGGCCGGCCCGCTCGCCGGTGCCCTTACCGGTATCCTCTCCAACCTGATCTGGGGATACGTCATCCCGGCTCCGATCGGCTCCACCGTGATCGGCCCATTCGCGATCACCGCCGGCGTCATCGGGCTCCTTGCCGGCCTGTGGGGCCAGCTCGGCCTCTTCCGTCCGCGCAAGGGTCACGTCGTCAGCATCGCCGGCGCGGTCGTGGCCGTGGTCCTGGTCGCGGCGCTCGCGCTCTACACGTACAGCCGCGCCTATGCCAGCCCGGATGCCTTCAACAACAACGTATTCGGCAACGCGTCGATCACGATGGACCAGTCGAGAGCCTTCTTCCTGGTCGTGATGGTCGTCTACGTTGCCCTCGTGGCGTCGGCACTCTTCCTGCGTCGCGACGTCGGCGCCGTGTACGCGATCGGCGCCGGGCTCGTCACCGGAATCGCCGCAGCCGTTGTCTCCGCTCCTATTTCGGCAGTCGTGTACGGCGGCGTCACCGGAAGCGGCACGGACGCGCTCGTCGCGGCGTTCCGAGCCGGTGGCGACAGCCTCTACCAGTCGACACTCAAGCAGGGCCTTCTGTCAGACCCGATGGACAAGATGATCACCTCGTTCGTCGTGTTCTTCATCATCGGCAGCCTGTCGCGAAGGTTCGTAGCTCGCTTCCCCAACGGCGAGAAGGCGATCGAGGGCGCGCCCGACTCGCAGCCCGAGCCTGAGCCCGAGCCCGCGAGCTAGCCGGCGGCCGTTGTCTGCGCCTCAGACCCGGCCTGAATCGGCCATGTCTATGACCCGGCTGCCCGACTACGTCGTCCGTCGACCGTCGGGTTTCTATCGGTCGACGAATCCCGGGACCAAGCTGGTCGTCGCCGCGCTCGAGGTTCTGGCTGCTTTCCTTCTGCCCGGCTGGATCGGGCCGGCCGTCGTTCTGGCGGCGGTCCTCGCCACGGCCGCAGTCGCCCGTCGACTGCGTGGTCTGGCCACGTTTGGCCTGGCGGCGTCGCCGATCGTCGGCTCCATCCTGCTCGTCAATCTCTTCCTGTTGCCGGGAGCCAGCGATCCGATCGCCCGACTGGGCCCGCTGGCTCCGACCTGGAGCGGGCTCTGGTTCGGTCTCCAGACAGTTGCCCGGCTCCTGGCGTTCTCCTCGGCCATAGCGCTGGTCTACCTGACGACCACCGTCGACGATCTGCTGGCCGACCTGTCGCGACGCGGGCTGGGCCGGCGGGCGATCTTCGTCGTCGGAGCGGCGGTCCAGATGGTGCCGCTGACGATCGAGCGAGCCGGCGAGATCCTGGATGCCCAGCGAGCTCGAGGCATGGACACGGAAGGACGCATCTGGAGGCGGGCCCGCGGAGTTCTGCCGCTTGCCGGGCCCGTGGTCTTCGGCGCCCTGACCGAGGTCGAGGAACGGACGATGGCCCTCGAGGCGCGAGCCTTCTCGGCCCCCGGTCGCAAGACGCTGCTGCGCGTTCCGCGGAACGGCCGAATAGACCGTTTCCTGCTCTGGGCCGCGCTTCTCGCGCTCGTGGCGCTCGTCGGCATTCGCGTTGCCGGAAGGCTGGGCTGAGGTGGCGATCGAGCTTTCGGCCGTCCGCTATCGCTACGCCGGCGCGTCCGTATTCGCCCTGCGGTCGATCGATCTCAGGCTGGAGCCGGGTCGGGTCGTCGGCGTGGTAGGGGCCAACGAGGCCGGAAAGTCGACGGTCTGCCTCGTCGCAGCTGGGTTGGCGCCGGGCGTGGTCGGAGGATTGCTGGAGGGGTCGGTCCGCATCGACGGCGTGGAGACCGCGACTCTTCGCCCGCATGAGCTGGCCCAGCGCTGCGGGCTGCTCTTCCAGAACGCCGCTACTCAGCTGTCCAACACGACCGCCACGGTCTTCGAGGAGGTCGGGTTCGGGCCGTGCAACCTCGGGCTGCCGGTGGCCGAGGTGGGCGACCGGGCGTGGTGGGCTCTCGGCACGGTGGGGATCGAGAAGCTGGCGCCGCGCGACCCTGCGCGTCTCTCCGGTGGCGAAGGGCAGCTCGTGGCGCTCGCCGCGGTTCTGGCGCTGCGGCCGAAGTACCTGGTCCTGGACGAGCCGACCAGCGAGCTCGATCCGGCGGGGACGAGCTTGGTGGCCGAGGCCCTCGGCCGCGTCGCGCGAGAGACGGGTGCGGGGATCCTGCTCGTCGAGCACAAGACGGACGTCCTGGCGCGGATCGCGGATGAGGTCGTGGTGCTGGAGCGGGGCGCCGTGGCGCTTGCGGGCGCGGCTGCGCCGACCCTCGCCGATCCGAGACTGGCGGAGTTGGGCGTGGAGCCGCCGGCGGCCGTCAAGCTGGAGCGGATGGTCCGGGAGGCCGGGATCGAATGGTCGGCCGCCCTGGCGGAGGCGATCCGATGACCTCCCCCGGGTCGAACCCGCGGGTGCCGCCTGCCCCGGGTTCGAACGTCCCCGGTTCGATCCCTCGCGTGCTGCCTCACGTTCCTTCGATCGAGGTCGAGGCCGTCTCGTTTGCATATCCCGAAGGCACTCGGGCCCTGACCGATGTCAGCCTGCGGATCGAACCCGGCGAGACTCTCGCCATCGTCGGCCAAAACGGCTCGGGCAAGTCGACCCTCGTCCGGCATCTGAACGGCCTGCTTCGACCCACCGGCGGGCGCGTGTTGTTGGATGGCGCGGATGTCCGTCCCGTCCACGTCGCCCATCTGGCGGCCCGGGTGGGGCTCGCCTTCCAGAACCCCGATCGCCAGCTCTTCGCCGGGCACGTCTCGGCGGAGATCGAGTTCGGACCGCGAAATCTCGGAATCCGAGGGGCGGAACTGGCGGAACGAGTCGCCCTGGCGCTGGCGGCCGTTGGGCTGGAGAGCGTGGCTACGGCGAACCCGTACGACCTGGGTTACTCGCGCCGGAAGCTGCTGGCGCTCGCCTCCGTCCTCGCGATGCGGACGCCGGTCCTGATCCTCGACGAGCCCACCACGGGCCAGGATGCGCGGGGAGTTGCGCGGGTCCAGGACGTCGTGGCCCGAGCGGCCGCGGAGGGTCGGACCGTCATCGCCATCAGCCACGACATGCGGTTCGTGGCCGAGTGCTTCCGTCGCGTGGTGGTCATGCGGGCCGGGCGAGTGGCGCTGGATGGCCCGCCGTCCGCGGTGTTCGCAGAGGCGGCCTGGCCGGAGCTGCGAGCCTCGTACCTGGAGCCGCCGCTCCCCGCCGTGGCGGGCGCGCGGCTCGGGCTCGGAGCCACGCCCACCGGGGGCGCGGTGGTGGCGGCGCTCGCGGCGGGTCCGCGGAACCGGTAGCCTACGGGCGATGCGCGTACTCGTCCTCAATCCGGGATCAAGCTCGCTCAAGTCGAGCGTCGTGGAGGCGGCGGCCGTTCGGGCGACCGCCTCAGCGCGGCTGGCTGCCTCCGCGCCGCTGGCGCAGGTCGACATCGACTGGGGCGTAGACGCGACGGCCCGCACGGACCCGGCCGACGACATCCGCGCCCTTCTCGGCCGTTACGAGGCGGCGGGAGTTCCGACGACGTCCCTCGGGGCGGTCGGGTATCGCGTCGTCCACGGCGGCGATCGCTTTCGCGAGCCGACCCTCGTCACGCCTGAAGTGATAGCCGAGGTGGACGCGCTGCGCGCCCTGGCGCCGCTCCACAACGGCATCGCCGTGGCGACGATGCGGGCCGGGCTGGCCGCGATTCCGCAGCTTCCCCACGTGGCCGTCTTCGACACCGCCTTCCACGCCACGCTGCCGGAGGATGCCTACCGCTACCCCGTCCCCGGGGAGTGGTACAGCGAGTGGGGCGTCCGGCGTTACGGGTTCCACGGCATCAGCGTGGCCTGGTCGTCCGAACGCGCCGCAACGCTTCTCGACCGCCCCGCGGGGGAGCTCCGGCTCGTGGTGGCGCACCTGGGGAGCGGCTGCTCGGTCACGGCCGTGGACGGCGGCCGCTCCGTGGCCACGTCCATGGGACTGACCCCGCTCGAGGGGCTGATGATGGGCACGCGGGCGGGATCCATCGATCCGGGGGTCCTGTTCTACGTGCTCCGAACCGGGCGCCTGGACGCCGACGAGCTGGCCGAGCAGATGGACCACGAGTCCGGGCTCGTGGGCGTCTCCGGCCGAACCTCAGACGTGCGCGAGCTACTGGCCCTCGAAGCCGCGGGCGACAAGGCGGCCACACTCGCCCTCCGAATGTTCGTCCGCCGAGCCGCCGAATGCATCGCCGCCGCCGCCACTTCCCTCCCGAACCTGGACGCGATCGTCTTCACGGGCGGCATAGGCGAGAACGCCGCGGCGGTGCGGGCCCGGATCGTCGCCCGGCTCGGATCCATCGGTGTGGCGCCGATCGCACCGGCCGCGGTCAGCGAGGACGGCGTCATCAGCGCTCCGGGCGCGGACCCGGCCGTTCTCCGCATCGAGGCTCGTGAGGATCTGGTCGTGGCCCGGGAAGCGGCCCGTCTCGCCGAGGTGGCGCGAGCCGGCTAGGCGACACGAGCGGATAGACGTGCGACCGGGTTGCCGCCGTCTCGGGCGCGGCCCGCGCGCCTCCGAGCCCTTCGGCTCGTCAGCCCTGGGTCTGGCCTTGAGCCTCGGCCTGCTTGGCGGCGTCGTCCGCCAGGGCGTGGGCCACCGTGTCAAGCGAGAGCAGGGCGCACTTCAAGCGAGCCGGGCTGATCTCGATGCCGATCAGATCGAGGAGATCGTCTGGGGTCATCTCCTCTACCTCGGCGACCGTCTTGCCCTTGATCTCGTCCGTCAGGAGGGACGCGCTGGCCTGGCTGATGGCGCAGCCGCGGCCGGTGAAGGCGACATCTCGTACGACTCCATCCGAGATGCCGAGCATCATCGTGATGCGGTCGCCGCACAGCGGATTCGAGCCTTCGTAGCTGGCCGTGGGGGCTTCGAGGACGCCGAAGTTGTGGGGTCGGCGGTAGTGCTCGAGGATGTAGTCGCGGTAGAGGTCGTCCATGGGTCGGAGAATAGCCTAGCGGTCGAAGATCCGAGCGACTTCGCGCAGGCCGGCGGCGAGCGCGTCGATCTCCTCGCGAACGGTGTAGACGTTGAAGCTGGCGCGGGCCGACGCCGCCAGGTCGAACCGCTCGTGCAGCGGCATCGTGCAGTGATGGCCGGCCCGGACGCAGATCCCTGAGCGGTCCAGGATCTGGGCGACATCGTGGGGGTGAATGCCGGGCAGGTTGAACGACACGACGCCGCCTCGCCGGTCCGCGGCGGGTCCGTACAAGTCGATGCCGGGGACCTCGCGCCGCAACACCTCCAGGGCGTAGGCGACGAGCTCGTGCTCGTGATCGCGGATCGCGTCCAGGCCGATGGCCATCAGGTACTCGGCGGCAGCGCCCAACCCGATCTGGGCGGAGATGTCGGGCGTCCCGGCCTCGAACTTCCACGGAATCTCGTTCCAATCGGATCGACGCAGGTGGACCTCACGGATCATGTCGCCGCCGGCCATGAAGGGCGGCATCGCCTCGAGCAGCTCGCGGCGGGCCCACAGCGCCCCGGATCCCGTTGGCGCGAGCATCTTGTGACCGCTGAACGCGTAGAAGTCGACGCCCAGCTCCTGAACGTCCACCGGCATGTGAGGCACCGCCTGCGCCCCGTCGATCAACACCAGCGCGCCTGCGGCGTGGGCCATCTCGGTCATCTCGCGAACCGGATTGACGGTTCCGAGCATGTTCGAGACATGCGTGAACGCGACGAGCTTGGGCTTCAGGTGCAGGAGGACCTCGAAGACCTCCAGCCTCAGCAGGCCATCGTCCGAGATGGGCACGAACTCCAGGTCGCCGTCCTTCTCCTGGACCAGGAGCTGCCACGGCAC
>PMIP01000098.1 GCA_003158295.1 Chloroflexota bacterium | reverse complement strand
CTACTTCACGCCCGACATGACCGGGGCCACTTACCACACTCTGACCCCGACGCGCCTCCTCGATACCCGCAGCAACACCGGCCTTTCCGGCCCGTCCAGCTCGCACGTTGCGCGGCCGTTCCAGGTCACAGGCGGCGTGGTGCTGTCCGGGGCCACTGCCGTGACCGGCAATCTGACGGTCACCCAGCAGACCACCGGAGGCTTCCTGTACATCGGTCCCGTTGCTCAGAACAACCCGACCAGCNNCGAGCCAACGCGGTAACGGTGGCTCTCGGTACCGGAGGCACCCTATCGGTCACCTACGCCGCCTCGACCCTGGGTCCGACCGCCCAGGTCATCTTCGACGTGACCGGCTACTTCGCGCCCTAGAGCGGGATGGCCGGGCGGGGCCTGGCGTCGGCGCGGCGAGACCGCATCTGGCGTTTGTCATGGCGGCGTCGTACGCTGCTCGCAAGAAGAATCTGCCGGGGGGCAGACTGACAACCCAGTCCTCGTCCCGGACTGGAAGAGTTGGAGAGGTTGACGTGACACGCTCGGGACGGCTGCTGCTATCGATCCTCGGCGCATTTGCTATCGCTACGGCCGGCGTGACGGGGGTGGCCGCGGCTCCGCTGGAGCAATCGGCGAATCTGCCGACTGCCCGGGTGGCAGCTGCGGACGCGGCGCCGGCCGCCCAGGCGGCAGCTCCGCACGCGGCGCCGGCCGCCCCGCTGGAGCCATCGGCGAATCTACCGGCCGTCCAGGCGGCGGCCGCGGACGCGGCGCCGGCGGCCGGTCAGGTCACCACGACCCAGGAGCCCGCGGACTGCGCCCCAACAGCAAGCGCCGGCAAGCCCTGCGACCCCGTGAGTCCGACCAGCGAGACAGTCTCGCCCAATGACGCCCCCTATTCCGTGACCCTGGCGGCGAGCGCCTTTTGGGTCCCGCCAAACGCAGGCGTCATGCTGACGGCTACGGCGAATCAGGATCTTTCGGACACGCCCTACTGGATCTACTTCCTGTCCGGCGGCTCCGTCGTCGGGACGCCCTGCGGCGCTGGCACGACGTGCACCACGATAGTCTCGAGCCCCACAGCAACGACTCGCTCGTACACGGCCGTCATCGACGCTTCCCAAATCGGCACTGACCTACAGGCGACCTCGAGTAGCGTCACCGTGGCCTGGTCGAACGTGGACATCGAGGGCACGGTGAGGAACGCGTCCTCCGTCGGCTTGGCGGGCATCCTCGTTTCGGCATGTGTCGCGCCCGCTGACGCCATCTGCCAGAGCACGACCAGTTACAACGACGGCACCTACGAGATCCTTGTGGCGCCGAGCCAGACCTACGACCTCGAGTTCCTGGACCAGTCCGGGACGTATTGGTACAACTTCCTCCTCAACGTCGCAGTCGGCACGACTAGCGTCACCGGCAAGGATGTGATCCTGCAACAGATCCCACCCTGGACCGTGACCCTGACGCCGAGCGTCGACACTCCGGTCCTGGCCGGCACGAATGTCACCCTGACGGCCGCAGTGAACCAGAACCCCTTCCATTCGCCCTTCTACCTCGACATCGTGGACGGCAACGGCGCGGTCGTGGCCTATTGCACGAGCGGTACCACGTGCGTGACGACCGTGACAAGCTCGACAGCGACTTCTCGCACGTACAGGGCCGTCATCGCGCACCTCAACGGCAGTTCGGAACAGGCGACCTCGAGCATTGTCACCGTGGTCTGGAGAAGCGTTCCCGGCGCCCCGACCGGCGTCACTGCGACCCCCGGCAACAAGATGGCGCATGTGTCCTGGACGCTTCCTCCGGCCAACGGCAGTGCCTTCACCGGCTTCACCGTCACGGCCTCGCCCGGCGGCCAGACCTGTAACCCGCCCGGAACGGCTACCAGCTGCGCCGTGGCCTTCCTCACCAACGGCACAGCCTATACGTTCACAGTTGTGGCCACGAATGGCATCGGACCCGGGCCCGCGTCTGCCGCGTCGAACTCCGTCACCCCGCTCGCAGGCGCCACGTACCACGCCCTCACGCCCTCCCGCATTCTCGACTCCCGCGACCACACAGGCGGCCTGGGCATCTTCAGCTCCCATGTGGCTCAGACGTTTGCGGTGACAGGGCACGGTGGCGTACCCGCCGGAGCCACTGCCGTGACCGGCAACCTGACCGTGACCGGGCAGTCCAGCGCAGGCTTCCTGTACATCGGTCCGGTGGGGATGGCCAACCCGACCAGCTCGACTCTGAACTTCCCACTTGGTGACGACCGGGCCAACGCGGTAACCGTGGCTCTCGGCGGGGGAGGGACTCTCTCGGTCACCTATGCCGCCGCGACCCTGGGTCCCACCGCCCAGGTGATCTTCGATGTCACCGGCTACTNNGTCACCGGCTACTTCACGCCCGATCTGACCGGCGCCGCATACGTACCACTCACTCCGGCCCGCATCCTCGACACTCGCGATCACACCGGTGGCCTAGGCATCTTTGGCTCCCATGTGGCCCAGAGCTTCGCGGTGACGGGGCATGGTGGAGTCGCCTCCGGCGCCACTGCAGTAACCGGCAACCTCACGGTCACTCAGCAATCCAGCGCCGGGTTCCTCTCCGTTGGTCCTGTGGCGGCTAACAACCCGACCAGCTCGACTCTCAACTTCCCACTCGCCGACGACCGAGCCAACGCGGTCACGGTGGCTCTCGGTACCGGAGGGACGCTATCGGTCACCTATGCCGCCGCGACCCTGGGTCCGACCGCCCAGGTGATCTTCGACGTGACCGGCTACTTCGCGCCGTAGAGCGAATGGCCGGGCCGGCCCGCACCCGGCCGGGCACCGCAACGGCCCCGCCGCCTATCTAGAGCTCCGGTTCGAGAAGAGCCGGATCCGCTTCGTCGCGCTCGCCGCCGCCGAGCGTTACGCCGAGGCCGTCTAGACTTCGTTCGATCGGGCGGCATACCCCCGCCCGCCAAGGGAGGAGTCAGATGGGCGTGCTAATCGTCCGGGAGATGGTCGGAACCAGCCAGCACTCGTGGAGCGACGCGGCCCGCCAGGCCGTCGCGATCGCCTCCAAGACGGTGCGGAACATCCGCACCATAGAGGTGGTCCAGTCCACGGCCCGAGTCGAGAACGACGAGATCGTGGAGTACCGGGTCCAGATGAAGCTGAGCTTCGAGTACGAGGCGTAGGGGGATTCGGGCCCAGCGTCTGATCTGAAGTTAGCCCGAGTAGGTCCGCGGGAGCGTAGTGCCTGGACACGCCACGACCGCACCCGGCGGATCGCAAACGTCCTCGTCAGCTGCGTGATGGCAGAGGCCAGGTCTTGACCGCCAAATCGGCCATGCGCTCCTGTCTGGTTTCGATCGCTGTTCGATCCCACTGCTGAAAGGCAGCTACTTCTGCCGTGAGCACAAGCTCGCCAGAAGCCTTGAGCCTCTCGCGCTTGGAGGCAAAACCCTTGCTGCCCAGTTGTCGGTTCGTGTCTTCTCCGAGGAGACACATGTTGCCGATCCTCGAAGCTAACTCGCGAAGGTCCCGGTCGGCTTGCATCTCCGCTGACCATTCAGAGCCTGGGTTGCGCGGCAGGATGTGTTCAAGGCTGAGGTCCTCAGTTGGGGCCACGTCGCGGTCACTGCCATTGGCGACGCGGTAAGCCGTGCGCTCAAGCTCAGTCAAGATGTAGCGGGCCCTGGATGCATTGCTCTCCGTGTAGCGACGGAAGGCCTGTCGGAATTCGTCGTCGCCCTGGACGAGAGGAGAAATCTCAGACCACACTCGCTCGGGGGACTTCAGACTGCCGTCTGCGATTCCGCGAGCAAGCCTGGCGCATGCGATTTCCAAGAGCCCCGTCCGCCCCTTTCCCACAGTCTGATAGCGAACGGTCAGCGTCGCCAAATGCTCCAGCAGGCGTTCCATTCGTTCGGGGGTGTACGAACGGACGGCCGCTAGCATCACCGGGCGGACCTGCTGATTGCCGAGGAGACCCAACGCCCTCACTAACCGCCTGGTTTGGTTGGAGTGCCCGGACCAGATCTCGTGGTCAGGGACGTCGAGCGCTGAGAATAGGTCGGCGCTCGTGGCCAGCTCGTCTGACAAGGCAACCACGTCAGTTGTGCCGTACTTGAGACGCCACTCCTCGAATAGCCGCCCGCGCTGAATTCGCCCGTACTTCGACGTCCAGAAAACCTTCAAGAAGTCGTCTGCGGGTCTGTCGCCAAGGTTGGCGGCCATTCTCATCCAGTTCGCTTGAACCTCGGCGAGGTGGCCGCCTGCCCGACCAAACAGATGGTTCTTCACTAGATCGAGCACCGACAGATCGAGACCTCGGTCGTTGAGCGATTCGAATATCACGTAGGCGTTAGCAGTTGACGCAACGTTCATCACGACAACGGTCGTCTTGTCTCGCAGGTAGTTGGCGAGTGCGTAGAGAGACTGTGCCTGCTGGGGCGGCTCGGGCCCCGCGTCGGCAGCGAACTTGGCCACCTTCTCCCGACAGGTCAGCGCCGCCTCAATCAGCCGTCGAACCGAAGAGTTGCGGCCCGCCGCGTCCCGGCGCAGCCTGAGAGTCTCCTCGTTGCAGCGGTTGACGACGAGGTCGTGAAAGGCCTTTCGGTCGTTGACGTTGAGAGTGAGTCGGGCACGGTCTTCCCGTTCGCCAAGCGCGCTCATGCCAATGAAGCGATCCTGCACCTTGATCCCTTCGCTGGACAACCCGGCGGCATGCAGCCACTCCCGAATGCCGGCGTAGACCATGGTCGTTGTGGCGAGCCTCTGTTGACCGTCCAGCACTTCCCATGGGTTGGATTCCCGAGGTTTCACAAGAACGATCAGGCCGAGGAAGTACTCAGGCGCGCCATCGTGCAGGGCTCGTTCGACATCGTCTAGGAACGTCGCCACCTCGTCGTCGTGATCCCACGCGAAGTCCCGTTGATGGTCGGGCACCCTGAACAGCTGACGCTGTTCGATGAGCTCACCTATGCCTTGCGTGCGGGCATCCATGTACGAGTCGGGCATTGGAGCGACTCCCCCTAGAAGCGGCGCTCAAAGAAACGTGTCGCCACTGTCCTGAAGCTTAGAAGGGTCGTGCAATCACCGACCATGCCAAGGCGCAAGAAGCGGGGAATCGGCGACTGCCGCTCGCGGCCTCGGACAAACGCGATGAGCAGATCGGGAGCCGGCATGGTCGATCAGGAAGCGAAGAATGGCTCCGATGCCACACGCGCGCGGCCGCAAAAGCGGTAATCTTGCCGCGATCGGCCAATTGGCTTCGGTTGGGGGAAACGATGATCCTGCAACATCCCGCGGATGGCTCTTCTCCTTCCGCCGCGATTAGCAACGATGAGCTCAGGGTGTTGCGGGCGCTGTGGACCTCGCAGCAGGAAACCCTCGCGAGCGTCTCGGTCCAAGCGATGCTCCTTCCTGGAGACGCACGATCTGCACTGGCGCGGCTACAGGAGCGGGGCTACGTGCGCAAGGGGACGCCGCAATTCGAGTCACTCAACGAGCAGCTTCGCGATCGACGCAGGCAGAAGGAGCTGGCCATGGCCTTGGCGGGCGTGTTCTCCATGCTCGCGCTTGCGTTCCTGGGGCTGCTCTTCTACGGGTGGGCCCGCGACTGGGACGCCAACGTTGTCTTGATTGTCACTGTTGTTGCGGACAGCGTGGCGGCGGTAGCGTTGGGTCTCTCCATCTCGCTTCTTCTGACGCACTTGTCGAGGACCAAACGGGCTAGGCGCTATTCTCAGCGTCGCCAAGTCTTCTATTCGCCGACGGCAGAGGGGGTCCGCGCCGCCAGCGAATGGCTCTCTGCTGAGTCTAGAACGGCATCTCGAGCGAATCGGGAAATGCCGACGGGTGCCTGACCTGTCGGAGTACTTCCCGTACTCGCTCGCATTAGCGCTCCTCGTCACGGTCACCGTGGTCCTGACCCTGAGTCAGGTCGTTCGGACGTACCAAGGACTTGAAGTTGAGATACACAAGGTCCCCGCGACCTACGGTCTCTACGTCATCAACTTGACGATCGCGGCAGTTGCTCTGACAGCCTACTGGAGATTGTCACCGGCGCCCTCGTGGTCTGCTGGGCCCTTATGGGCGTTCGGTCTGCCAGCGCTGACCCAGAGCCGATTCAGTCTTGGGCGGGCTATGAACGATGGGCAATGGGATACACCCGACCTGGGTAGCCTCTCCTTTGAACTCACCTTCCTCCATGAGGTGTATGCGAAGCTGTTCAGGCGCGAGATGGATGCGGCCATCAACGCGATCTACGACGACCTCTTACCTGCTGTTCGCTGTAGATACAAGACTCTGGCGGACTTGGTTGCCGCTACGCACGCGGCAGTTGAGGGGAGGTCTGAGCCCTATGATGAGAAGGAAGAGCAACACGAGTACGTCGAGGCGTTGGCGAAAGGCGAGCTGCGTCGGAGGGACCGAGGGCACCGAAGGCGCGCGCATAGGGAAGTCCTGACGGAGACGGCCCGGTACGCCTACCTCACGAGAGTGATGGTCGAAGTCTCTGGCATGGCCTACGTCCGTCGACAACTTGGGGATTGCCTGAAGGGCAGGACACCGTCGGATCCTCGCTTCGACGGTGACGAGTGGGTGGGAGGGTAACCGCTCGGCAGTGCGTCGCTCATGGCTTCGCTGAATTGGCTGTCGCGATCCAGCGATAGTGTTCGACTTCCGGAAGCACTGCCGGTCAGCGATCGAGGGTGACCCGCCGAGTTCCAAAGTCCGCGGTAGGCCAGGTACCGTATTGACCGCGGTACTTTCGGGCCAATAGGGTCCCTATGTTCGGAGCCTACTACACGTCACACCTCCGGACGAGAACGCTCGGATGCTTTGCGGGCCCAGCCGAATTCGGGCACTTGAGCTGGTACCAAGCCACCGGTGCAACCCGCCGTGCGTTGCCTGTCGTTTCTTGAGGAGGGCTCCCGTGTCCCCCGAATCCAACGTCCGACCCTGGTGATCACCGTGGCCCATCGAGTCCGCTCAATGATGATTGTCCTGAGCGCCGCACTCCTGGCCGCCATCGGCGGCGGTGCGAGCTACAGGGCGTTCTAGGTACCTCTGCCCCATAGCCGGGCGGTTCTCTCTCCGGCTAGATTCCCGCGCCTGAGCGAGGAGTGGCGATGAACCGCCGGTTGGGGCTAGTGGTCGCGTTCGTCGCGCTGGCGACTGCGGTACTGTTCGTCGGCGCTGTCTTGCTGTGCCCTCTGCAGACCCCGATCTCGGTAGACAGGCTCGCACCCGCCGGAATCCCGGCGGGTGTGCTGTTCTGGATCGGGATCTCGCTCGTAGGCTCTTCTCTGGCCGTTCGCATGTTCGACGGCGGCGTGGTCGACGTTGGGTTCGCCCCGCTGGTCGCGGCCCTGAGCCTGGGAGGCCCGGCGGCAGCTGCATGGGTAGGCATCATCGGCAGTACCCAAGCGAGGGAGATAAAAGGGCAGGTTCCCTGGTACGGAGTGATCGCCAACCACTGTGTGATCGCCGGCCCGGCCATCCTGGCTGCCGTTATCCTGCAGAGCATCCCCTTCCGGTCTCACGCGGCCGTAGACTTCGCCGCGACAGTCCTTGCCGCCGTCGTCTGCTTCTCTCTCAACACGCTGGTGTCCGCAGTGTTCACGTCGCTGCGAACCGGAGAGCGCCTCTGGACACCCCTGCGAGCCGACGCGGGTGCCTATGTCAGCCTCATCGCCCTGGCGCCCGTGGCGTGGCTGATGGCGCAGATCTACATCGTCGCCGGCTGGTGGGCTGTACTGCTCTTCGCCGTGCCGCTGTACACGACGCGCCTGGCGTACAGCCGGTTCGTGGAAGTCCGAGAGATGTTCACCGAAACCGTGCGCAGCCTGGCGGAGGCGGTTGACAAGCGCGACACGTTCACCAGCGGCCACAGTCACCGGGTCCAGTCCATCGCCATGGACATCGGGCGGGTCATGAAGGTCAGCGACAGCGACCTGGAGGCCCTGGAGTGGGGCGGCCTCCTCCATGACATCGGCAAGATCGGCGTGCCGGACTCGGTCCTGCTCAAGCAGGAGCGGCTCACGCGCGAGGAGCGGGCGATCATGAACTCGCACCCGGCCCTGGGCGCGGAGATCGTCGCTCCGGTCCTGCACCTGGCCGCGGAGCTGCCGATCATCCGCCACCACCACGAGTGGTTCAACGGATCGGGCTATCCGGACCGCATGGTGGGGGACGAGATCCCGTTGCTGGCCCGCATCCTCCACGTGGCCGACGCCTTTGAAGCGATGACGGCGGCACGCCCGTACCGCATGATTCCCCTCACGACCGAACAGGCCCTGGCTGAGCTGCGCAAGTTCGGCGGGGTCCAGTTCGATCCGGACGTGGTGGACGCCTTCTTCAAGACCAAATGGGCGCAACCTCTCTCCGATTCGGGGGGCGATGAGGTTCGTGACGTGCCGCTGATAGGCCAGAAGGCGGGGTCGCTGACCGGGCCTGGCCGGAATCCGGGCGCCGCCTAAACCGTGCCCACCCTCGGCATCTTCCTGGGGCTTGGGCTGGGCTTGCTCGCCGGCGGGCGCATAGACAACTTCGCGGACGTTCGACTCCGCTACCTGCCCGCCCTGGTTACGGCCGTGGTTGCGCGCTTTGCGCTGGACGGCTTGCTCGCCGCCGGCGACATCCCGGATGTCCTGCGGATGTGGTTCGTCCTGGTTATCTACGTGCTGCTCACCGCGATGTTCCTGACGAACCGGAGCCTGCCCGGCATGGCCGCGGCCGCGTTGGGGACCGCGGCAAACGGCATCGCCATCGTGGCCAACGGAGGCTGGATGCCGGTCTGGCAGCCCAGCCTGCGGGCCGCCGGACTGGACTCGACCGCGGTGCATTCGAGCTTCCACACGCTGCTGACCGGACCGGTGGACACCGCCTTCTTCGCCCACGGCGGACCGCTCGTCGACATCATCCCGATTCCGATCCCGATCCCGATGATCCAGTCGGTCGCCTCCTTCGGTGACCTGCTCCTGGGGGCCGGCCTGGCCTTCTTCGTCTTCGCCGCCGCGGTTCGATCCCCGGCCCTCTACCCGGCGCAGCTCGTGGAGCGCATCTCGCCGGCGAGCGCGCTTTCGTACGCGCCCACGTATCCGTCCGCGGGAGTGGTCGCGGAGGCGGAAGTGGCCGCGAAGGCGGCGGTGCGTGGGCCGCTCGGCCATCCGTACGTGCGGCTTGCCGGCAACGGCGCCTTCTCCGCCATGTGGCTGAGCCAGGTGGTCAGCTCGCTGGGGGATCGGATCCACCAGGTCGCGCTGGTCTTCCTGGTGGCACGGGCCACGGACTCGTCACCGCTGGCGCTGGGCCTGGTCTTCGCCGCGATGACGGTCCCGAGCTTCCTGGTTGGTCCGGTGGCCGGGGCCCTGGTGGATCGCTGGGACCGCAAGCACGTGATGGTGGGTTCTGACCTGCTGCGGGCGGCGATCGTGGGGATCATCCCCGTGGCGTCCGGCGTGCACGTGGGCCTGGTGGTGGCGCTGGTCTTCCTGCTCGCGGCCGTCTCGTCGTTCTTCCGGCCGGCCCGGGCGGCGGCGCTGCCGCGGGTGGTTCCGGCTGAGGATCTGCTGACCGCCAACTCGGCCATGTGGGTCGCGGATACGGCCACGGACCTGGTGGGCTACGGCCTGGGCGGGCTCTTCGTGGCGTTCCTGGGCTCCTCGCTGGCGCTGGCGTTCTGGCTGGACGGGGCGAGCTACCTGGCGTCGGCGGCGCTGGTCGCGGCCATTGCGATACCGCCATTCGTTCGGAGCGGCGTGGGGGCGCGGGAAGGGGCCGGGCGGGAAGGTGCCGCGAGGGAGTCGGCCGCGGCGGGAGCGGGGGAGTCGGCCGCCGCGGGGGCGGGCGCCGCCTTGGCCCGCGAGGCCACGTCCGTGCCGGCCTCCATCCTCGCGGACCTCCTGGCCGGCTGGCGCTTCCTTCGCTCCGAGACCGTGCTCTTCGCCACCACCGTCCAGGCCGCCGTGGCCGAGTTAGGGACAGGCGCCCTGGACGCGCTCGCGCCGCTCCTCATCGCCTCTCTGGCGCTCGCCGGTACGGATGCGCCCACCGCATACGGCCTCTTCGAGATGTCGATGGGCGTGGGCCTGCTCGGCGGCGGCATCGTCCTGGGCGGCCTGGCCACGCGCATCCCCAAGGGGCCGAGCATCATCGCCGCGTTCACGGCGCTGGGCGTGGCGATGACGGCCCTGGCCGCGACCCAGAACCTGCCACTCGCCCTGATCCTGGCGCTGGCGATCGGCCTGGCGAACGTCACGTTCGTGATCCCGAGCCAGACCCTCTTCCAGCAGCGCACCCCGGACGAGATGCTCGGGCGCGTTGTCGCGATCCGCCTGGCCGTCGTCAACGGAGTCCTGGCCGTGGCCATGGTCAGCAGCGGAGCGCTCGCCCAGCTCGTTGGCTTCCGTCCCGTCATCGCCATTTGCGGGATCCTGACGGCTGCCGCCGGTCTCGCCGGGCTGTTGGTCCGCCCGATCCGCCGCGCGTAACCCCTCGAAGGGGATGGGGTCCGGTGCCTGCGGCGCGCGGCAACGGAACACGTCGGCTAAACTGCCGAACAGCGGTGCGTCCAAGTCCGCCAACACCGGCGGGCAACTCGCACCGGCCAACGACGCATTCAAGGCACCAGCGGTGCCCATCCCGGGTGGGCCGGACTCGGCGGCCGCCAGCACAGGAGTGACGCGAGGGCATGTCGGACCGCGATAAGGACACAGAAGAGGAGCTTTCGCCCAACGGGCTGGTGCCGGGCGAAGACGAGTTCGAAGAGAGCCCCGAAGAGGGTTTCGAGGGCGAAGGCGAGCCAGAAGAGTCGGACGAGGACGAGGGTCGCCCCCCGGTCGGCGCGCCATCGGGTCGCCGGTTCGGCCTTGGCCGCGGCGGGCAGACCGAGGATACCGGCCATCGGGTGACGGGATCGGTCCGCGAATCTCATGAGCGAGTCCACATCGACGATCGAGCCTCGGCCATCTACGCCCTGCTCGCCGCCGTCGTCCTGATCGGCGTCCTGGCCATTGCCCTGGCCGGGAACTACGTTCCGCAGCCGGCCGTCCCCACGGCTCCGCCGCTCGTCGTGCCGACCTTCAACGGTACTCTTCCGCCGAGTGCGGGACCGTCCGTCTCGGTCGCGCCGTCCGCGTCGCCTGTGGCAACGCCGACACCCGCCCCGACTCCGTCTCCGGTCGCGTCTCCCAGCGCGAGCTAGCCCGTCGGCACGCCCAGCCACAGGTTGAGGCCGTCGACGCTCACGACCAAGACTCCGGTAGGCCCGAGCGCGGACGTCCATTCAGTGGACGTGTCCGAGTCGACCGGGCCCTGACCTGACTGGCCGAGCGTCGTCACCGTAAGGTCGTCATCGACGGTCGCGATGGTCGGGGGACCGCCGCCGGCAGCCTGGACGACCACGACGCCACGCTGCCCGTTAGTGAGGATGCGGTCGCTGAGCAGGCTCGAGGGCGACTTGATCGAGTTCCAGGTGCGACCGTCGCCGCTGACCCAGACTTGCTGCGAAGTGACCAGGCTGGTCGCGTTCCACTGCTGCGCGATGGCTACCAGGGCGCGGTCGCTGATCCGGTTGACGGTCACGGAGACGGAGTCCGCAGGCATGGCTCCGGGCGGCTTGGTCTGCGTCCAGCTGTTGCCGTCGGCGGACCACCACAGCGAGGGAACGTACTCGGACTCACCGCAGCCGGCCTCGAAAGGATGAGCGCCCGAGATCACGTACCCGCCGGCAAAGGCGGTGGCTCCATCCACGATCACGCCGGTAGATGGCTTGGGGAGAGCGGCCCGGTGCCACGACCTGCCGTCTGCCGAGACCCACACCGCGGGCGTCACCTCGTCCTTGAGGGTCCCCGTGGCGATGTAGCCGGCGGAGCCGGCGTCCACCGTGTAGACGCGAGCCGAAGCGAAGTCGGCCGGTAGCTGGACGCGAGTCCAGGTCTGCCCGTCGGGTGAGGTCCACAGGGCCTTCACCGTGGGAGGCCCGCCGCACATTGCCGCCGGATTTCGGCCCACGGCCAGCAGCCCGGCCGGACCCTCCGCGACCTCGCTCATGTAGACCCAGGAGTTCATCACGTCCCCGGCGTCTAGGGCCTTGCCCGGCGTCCAGCGAAGTCCATCTGCCGACGCGGTTGAGACCATGGCCCATTTCTCGGCGAGCGGTTCCGTCATTGAGGAGATCGTGGAAACCGCGGTCCGGAAACCTACATAACCTCGGCTCCAGCCGAACACACTGATCTGGACGGATGATCCTTCGCCGGCGTCCGGGACCGGGGTTTGCGGGAAGACCGGGCCGGCGGCGATCCATCGGATACCGGTCCATCTGCCCGCCGGAGCCGTGCCAACGCTCGGGAGCGTCGTCGGGGTTGGATTCGAAGTCGGGCCGATTGTGAGCTGGGCCGATGCGCTCGCTGCAGGAGAGAACTCAGGTGTGGTGGTTGGCGAAGGCGAGGCCGCAGCCGCGGTGCACCCGGCTACCAGACATCCGACCGCGAGTACGGCTATCGGGCCTCTGAGCCGTCCCGCCCATGCTCGGTGGTGAGAGGCGATGGCGTCCATGGCTCGGTCCCCCGGCGAGTGGTTCTGCGCCCTCGGCTCCGACGTCGCAGCGACAGTCTACTGACGGACGGGGGCGGCGAGCGGTGATCTCGCCCAGATTCCGCCATCGGCGTCTCCGCACCACCGCTCGTCGCTCCTCTCGTCTCCACGCAGGCGTATCTTCCACGCGTGGATTCGGATACGGCCGCACGGCTCCGGGCGGAGATGGTCGAGCGCCAGCTCCGCGGCCGCGGCATTCGCGACGAGGCCGTTCTGGCGGCGATGGCCGCGGTGCCGCGCGAGCTGTTCGTTCCGAGCGATCTCTCCAGGCACGCCTACGGCGACGAGGCCCTGCCGATCGAGGTCGGACAAGCGATCAGCCAGCCGTACATCGTGGCCCAGATGACCGAGATGCTGGAGCCCCGGCCGGGGATGCGCGTCCTGGAGGTGGGGACGGGCTCCGGCTACCAGGCCGCCGTCCTGGCCGCGATCGGCTGCCGCGTAATCACCATCGAGCGCCATGCCGAACTGGCGGCCACCGCCGTGGCCAGGCTGGCGCAGCTGGACCTTCTGGATCTCGTCCGAGTCGAGGTGGGGGACGGCAGCCTGGGCCGCCCCGACGAGGCCCCGTTCGAGGCCATCGTGGTCACCGCCGCCGCGCCGGCCGTGCCCGTCGCTCTGCGGGAACAGCTGGCCGAGGGCGGCCGCCTCGTGGTCCCGGTCGGGACGCCCGAGCTGCAGGAGATGGTGCTCGTTGTCCGCCACGGAGCAGATTTCGAGGAGTCCCCGGCCGGGGCGTGCGTCTTCGTGCCACTCGTCGGCGCCGGAGGCTTCGGGGATGGTCAGGTGCGCCGGCGCCCGTTCTTCGGAAGGCTGCGGCTGTAGCTGCGCGAGGCGACGAGGCGGTCTATTGGCCCTGGGCTGGGACCTTCTGAGACTCACCCGCCGCGTTCACGGCCGTGACCCACAAACACAGAGGTCCTCCGCCCACGGAGACTTCGTCGAAGAGGTGGCCGCTCGTGATACCGGGCTCCGTTTCGAGCACCACCGATGCCTGAGCGTCGGAGGTCGCGCATGTGGCGTTTGGATCTTCGCCTATCCAGACCCGGTAGATGCGAAACCGGGTTCCCGGCGCGGAGCCGTACGTCCATGCGAGGTTGGTCTGCTTGCAGGGGACGTCGGGGAAGCTGGGATCGGGGCTCGGGCATGGAACCGTTCCGTTCTCCACCAGGGCAGTGAAATCGGTCGGCGCCGCCGGCGCCTGTGCCGTGACGGATCCCGAGGTGGGCACGGATCCCGAGGCGGGCGCGAGGGGTGGCAGCGTAGCGCTCGACGACGAGCAGCCTGCCAGCAACAGCGGCACGGCGCAGAGAAGGGCAGCTGACTTTCGAATAGACAGGCTCATCCTCACGGAACCCTCCACCACGGTCCGGAAAACGTCATTCTGGCACGCGGAACCGGTGACGGGACGGCCCGGACGAATCGACGCGCTCGGGCTCCGCCGGGCAAGTGCGGTAGTCCCACTGATCCGAGTACATGTCTCGGGCCCGCAGCGAAACTGGGCCGGCTGCGGGCGCCCCCTTGGGCTACTACGCCGCTGTCTGGCTTGACTCGCGGCTCTCGATGGATTCCCGCCTACTTCGGCGAGGCGATCCAGTCGCTACCGAGAGCTCTCTTGGACTCGCTGCCGAACGCCGAGCGGACGACGATGGTCGCCATGGCGAGAGCGACGAGGGCGATGGAGAGGGCGATCGCGACCACCACGATCGCGCCTCCGCTGGCGAGCGACCAAAGGATCAGATCGAGCGGGTTCACGGGGTCTCCCTTCGTTCTGGGCGGTCCCTTGACTCGAGACCGAGCCCGGTGCGTGCCTCTAGGGTGCGGAATCCAGCCGGTTGATCAAGCTGCGGCTTGCCCCGGCGGCGCCCTGGCTGAGGTTCTCGGCCAGTGCCGCCAGACTCTGCCCCATCTCGTTGTGCGGGCTCGACTGGAGCGCTGAGCGAACAATGGCCAGGGCTCTGGCCAGAGCTACGGTGGCCACGGCTAAGGCGAGGCCGATGGCCACGATCGCGCCAGCCCCAGCCAGCGACCATAGGATCAGGTCGAGCGGGCTCACGGGATCTCCCTTTCGCCTCGGGCGGTCGATGACGGGGCCGGGCCCGATGGGCGCCATTAGGGTAGGTACTCTTGTCGCGCGGTCAATCCCCCGTTTGGCTTGATCGCCGCAAGAATCCGCGAGGATCCGGCCTGCAGCGCGCGGTCGCGTGCCGGGCTAGGTTGAGCGCGCGCCCAGGAATCCGCCGTCGCGGTAGCAATACCACAGCTCATCCGGGGCATCGCCCGCCGCAAGGCGATCGCGTGGCTGGATCGTGACGTCGGGATAGAGTCGCTTCACCCGGTTCCTGGCCTGCTCCAGGAATGTCCTCCAGCCCCAGGCCACCTGCTGCAGCTCCGCGACTACCCTCCGTACATCAGCCTCGAACTGCGCGTCATCCCTTGGATAGCAGCGCAACACGAACTTCCGGTCAGAACTGATCAGCCTGAGCCCGGCGCGGGCCCCGCGATCACTTTCCAGGCCCCAGACCCACGTGCGAGCATACGGTTGCACCGCTCTGCTACCGGCCATCGGCGTCCTCCTCTGGACTTCATTCCTCCATGAAGCCACTCGTGCTTGCGCCGGCAACTCTGGGCCTGGAGCGTCCTCGCGTCATGACGCTCCGTAATACGGGGCTTCCGCGGCCGCGGCCGGCAGGAGAAGCCGATCCGGCGTCGGGTTGGGCGACTCTCAGCGCGTGGAGGATTCGTCCCGATCCGGCTCGTCGTCCCATCCCCGATTCGAGAACGTGGGGATGAATCGATAGCCCTTGCCGGGGACGGTGGCTATGAAGCGCGGATGTCGATAGCCGTTCTGCAGCTTGATGCGCAGGCTCCGGATGTGGCGATCCACGATGTTGCTTTCGGCCACGAAGTCGGTGCCCCAGATGGCGTCGAGGATCTCGTCTCTGTTGACGACCCGCCCGCACCGACTGGCGAGCAGATACAAGAGGCTCTGCTCGATGCCGCTCAGGTGCACGACCGACTGGCCCGCCCGCACCTGGCGGTTGAGAATGTCGATCTCGATCTCGCCGAGACTGATCGTGGGCACGATCGGTCGATCGGCGCCTGTCGCCCGCCGTGTGATTACGATCGAGCGCGCCAGCAGCTCTTCGGGCGAGAAGGGCACGGTCAGAATGTCGTCGACCCCGAGGTCGAAAGCCTTGAGCTTCGTTTGCAGGTCGCCGCGCTGAGTCAGGCCCAGGACCGGCGTCACGCTCCGCGTCAGCGTGTTCGACGCGCCGAGCAGCTGGAGCAAGGCGGTGCTGTCGTCGTGGTCCATGTCGACAACGGTGATGTGGGGCTGCCACTCGGCCAG
The DNA here is from genome assembly GCA_003158295.1 of Chloroflexota bacterium. Taxonomy (GTDB): domain Bacteria; phylum Chloroflexota; class Limnocylindria; order Limnocylindrales; family CSP1-4; genus Fen-1039. The sequence continues at coordinate 19,623 of PMIP01000098.1, read as the reverse complement.
GATGGCCTCTGCTTCTGAGAGGTTGCGCGCGGCCCGAACGACGAACAGTCCGTGATTGAGCGTCAGCTCGATCAGGTCCACGACGAGCCGACGATCGTGGAGCACCAGGGCGCGGTGAGCTTCCACCGGCAGTGCTTTCGCCAGATCTTCCGTCACGACTCACCCTCGCAGCAAACGACCGCATTATCTCAGCAGTTCGCAAGATCCTGAGGGGAGCCGATGGCGCCACGCCGGACCGGCGGCGCGCTCACCTGGGGAAACCAGGAGCTTTCAGGCCAGAAGCGAGAGAATAGGCTCATGCCACTGATCGGAGAATACGAGCCCGGTACGTCCACCTGGTCCCGCCAGCAGGTCGAGCTATACGAGGCGACCAACGGCGAGAAGGCCGGCGACCTCCGCGGCCGACCCGTGATCGTGCTGACTTCGGTTGGGGCGAAGACGGGCAAGCTCCGCAAGATCGCCCTCATGCGCGTCGAACACGAGGGCGTCTACGCGGTCGTCGCCTCACTCGGCGGCGCCCCGAAGCATCCGGTCTGGTACTACAACCTCAAGAAGAACCCGCACGTCGAGCTGCAGGACGGCGCGATCAAGCGCGACTACCTGGCCCGCGAGGTCACGGGCGACGAGAAGGCCCTGTGGTGGGAGCGTGCGGTAGAAACCTGGCCCGACTACGCGAACTACCAGAAGAAGACCGATCGCCAGATCCCGGTCTTCGTGCTCGACCCGATGGAGTAGCGGATCCCCTACGCGGAGGGGTCGACCACCCGGCCCAGGAATAGGATCGCGCCGGTCCTGGTGTCCCGCAGGGCAAAGAGGAAGGGCCGATCGACGTGCAGCGTCACCTGAAGTCGACCCACGGACCCCTTCTCCGCCGCCCGGCCGGCTCAGGTTGCCTGTGCGGCAGCGCCCACCAGTCATACGGTCCAGGCGACCTGCCGGATCGGTTCTCTCAGCGGCGGGGCTGCGGCTGGGTGGCAGGCGAACCAGCCAGCCTCACTCGATGGGGCTGCCTACGCCTCCGGTGCAGGGACCGCCCTGCTCGCCGCCCTGCCCGCCCCCGGCGAATTGGTGGATGAAGTCGGAGAGGCGGGAGTCCGAAGCCTGGTCGACGCGGAGCTGATAGCCCCACGCACTCGCCACGATCGGCGAAGGCAGGCCGACGTAGGGGCTCAGGATCAGGTACCGCTCGGTCCCAACGTAGCTGGAGGTGACCAGGCGCTGGAGGGCTCCGACCTGGTCGGCCGAGAGGGTGGGCAGGTAAGTGATCCACACCGCCCCATGCTCGAGTGAATGGACCGCGTTCTCATTCTGCACCGGCTGGGCGTAGACGCCGCAGTTCAGCTGGGTCGGGTTGTGGGCGCCGCCGGCCGGCGGGACATGGTCGTAGGTGACGGTTGTCGTGACGTGGGAATGGTCGGTCTCGGCGAACGATTGGGTGCCGGGCGGCAGCGAGCCCGAGCCGCCGGTCGCGAAGGCGCCCGTGACGGCGAAGATCGTGGCCACGGCAACGACGGACAGAACCGTAGCGAGACCGGCGACGATCAGCCAGAAGCGTCGATCGCGTTCGGTCGTCTGCGGCTTCGTTGCCGGTCGAGGGCTCAGCCTCCGGCTGTTCCGGGCGTGCTTGGCCATGTGCCCTTGCTCCGATGCGTCGCTCTCCACTACGAGGCGACCCGGCCTGGGGAGTCTCGACCTGGGCAGCCGGCCCGACCCGATGAAGAAGCTGCGTGAGTCTAGTTGAAGAGTCGTTGGCACTCCCCGAATCGGCAGGCTCGTCTCGGAGCGTGCCGCAGCTCGGAACGCGCCGCTCTGTCGACCTGGGCCAGTTGATCGGCCGGTGGCTCGGACGCGGCCCGCGGCTCGCAGAGCGCAATCGGCTTCGCGAAATCACGGGCACTTCTGCCCCGAGTGTGATCCTCACGCTCTCAACCCTGATCATCCTTGGACGTACGAGAGACCCATGAACCGCATCTTCGCCCTGATCGGCGCCGCGAGCGTTCGCTTCCGATACTTGATCGTCCTCGCTTGGATCGTCATCACCGTCGTAACGGTTCGGTCCCTGCCAACGCTGGGCAGCGTCGCCAAGAACACGACGAGCGGGTTCCTTCCGGCCAATGTGGCGAGCATCAAGGCTTCGAACATGGCGTCGCCCTTCGTCGACGTCAACCTCGCCACAGCCAACCTGGTGGCGGTCCGAGACGGCGGCCTGACCGCCGCGGACAACGCCGCCATAGACGGCCTCGAAACGACGATCAAGGGGATCGATACGGTCAAGGTCGTGGCGGACCTCGGCATATCCGGCGACGGTGCGGCCAGGCAGGTTCTCGTGGAGGCGGCGGTCGTTTCGTTCACCGACGTCAGCGGAGCCCAAACACTGGTTGACACCATCCGAAGAGCCGCTGCCACGGCTGCGCCGGTAGGGCTCCAGGTTCATCTCGCCGGTGAGATCCCCGACCTCGTAGACAACGCCAAGGCGTCCGGATCCTCACAGGATCGAACCCAGATCTTCTCGCTGCTCTTCATACTCGCCTTGCTCGTGCTCGCGTACCGGGCTCTGCTCGCACCTTTCCTGACTCTCATTCCGGCCGTGATCGTCCTCACCGTCTCCGGACCGGTCATCGCCCAGGCGGCCAGCGCGGGAATCCAGGTTTCCTCGATCACCCAGTTCATGCTCATCGTCCTGATCCTGGGCGCCGGGACGGACTACGGGGTCTTCCTGGTGTTCCGTGTCCGCGAAGAACTGCGCGGCGGCCTCTCCGGAGCGGACGCCGTCAAGCGCGCCGTGACGCGGGTCGGCGAGTCGATCACCTTCTCCGCGTTTACCGTGATCGCCGCCCTGTCCAGCGTGGCCCTGGCCGAGTTCGGGCTGTACCAGAGCATGGGTCCCGCGCTTGCCATCGGCATCGCCATCATGCTGGCCGCGGGCCTGACGCTTCTGCCGGCCCTGCTGGCCATCTTCGGTCGGGCGGTCTTCTGGCCGAGTGACATCCGCCACAAGGAAGTGGAACGAGCCGGGTTCTGGGACCGCGTCGGTGTCATCGTCACCCGGCGTCCGGCCGCAACCCTGCTCTTCGGGGCAATCCTGTTCGGCGGAATGGCAGTGACGCTGCTTACAACCGGCGTCGCCGGCTTCGGCGACTCGAGTAGCACCACCGCCGGCTCCGATTCCGCGGCCGGGGCCGCCGCCATAGACGCCCACTTCCCATCCTCCAAGATCGTCCGGACGCTGGTACTGCTCCAGTTCGGTCGCCCGGTGTGGCAGGACGCGACGCCACTGGCGACGGCCCAGACCGGACTCTCGGCGCTGCCCGAGTTCAAGAGCGTCGTCGGGCCCCTCAACCCGAACGGCATCCCTCTCACGCCCGACCAGCTGACTCAGCTCCACGCGACTCTCGGCGCCCCGCGTCAGCTGCCGCCCGTGCCGGCCACTTCGGCGGTGCCCGTCGAGCTGTACAACGCCTACCGGGCCGAAGGACAGCTCATCAGCCCGGACGGCCTCACGGTCGAGTACTCGGCCGAGGTCGGAAGCGGAGATCTGTCCAGCCCGGCCGCGCTGGACGCCGTCCCCGGCCTGCGTGCCGAGGTAAACCGGGTGGGTGCCGCTGCCGGCGCAACCTCAATCGGGTTGCTCGGAAACGTCGAGTTCTCGTACGACATCCGCCAGATCTCGGCGTCGGACCTGGAGCGGATCATCCCGATCGTGGCGATCCTGATCGCGATCTTGCTCGCCGCGGTCATGCGGAGCATGGTTGCGCCCCTGTATCTCGTGGCGAGCGTGGTCATCTCCTATCTGGGTGCGCTCGGCCTGACCGGGATCATCTTCGTGCGGCTCGGGGGCCAGGCCGGTCTCAACTTCGTCCTGCCCTTCTTGATGTTCGTCTTCCTGATGGCGCTGGGCTCCGACTACAACATCCTGGTCATGAGTCGCATCCGAGAGGAGGCTCATCACCTGCCCTTGCGCGACGCGGTGGCCAAAGCCATCGGCAAGACGGGCAGCACGGTCACGACCGCGGGCGTGATCCTCGGCGGAAGCTTCGGGGTTCTCGCCATCTCGGTCGGCGGCACGGCCGGCGCCTCCCAGATCCAGCAGATCGGGTACGGCATCGCGGCCGGCGTGCTGATGGACACGTTCTTCGTTCGCTCGCTGCTCGTGCCGTCGGTGGTCGTGCTGCTCGGCCGCTGGAACTGGTGGCCGACCAAACTCGGGGTCGACGCGCCTGCCTCGGGCCCGCGCGTCGATGACCCCCACGCTATCCCGCTCGACGGCCCGGCCTTGTAGGGCTCAGGCCGCCAGACCGGCCGCCAGGGTGAGGGCGCTCCGGGCCCGGTTCAGGATGTAGAGGTGATAGCCGGGCGCTCCGGAAGCGAGCAGGTCGCGGATCTGGGCGAGCGCCCAATCGATGCCCAGGGCTTCGACGATCTCGGGCTGGTCGCCGGCCGCCTCGACTCGCCTGATCAGCCGGTCCGGCAGCGAGGCGCCACACAGGTTCGTGATCCGTGTGACCTGCCTGAGCGAGAGCATGGGCATGATGCCCGGGACGATGGGCACGCCGATGCCGGCCGCCCGGCATCGATCCACGAAGCGGTAGTAGGCCACGTTGTCGAAGAAGAGCTGCGTGGTGATGAAGGATGCCCCGGCATCGACCTTGCGCTTCAGGTTGGCGAGATCGGCTTCGAACGTGGGCGCCTCGAGGTGTTTCTCGGGATACCCGGCCACGCCGAGGCATAGATCGGGATGGAGCTCCTTCAGCAGTGCTACGACGTCGCAGCCGAAGCGGAGGTCGTCCTTGAACGCCGTGGCCGCGAGCAAGCCGCTGGGGAGATCGCCACGCAGGGCCATGATGTTGCGGATGCCCCTCGCGTAGTGCGCCTGTGCGGTGGCCGCAAGCTCCGCTCGGGTGTGGTTGACCGCGGTCAGGTGAGGCATGACCGTGAAGCCGAAGTCGTCCTTGAGCAAGGAAGACACCTGGGCGGTGCGTTCCCGCGTGCTGCCCCCCGCACCGTAGGTCACCGACACGAAGTCCGGCGCTATCCGACGCAGCGCCGCGGCGGTCTCCCGCAACGCCTCGACGCCGGCCTCGTCCTTGGGCGGGAAGAACTCCAGCGAGCGCAGGGGACGCTGCTGGGCGAATAGCTCGGAGATCGGCCTGTCGGGCTGCATGGGCGTATCAGCGGACACCCAGGAAGAGCTCTCGGACGTGTTCCCGATTCAAGTACCAGATCAGGCTCAACTCCAGGACGACGCCGATGAGGTCTGCAGCGGTGAGGCCCCATATGGCCGCCGACAGGAGATTGAGGCTCATCAATGCCCCACACAGGACGATGGCAGCCGACCACGCCGAAGGTCGCAGGGACCACAGCCGAGAGGCAACCAGGAAGCCGGTTGTCGCCGTGAGAAGGTAGGCCGTCCCCAGGGCCACTTCCACGACGCCCCAGCCCGGATTGGCATTGGAGAAGTCGTCGTTGGCCCAGTAAGCCGCTTCCAGGGCCACCAGGAGCCCGGCCACAGCGATGACGACCTCGAAGATGGCCAGGAGCGTGATCCCGGTGGGCCGGACGCGCGCGGCGACCGGCGGAGCGATCTGCGGACCGACCTGCGGAGCGACCAACGTGAACCCTCCGTTCCAACACGGTTCGAGCGTTCAGCAGGACGCATCCCGCCGGCGCGTGACGACGCCGCCAGATCCTAGCATTCTCCGGAGGCCGAACTTCCGCGGGCGGTCACCCGAGCAACTGTGATGTCCTCAGGATGTGCGTGCGTCTCGGCGAAGCCACCAGATGGCGCCCACGCTGACCGAAACCAGGACGAGCTGCATGATCATCATGAGGCTGTCGAGATCGACACCCTGGTCGTTGGGGTCGGGCGAGATCGCCCAGGGCGCCGTCGCTCCCATGGCCATGTGGAAGTTCAGACTCATGAAGGTGCCGATCAGCGCGGCGGCAGCGACGAAGCCCAGCACGGCGTAGCGGCTCTTCAGTCCGAGGACCGGCCACCTGACGAGGGCGACGAGCGACGTCGTCAGCAGGACCGCACCCACCGACAGTTCGCCGGCCATCACGAGGTATCCGAACAGCGTCCCGTTCGGGATGGCGACGCTGTCTATGAACGACTTGTACAGGCCGGATTGATCCTTCGTCATGTCGGCCAGCGTCCCGGCCAGGCTGCTCGCGAAGTTGCCGCTGAGCGCCTTGGACAGGCCCGACATGACCCATTCGTAGCCGACGAAGAACTGGAGTCCGAAGAAGCCCGCCGCCAGGACCCTGGTGTCTACGGCGGGCGAAGTGGTGGCGGGGCGAACTGCGACCTGCATCTGGTTGTCCCTCCAGCGATCCGGTCCTTGGGTTGGGTTCGTTGCGCCGCGGAGGCGTCCTAGTAGGCCGTGCTACCCACAAGTCGTCGCCGCAGCGGGCACGGCGACCGTAGAGTGGGCGCCATCTCACGGAAGTAACGGGCGGCGAGTCGACGCTGCAGCCGTATTGCGGTTGCGGAGGCTAGGACTGGCAGGGGGCGGGGACCACCCCCGGCCTGTCGAAGTAGAGGCTCTCACGACCGAAGAGGTAGACCGAGAGGCCGGCCACGCGGTCGATGTCCAGACGGCTGATCCACGTGCCCCCGGTGGTCGATGTGTCGGGGTGAACGCTGTACGGCGGCCCCAGGACGCACTCGGTCGGCGCGTCGACTCGCCTGAAGGCAGTCACGAAGTTGCGGGCGTTCTTCATTGGAAAGTCGGTGGCGATGGTCGTCCCGGCGAGCGTGAGCAAGTCCGGCAGCTGGGGGACGACCTCGGGCGTGACGACCTTGCGAGCAAGGGCGACGAGGACGTCCTGCTGGCGGCTCGCGCGGGCGTAGTCGCTGCTGCTCATGCGAGACCGGGCGTACTTGAGGGCGAGGTGGCCGTCCATGTGGATCAGCCCGGTCGGCACGAAGGTGCCCGTGAAGGCGTCGTTGACCGCGGTCGTGACGTTGACATCGACGCCGCCCATCGCCTGGACCATCTTGACGAACCCTTCGAGGTCCACCGCGGCGTAGTAGTCGATTGGCAGCCCCACCAGGAACCCAATCTCCTTGGTGAGGGTTTCGACGCCCGAGTCGGGCGAGCCGAAGCTCGGCGAAGAGGCCGCCTCCATCAGCTCATTCAGCTTGAAGCCTCCCGTGACCGCGCCGCCGTAGTAGAGATCGAAACTCCCGGTGTCGCGGGGCACGCTGATGAGGGTTGCCTGGTTGGTGCGAACGTCCAGGGTGGCCAGGATCATGGAGTCGGTCAGGGTGTGAGAGCGGCCCGTCATGAGGTCAACGCCGATCAGCAGGAAGGTGATCCGGTCAGGGTTGGACGGGTACGTGGGCGCCGGCGTGGCAGTGGACCAGGCGAAGGCCCACGGCGGCAGAGACGAAAATGCCTCAGGCGTCGCCGTAGGAGTCGCGGACTGGCTGGGTGCGGCTGAGGTGGCGGAAGGAGATCCGCCCGCCAGGGAGCTGTCGCTCAGCATGTTGTTGCTGTTGATCGCGACACCGGTCCGATAGACAGACCAGGCTCCCGCGATCGCGACGACATGGGTGGCCGTGATGGCGATCACCAGCGTCGCCACTATGGCCCGCTCGAGCCTGGGCCAGCGGCGCCGGCCGGGTGCCGTAAGGAACGCTTGGCCGACCGCGAGGACCCGCAAGACGGCCAGGAGGGCCACGATCGCGATCAGCGGCGCGACGAAGGTCTCGTCGAGGAGGCTGAGCCCGAACCAGGCCAGACCCTGGCTGAGCTGGACGGCGATCCAGCCCAGGCCGAGCGCTGATGGCACCAGGAAGAGCAGCGCCCAGCGGCCGCGACCCATGGCCAGCTGACCGAGCCCGGGCAGCAGGCAGGACAGGATCGACGCGGCGAGAGGCGACTCGATGCGGCCGAGGCGTCCGATGCGTCCGATGCGGCCGAGGCTGCGGAGGCGTCCGAAACGATGGGTGTTAGGCGCGGGCCGATCCGGTTCGCCGGCACCCGAGAGAGCGGAGGCTCGATCAGTGTTCGTGGCAGTTACCCAGGTCCGCGGGTGAAGGTGGGGTCCAGATCAGGTATCGGACGGACCCCCTATCCTGCCCGTGACATAGTGGCAGACTCTGGCAAGCCGACACGAGCGGACGACCCAGATTTGGCCGAAGATCGGGGGCTGTCAGGGGTCGGTTTCGCCAACCTGGGCGGGGCGTGGGGGAGCGGAGAGAGGGCTCGGGTCCCACCGCCCACGCCATCTTCGAGGTCACGGGCTTCTTCGTGCCGTAGCGGGAAGGCGGGTCAGCTCCTCAACCATCGAAGGGCGGCAACGCATCCCAGAAGTCCTGGACTTGTTGCGTGAAGGCGGCCAGGTCCCGTGTCGGGTCGTGGAGGAAGGTCTGCAGGAACCCCTGCATGCCGCCGGCGCCGGGGAAGTCGGGCCGTGTGTCGCCATCGAATGCCTGGGTGAGGTGGTGGGCACCACCCACCAGCTCCAGGGCCTTCTTGCTCAGCCGATCCAGTTGGGCGGTGTCGATGTCGCGAGCCGTCGGGATGAAGCCCGGCCTCTGCCCGTGCATGAGGAGCTGGGTCGAGCCCCTCGCCCAGAAGTCCAGATAGGCCTTCGCATTGGCTCGGTTCGCCTGCAGAGTCGGCGACTTCGAGGGCATGACCCAGAGGTCGATGGGAGCTTCAACCACCCTCTCCGCGTCCCACTGGTTGCCGAAGTAGGGGAACTCGAAGAAGTCGATGTCGTCGACGATGGCCGTGTCGAGGCCGCCGAATTCCCCGGTCAAAGAGAGGCTGGAGTAGAACATGCCGGCCGTGCCACCTTCCATGGTGCCGGCGGCGTCCAGCCAGGTCTGGTTGGGTATCGCGCCAATAGCGCCGCGTTGGTTGTAGTACGGGATCAGCTTGCGCCAGGCCTCGAAGACGGCGATCACCCGCTGGTCGGTCCACTTCTCCTTGCCGGTCAGCAGGCCGATGTGAAAGTCGTAGCCATTCAGTCGCAGGTTCAACATGTCGAAGGTGCCCATGGGCGGCCAGCCGTCCCGGGCGCCCATGGCGATCGGTGTCGACAGAATGTCGTTGTCGGATTGCATCCGTCCGCACAGGGCGAGCAGCTCGGTCCAGGTGGTCGGCACCTCGTAGCCCTTCGATGCCCAGAGGCTCTTTCGATAGAAGAAGACCCACGGAGAGGAGTCGAACGGGATGCCGTAGACGTGGCCGTCGGGGCCGGTGACCGCCTCCGCCACGCACGCGCTGAAGTTGTCCTTCACTCCTTCCCAGACGTCGTCGAGCGGGGCGAGCAATCCCGCTGGGCCATAGAGCCTCAGCCGGTAGCCGTGGAAGTAGGTGGACGTGCTGACGTCGTCCGGCTCGGAAGACAGGTACTGCCGGGGGTCGTACGCGGGTTTGTCGTTCGCGGTGACAGCCAGCCCCGTCTTGGCGGCGAAGGCAGTATCTACGTCATGCAGGCCGGCCGCGATGTCCAGCGAGTGAGTGCCGAGGACGTCGATCTGATCGCCGACGCGCAGCTGACCGGTGAGACCAGGGACGAGACTCGGGATCACGAGTGGCGGAGGGGTGAGCGTCGATGTGTTCTCACCGCAGGCCGCGAGAACCGCCGGCAGCGCGGCCAGCGCTGCCGGACCAACGGCCAACCCGGCGGCGCCCAGCACGCCCCGTCTCAGGATCTCGCGCCTCGAGAGCAGACCACAGGCAGAGCCCGGCGCTTGATCCGGCTGAGCCACTCCTAACCCCCTTCGCAACTATCCCTGGACCTGCCAGGAGTGCATCGTAGCCAGGAAGACCTCGGTGCGTCCGGCGAACACGTCGAGATCAACCGCGATCCCTCCGAGGGTTGGCCGGGGCGAGGACCGGAACCTCTGGGGCCAACGAGCCAGTGACGGACGCGACCGTTCGAGGCCCGGCAAAGCCTCGACCGCTATGGCTGTCGCCTCGAGGGGGTGGCCAACCGAACGACGCTCCACGAGGCCGCGGGCAGGATCGCCTCCAGCGAGTCGCCTTCGAGCGCAACCTCGGAGAGCGTTCGTGGGATTACGCGATCGGGGTGCTCGCGCGTGTTCGTCTCCCACGGGTCACCCCCACCGATGACGAGCGCCTCCGCGACCCGCGCGTCCGGCCAGGATCCCAGGCGGACGCTCGTCCGCGCCACCTCCGAGGCACTGCGGTTGACCAGGAACAGCACGAGCTGGCCGCCTTCCTCGTCGAGGGTTGCGGCCACGTCGATCGCGGAGACGCGGCCGTACTTCCCGGTATCCATCTCCGGCGCCTCGATGGTCGCTCGGAGGGCCGTTCCCCGGGCATGGCGCGCGGCCAGCTGGAACGGGTGGTAGGTCGACTGGCGCCACACCCCGTCCGCCTCCGCGCGGATCGGAGCACCGGCGTTGACGAGCAGCGACTGGCAGGCGCATGTGACTCGGTCGGCGTGGTTGAGCAACGAGACGATGAGGGCTCCCGTCACGACGGCGTCGCCGGCCGTGTAGACGGACTCGCCGATCCGCCTCTCGACCGGCCAATCCTCGGGAGTGGATGGGTTCGGGTCGCGGCCGCGCCAGATGCCCCATTCGTCGACCGATACCGCGAGTTTGCGGCCTACGCCACGCTTCTCCGCCGCCGCGTCCGCGGCCGCGATCGCCCGCTCGATCTCCCCGTCGAGGTCTACACCGGAGGCGAGGAACGTCTGGATGTCGCGCTCGAGCTCCTCGACGTAGATGTGGACCGCGACGTAGTCGGCGAACTCGGCGGTCTCCTCGAGCACGATCCGGTCCCAGTCGACCGAGCTCGGGAGCCACGGCGCCGTCTGACCAGCGACGACCAGCTCCAGCTTCGGGTCGAACTGGCGGAACCCGCGGGCCGTTTCGGCCGCGAGCCGGCCATACTCGAGCGCGGTCTTGTGGCCGAGCTGCCAGGGGCCGTCGGGCTCATTCCCCAGGCACCACATCCGCACGCCGAACGGGCTCGCGGCGCCGTGCGCGATCCGCTGGTCCGAAAGCGTCGTACCGCCGGGATGGTTCGAGTACTCGAGCAGGTCGAGCGCCTCCGCGATGCCGCGCGTGCCCAGGTTGACCGCCAGCATGGGCTCGACGCCCAGCTTCCGGCTCCAGTCGACGAACTCGTGGAGGCCGAAGCTGTTCGGGTCGGTCTGGTGCCAGGCGAGGTTGAGCCGGCTCGGTCGGGCCTCTCGTGGCCCCACGCCGTCTTCCCAGCGGTAGCCGGAGACGAAGTTGCCGCCCGGGTACCGGACGGTGGTCACGCCGAGATCGCGGATGAGCGTCGCGACGTCCTCGCGGAACCCGCTCGAGTCCGAGAGCGGGCTACCGGGCGCGTAGATGCCTCCGTACACGCACCGGCCGAGATGCTCGACGAACGAGCCGAAAAGCCGCCGGTCGATCCTACCGATCGCCTGGTCGCGATCGACCGCCACCGTTACCTGGATCAATGCTCACCTTGCTGGGCGTAGTGAATGTCGCCAGGCTGCCAGGCCAGGCGGAGATGCGGGTAGAAACCAGCAGGCCCTGGAGCTGCTCCGATGGACGGCAACTACCCGATGGGCGGCTGGCCGAGCTGCGCGAGCAGGTTGTTGACGGCGTTGCGAGCCATCGTCCGCGGGAGGACGCCCTTGACGCCGCCCGACTCGATGCTCATGTCGGTTGGAATCAGGAAGAGGGCACAGAGCCGCGCCACGAGTGTGGCATGGATCCAGGCTTCCAGGTGAACCGATGGACCGTTCTGACGGATCGTGAGCGGCATGGCACCGGTTACGATTCCGTTCCCGCGCTGGTAGGCGCGGGAGCCGTCCGGCCCAACGCCGCGGAAGCCGTAGTGATTGGACTGCGCCCACGCATCAACGATCGGCGCGACGTCGAATCCAACCTGGAAGTCACGGACGGTCCTTGTCGCCACCTGCTCTCCTCCTCCTATGCCGACGGCCGAGCGACACGACGAAGCTCGGCGTTGGCGGGACGCAGCCGGCGGACCGAGTATAGGCCCGCCAGACGGCGGCCCGCCGGGCGCTCCGCCGGGCGCCGCTGAGCGGGGATGGCCGAGTGCCGCGTCCGGCCGGGCGAGTCCCACGCCGCAACGGCGGATCCGCGTGAGCCGGGCATTTCCGGACTGCTAGGATTCGAGGCAGCCATCTTCTGGCGGGTACGGTCGCCTTCAAGCCCGGATCGGTGAAGCTCCTCACGCCGTCCACTCGCAGCCGGGGTCGCCGGCACAGGGAAGGCGAGGGGCGTGGACGGCAGGCGCACTGATTCAAGGCCTACATCAGATTGGAAGGGAGCCGCTTCGTTGACCGACGTACGAGCGTGTTTGGGCTGCGGCACCCGGTCACCGAATGGTGCGCAGTTCTGTCCCGCCTGCGGTCTGATGCTGGTGCCGGCCGGGCAGGCCGCCGCACTGCCGGGGCGGATTCCCGCGCCATATCCGCCGTCGGGCGTCCCGGGCGCGCCGCAGGTCGGCGGTGCCGGGTCGTATAGCTCCCCGCCGGCCGGCGGCAACGCCATCGGCGGATCCGGGGCGATGGCTGCCCGGCCCGCCGGCGTCGCCTTCCTGGTGATCGTCGAGATCGTCGTCGCGGTGATCGGGTTGTACGTGGCGCTTGACTATGCCTACTGGGCCAACTGGCGTTTCTCATATGACGAGTCGTTCTGGGGCCTCGTGGACGGCGCCATCGCCCTGGCCTACGCCTCCGCCTCGCTGACCGGCTTCTCCATCATCAGGGGACTCTGGTCCATGCGAGCCTGGACGTGGCCGGTGGCGGTTCGCGTGAGCTTCTCGCTGATCGGTCTCGGGCTCCTGGCGGTGGTCCTGTGGGGCCTCGACCCCTTTGCCCTGCTCGGGATCGTCGTGCAATTGGGCGTGCTTTCATACCTGAACCTGGGCCAGGTCCGAGGGCTCTTTGGTCGCGGGCCGGCGGCGTTCATGCAGAGCGCAGGCTGATCCGGGGTTGACCGGATGCGGGCAACCTCTCTCGGCTTGACGTGGCCTGAGGGCGCCGGTCTCAGCTGCCGCTATGGCGTCGACAGGATGCGGGTCCAGGTAGCGCCGCCATCCGTCGTGGCCCAGAGGGCGGCGACGGTGTCATACGTGTCCGTCGCTGCCCAGCCATCGGACGCGCTCAGGAAGTCGAAGTCCTTGATGTCGCCGGTCAGGCCGGCGTAGGTGACCTGCGTCCAGGTCAAGCCGCCATCGCTTGTGCCGAACCACGGGTCCGGCTTGTTGCCTTGCTTGATGGGAGCGGTCAGCCAGTGGTCTTCGTCACGGACGGCCATCGGCATACCGAAGGGCAGGCCGTAATCCCTGGTCGTCGTATCGTCAGCGGAGGGCGTCCCCGCGACGCTCCAGGTCTGGCCCGCGTCTCTGCTTTCTACGATCGCGTTGACGCTCGTTCCGTCGTCCTTCACCCAGTAAACGAAGGCGCGAAGGGTTCCATCGGAACGGCGCTCCAGCAGCATCGGGATCTGGTATTTGGACCCCTGGGCCTCGGCTGGCAGCGTCCCGGCCGTCCAGGTCTGCCCTCCGTCCAGAGTCACGTACAGCCCAGGCGAGTCGTAGGAATACCCGAGCAGGTTGTCCGCGAACGTGACGCCGCTCATGCAGGGGATTGCCTTGGGCGCGGACCAGGTCACGCCGCCGTCTGAGGTGGAGAACTGCTTGCAGACCCAATCTGAATACGTGGCGCCCGCTGCCGCGTCCGAGCCGGAGCCGGCCGCGCGGAACTCGAACGCCTCGCCATTCAGTGAGTCTCGGAATTGGACGGTATCCCCGAAGAAGCCCGAACTCGGCACCGAGTCAGAGGGGATGGTCGAGGTCTGCCACGTAAGGCCACCATCGGACGTCCGCCACAGGGTGGCCCTCTGCGTGGGACTTCCTTGGGGCCCGTAGGTGGTCGTCCAGCCGTGCCTCGTGTCGACGAACTGGACCCTGCCCGTTCCCATGTCCGTCAGCGGAAGCGGCACCGGCCGCGGCTCCGACCAGGTCTTGCCGCCATCCTCCGTCCACCTCAGATACGAAGAGGCGTGGCCCGTGTCATCGGCGTCCAGGGCGCTGATCTCCACCCAGCCGGTGTTCGAGTCGAAGCGACCCATGGCCACGATCGCCGGATTGCGCGAGACGGGATCCAGGAGGATCCGCGTCGGTGTCACGTGCCCCGCGGGCGCCGATTGCAGTCCGCCCCGCAGTTCCAGCAGGCCCACGGTGGTCGCGACCGCGAGGACCACGGACAAGGCGACGAGCGCAGCTTTCATGGGTCGAACAAACAGCCGGCTTCCGGGAAGCCCGATCCGATCCCGGAACAGGCGGTCAGGCAGCCGTTCGGTCGCCAGCTCCAGAGCCGGAGGGACGGCCGGTCGAGCGGCCTGGTGGAAGAAGAGCCGCAGCTGGGCCTCCAGGTCCCGTTCGAGCCCGGGCTCGAGGTCGCGGTCGAAGCCAGTCATGTCGCTTCTCATCGAGCCACCTCTGGGTCTTGGTCCAGGCCCCGCCTGAGCTCAGTGAAGGCGTAGTGAAGGCGCGACTTGACCGTCCCGACCGGGATTCCGAGCCGCTCGCCGATGTCTTCGTTGGTGAGGTCGAGCATGTAGCGCAGGACGACGACTTCGCGGTGCTCGCCTGAGAGCTGGGCGATGGCTCGACCGATGGCCACGCGATCCAGGGCAGTGCGGAACGGGTCGCCAGGCTGGGGCTCCTCGGCTGCGCCGTCGAGTGGCACGAACCTGACCAGGCGCCGGCGACGCCGCTGGTCGCGGCAGACGTTGGCCACGATCCGCTGGAGCCACGGCCCGAACTGGCTGTGGTCCCGGAGTCTCGGGTAGGCCCGCCAGGCTCGCAGAACCGCTTCCTGGGCCGCGTCTTCGGCAGCGCTGGCATCGCAGAGCATGTAACCCGCCAGGCGGTAGGCACCTGCGAGCTCCGGCCTCAGCAGACGGTCGAAGGAGTCGCGCTCGGTCTCGAGCCGCTCGATGGGTTCGTCGATCTCCATCGTCCCTTCCGCCGCAGGCTCGCTGTCCAAAGCGTGGACCCCTCTCTCCATGCTAGACGAGCGACCGCACAGAAGGGTTCACCGCCGAATCGGATGGCGCCCTAGCTGAAGTTGGCGACCATGTCGACTAGCGAGGCACGAGCCGGAGTGTTGATCTGGCCGCCTCGGGCGACACCACCGATACCAGGGTTGTGGAGTTCGTATCGACGAGGGCAGTATTCCACTGTGCGCACGATCGTCCTGGTTGAAGGTGCGACCGACGAGCTCGCTCTGACGCTGGCCGCCCGGCGATCGGGACGCGATCTCGAGGCCGAAGGCGTGTCCGTCGTTCCGCTCAATGGCGTCCACGCGATCAGCCGGTTCTTGCTGCGGCTGGCCGCCGAGGAACCGCTAGCGAATCTGGCCGGACTCTATGACGTGGGCGAAGAGGAGGTCATCCGAGCAGCGCTGGAGCGGGCTGGGTACGGTCCAAGCCTTGATCACAGCGGGTTGGAAAGGGCGGGATTCTTTGCCTGCAGCGCCGACCTGGAGGACGAGCTGGTTCGGGCCGCCGGGGTGACCGTCGTTTCAAGGCTGATCGAGCTGGAGGGCGACGCCCAGCCGTGGGACACGTTCCGCAAGCAGCACGCGTGGCAGGGCCGCCCGGTAGAGCATCAATTTCGCCGCTTCATCCGGAGCCAGTCGGGCCGCAACAGCCGATACATTCGGGCGATCATCGAGACGATCGATCCATCCAGGCTCCCGCGGCCTCTACGCCTGCTGCTCGAATACATCCGCATGGAAACTGAACCATGACTGCCCCAACCGCCGGCTCAGTCAGACAGCGTTTCTCCTGGGTGGCCGTTCCGTGGCCCGGGCTCTTGATCGCGGGCCTGATGTTCGTTGGCCTGATGGCGGTGGCGGGCGCATATGGCTTCCACGGCGATGAGATGTACTTCGTCGTGGCGGGCCAGCATCCCGCTTTCGGCTACGTAGACCAGCCGCCACTGACCCCACTTCTCTCGGCCGCCTCGGTGGCTTTGTTTGGGACCTCGCCCACGGCCGTCCGGCTGCTGCCCGCGCTCGAGATGTCGCTCATCGTGGTCCTCATCGCGCTGATCGCGGGCGACCTGGGCGGATCGCGCCGGGCACAGGTCCTGGCGGCGATCACGGCGGCCTTGTCCGGCTATCTCGGAGCCGGGCATCTCGACACCACGACCGAGCCGGACCTGCTCGCCTGGGCAATCATCCTGTGGCTTCTGGTGAAGCTGCTCGCGGGCGGCGATCGGCGCCTCTGGCTGGCAATCGGAGTCACGGCGGGGATCGGCCTGGAGAACAAGGACACGCTCGTGTTCCTGGGCGCGGGGTTGGCGGCCGGACTCGTCCTGACTCGACGCTGGGATGTCGTTCGCTCGCCCTGGGCCTGGGCGGCGATCGGTATCGCGCTGCTGATGTGGGTGCCGAACCTTGCCTGGCAGGCGGCGAACGGCTGGCCGCAGCTCACGATGGCGCACGCGATCTCCCAATACGCGGATGACAATCGTGGCCAGATCGTGCCGCTGCTCTGGTTGTTCAGCGGCCCCTTCCTCTTCCCGGTGACCGCGGCGGGCCTGATCTGGGTCCTGAGGTCGAAGACGGCGGCGCCCTGGCGGGCCATCGGGATCGCCGCTCTTGTTGGACTCGGCTTGGTCCTTGTCAGCGGCGGCAAGGCCTACTACGCGATCGGCACCATCTCCATGTTCATGGCGGCCGGGGCGATACTCCTGGACCGCTGGCTGGCCCGCGGCCACACGCGCGTGAAAGGCGTCACGTTCGCGACGGCTGCGGTGCTTTCAGGCGCTCTCATTGCGTATCTGACCCTGCCGATCCTGCCGCTCGCGACGTATGCCAAGACGACGTTGCCCGCGACGGTCCCCGACGTCGCGAACACGGTCGGATGGCCGCAGTACGTCGCCACGGTCGAGGGGGTTGTCGCGGCGCTACCGGCCGACGAGCGAGCCCACGCCGTGATCCTGACCAACGACTACAGCGAGGCGAGCCCGCTCATCTTGCTCGGGACCGGGTTGCCCCCGGTCTACTCTGGCCACAACTCGTACTGGAGCTGGGGACCGCCGCCGCCCGACCTGACGGTCGTCGTGCATGTGGGCGACTGGAGACCCGCCGACCCGAACCAGTTCTTCGTCGGCTGCCATGACGTCGCCCACATCGACAACGGGCTTGGCATCCCCAATGGAGAACAGGGAACGGCCGTCACCGTCTGTACCGGCCTGCGAGCGCCCTGGACTACGCTCTGGCCGGGGTTACGGACGATCAGCTAGAGGCCGCCTGAGCCGCCGATTCGAGGGCGTGCCCCACGCGGAGGCCGAAGTGTTGCGGCCTCCGTCTCCGGGCCTGGATCGAGAGGCGCCTGTCAGCGACAACCGGTACATTCCACGCAATGCGGCGGTCCCTCGTCGGGACCTGGAATGACGACGGTCCACGCGATCACCACGGTGAGCGCGCGACCGGTGCCCGACGCCGGAGACCTCCCAGAGGCGCAAGGAGCGAGTCATGTCCTACGTCGTAGATTTCACCAACGTCTCGACCATCGGGCTGGAGTCCTCGCCCGTGGCGCCCGCGCTCGCCGGCCTGCGGGCGAATGAGGCCCGCTACTTCAAGAACAAGTACGGCCACGACTTCACGGTCCAGCCGGCGAGCGAGGCCAAGGAGACCATCGACTGGGTCCACCGCATCCTCCAGGAAGAGCGCGCCCTCGTCATCTCATCTCGCCCGCTCGAGGCTACGGTCTTTCAGGTCGAAAACATCAAGTGGGCCTACGTCTTCTATGAGAGCGGCCTGTCGATCAACGTCCTGTACGAGCTCGACGACCCCGGCAAGCGCGCGGTGGGGTTCAAGCTCGCGGACGGGATGGAGGTTCCCGCCGAGCTCGGGAAGTTCAAGTTCGCAAGGCAGAAGTCCAAGCTGGCCGGAACCATCCGCGGTTCGTACTTCGTAATCAAGGGCGAGCACTGATCTCGGCACCGGCGCGACCCTCCGGCGTGACGCTGCTGACCTATCGGCCGGCCGGCCGCGCGACCTTCGGTACTGTCCGGGAGTGACGCCGGCGCTGAGTCAACCCTACGAACCGTCCACGATCAAGGAGGACCGGCATATGGCGGGTCACCCGTAACACCCGGCAGGAGTGCCTCGAGTCACTCTTGCCTGACGATATCGACCGAGATCTCCAGCGCCGGAATGGTCCCCCTGTTCTCGATCCAGTGGTTCGTGTGCCGGTCCTCGGGCCAGCCCACTCCCGGCCCGTAGTCCGTGTCGACCCCGTCCCGATGGTCGGTGATCGTTCCCTGCAAGATGTAAACGATGCCCGGTCTGTCTTTGTGGTCGTGAATCGGGCCGATCATGCCTCCCGGCTCGATGGTCACCATTCGCATTCGAAATTGGCGCCGTTCCATGCCCTCGATCTCCGGGCCAAGGTCGACCGTTGCTAGCAACTTGACCGTGACACCCTTCGTCTCAGGTGCCGCCTGTTCGTTGCTCATCGTGCTCACCTCTCTGTACGTCCAGGTCTACCGGAGATCGGGCCGCAGTTCAGGCAGCCGGACGTAGCGACTGAGGCGATATGCGGCCATCCTGGATTCGCTCCCGGGTCATCGAATACGCGCCGCGCGGCTCCAGTCGCGAAGCCGCGACCTCAACGACGAGGATACGTAGGATCCCGGTACAGGGATTCGGCCGGTCCATCCTGTCGCTCATGACGAGCCGACCAAACGGGGGCTGACGAGCCGAATCGTGACATTCAGGTCGGGCGGCGGGGGTCGAGCGCACATCCATCGACGGGGGTGAGGCAGGGCCTGCGCCCGCGATGCCGGTGCGCGTCTCGGGCGACCGAGGTCCATACGAGCGAATCGCAATGCCCCATCTCGGCGCTCCACCGACCAACCCATCGTGCTTATATTGCCGCGAAGAGAACGGCTCGGTGGAAGCCGTGGGTGGACGGAGGCGTCGGTGCTCGATCAAGTGAGCGCACTCGAAGCGGGGCCCGCGGGACGACCCGGTCCCGCACTGGCCGTCCGAGGTCTGAGCAAACGGTTCGGCGATCGAGTGGCGTTCCAGGACCTCTCCTTCGAGATCGGCCGCGGCGAGGTCTTCGGCTTTCTCGGCCCGAATGGCGCCGGCAAGACGACGACCGTCCGGACGCTTGGGACGCTGCTCACGCCGACATCGGGTTCGGCGACAGTGGCGGGGCTCCCGCTGGCTCCCGAGAACGCCGTCGAGATTCGGCGCCGAATCGCGATCATGCCCGAGGCTCCGGGTCTCTACCTGAAGCTGACCGTTGTCGAGAACCTCGAGTGTTTCGCGGACCTGTACGAAGTCCCCGATCCGGGTGATCGAATCGCGGCCGCGCTTACGGCGGCAAACATCGCCGATCGAAGGCACGACACGTGCGGGACGTTGTCGAAAGGCTTGCGCCAGCGTGTCGCTCTGGCTCGCGCGCTCCTCAGCGATCCGGAGGTCCTCTTCCTCGACGAGCCTACGGCCGGGCTGGATCCCGTCGCGGCCCGCGAGGTATACGAGCTGATCGAGGGGCTGCGCAAGCAAGGCGTGACGATCTTCCTCACGACACACCGCCTGGAGGAGGCGGAGCGGCTGTGCGATCGAGTCGCGATC
>PMIP01000060.1 GCA_003158295.1 Chloroflexota bacterium | reverse complement strand
CTAAGAAGCTGAGGCATTCGGCGGGGCGGTATCATCGGGGAATGCTGCTCGCGCTTGACATCGGCAACACCAACATGACCCTCGGCCTGGTGGCCGGCGAGGCTATCGTGGCCAGCCGGCGGGCGGAAACACGTCCCGCGGCTACAGCGGACGAGCTCGAAGTCCTCATCGACGGCCTGCTGCGCCTGGATGGCGCGACCCTGGCCGACGTGACCGGCATCTCCCTGGCGTCGGTGGTGCCGGCGCTGACCGGCGCCGTTGAGGCGATCGCCGAGCGACGCGGGCTCCAGTTGCTCTCCGCGACCGCGGCGATCATGCCGATCCCCGTCCGAACCGAGCGACCGGCCGAAGTCGGGGCGGACCGCCTGGTCAACAGCCTGGCCGTAGGGCGGCTGTACGGCGCGCCGGCGATCGTCGTGGATTTCGGGACCGCCACCACGTTCGATTGCGTAGCCCGCGACGGGGGTTACGTCGGCGGCGCGATCACACCGGGCCTCGAGATCGGGCTCGAGGCGCTGGCATCGCGGACGGCTCGCCTGCCCCATATCGAACTGGTCGAGCCCAGCAAGGCGATCGGCACCGACACGGTTTCGGCCATGCAGTCGGGCATCGTCCTCGGCTACAGGGCCCTCACGCTGGGTCTGCTGGAGCGCATTCGAGCCGAGCTGGCTCGGGCCGAAAAGGTCGAAGAGCAGGCCGTCCAGGTCGTGCTGACTGGCGGCCTCTCCGCTGCGCCCTGGGTGCGCAACCTGCCCGGCGTGGACGCAGTGGACCCGGAGCTGACCCTCAAGGGTCTGGCTATTCTCTGGGCCGTGGTCAGCGGCTCGCCTGCGGAGCCGGGCCAGACGATAGCCGGTTGGACCGGTAGCGCCGCCGGCTCGATCCACATCATCTCGGAGAAGGAAACATGACCGAGCGCGGGGGCCGCCTGGCAGGGCGTCGGATTGCCCTGGGCATCACCGGTTCGATTGCCGCCTACAAGGCGGTGGAGCTGCTGCGCATGCTCCAGACCGAGGGCGCCGACGTGCGCGTCCTGATGACCGCATCAGCGACGGCCTTCATCGGACCACTCACCCTCGAGACGCTGAGCCGCCACCCGGTCGACATCGACGTGCTGGCGCTCCAGGACGATGGGCGGATCGGCCACATCAGCGCCGCGAACGACGTCGAGGCGATCGTCGTGGCCCCTGCCACGGCGCACTGGCTCGCGGCAATGGCCCACGGCCTGGCCGGCGACTCGATCACGGCGGCCTGCCTTGCGACCTCCGTCCCGGTTGTCGTGGCGCCGGCGATGGACGGCGGCATGTACGCCCACCCGGCGACACAAGAGAACGTGGCGCGGGTGCGCGAGTTCGGGTACCAGGTCGTCGAGCCGGAGATGGGGCCGCTCGCGTCGGGCATGGTCGGTCGGGGCCGGCTGGCGGAGTTGTGGAGGATCGTCGATGCGACCGTCGACGCGCTGAGCGGCGATGCGCCAGCCCCGGAACGTGACTTCGAGTCCGCGCCCGCGGCGGCGGAGCCCACGCCCGCCTCGGCGGTCGCGGCAACCTCCGCTCCCTCGACCCCGGCCGTGGCCGCGCCGGCCGCCGCGTCCCGCGTCGACTTCGCGGGTCGCCACGTCGTCATCACCGCCGGCGGCACCGCCGAGCCAATCGACCCGGTTCGTTTCGTGGGCAATCGGTCGACGGGCAAGATGGGGATCGCCGTCGCCGAAGATGCCCTCGACCGCGGCGCGGCCGTGACTCTGATCCTGGGCCACGTCTCCGTGGACCCGCCTGCAGGGGCCCACATCGCCCGCGTCGAGACCGCCGCCGAGATGCAGGCCGCCCTGCGAGCACTGACGCCACCCGAGGGCCCGGTCTTCGACGTCCTGATCATGGCCGCTGCCGTCGCCGACTTCCGGCCGAAGACGGCGTCGGACAAGAAGCTGGCCCGTGGAGCGGGCCTGAAGCTCGAGCTCGACTCCACCCCTGACCTGCTGGCCGAGGCAGCCGAAAGAGTGAGGACCGGCACTCGGGCCTCGGGGGCGCTGCGCCCGATCCTCGTCGGCTTTGCGGCCGAGACCGGCTCGACCGAGCGCGCCGCAGAGAAGGTCGGGGCCAAGGGCGTGGACATGCTCGTCGCCAACGACGTGACCGAACCGGGCTCGGGTTTCGGCACCGATACGAACCGGGTGACGATCTACTACCCGGAAGGCGCGCCGGAGCAGCTGCCGATGCTCTCCAAGCGAGAGGTCGCCGAGTTGCTCCTCGATCGCATCCTCATCCGCCTGGACTCCCGCGCATTCGCCCACGAGTCCCCCGCCGAGCCGGCCGGCGAGCAGGCGTCCGTGCCCCTCGATGTGGCCGGGCTGGCTGCTTCCACACTGGAGCCCGCCTCGTGAGCCAGGCACCTTCGCCCGAGCACGCCGCCCGACTGACCATCAGCTCGATCGCCCGGCTCTTCGCCGAGGGCGAACGGATCGCCATGCTGACCGCCTACGACTATCCCACGGCCAGGATCCTCGACGAGGCCGGGATCCCGATGCTCCTGGTCGGCGACTCGGTGGGCCAGGTCATGCTCGGCTACGACAGCACGGTCCGAGTCACCATGGCGGAGATGCTCCACCACACCAAGGCCGTGGTTCGTGGCACCAAACACGCCCTGGTTGTGACCGACATGCCGTTCCTCTCCTACGGCGTGACTCCGGAGGCCAGCCTTGAGAACGCCGGCGTGATGATGCGCGAAGGCGGCGCCGGGGCAGTCAAGCTGGAAGGCGGCGAGCGTAGCGCGCGCACGATCGAATCGATCGTTCGGGCCGGGATCCCGGTCATGGGCCACATCGGGCTGACGCCTCAATCGATCCACCAGCTGGGTGGTCATCGAGTCCAGGGCAAGACGCGAGACGCCGGCCGTCAGCTCCTGGCCGACGCCCTGGCGGTCCAGCAGGCCGGCGCTTTCGCCGTGGTCCTCGAGCTGGTGCCCGAACAGCTGGCCGCCGAGATCACCAGGCGGCTGCACATCCCGACGATCGGCATCGGCGCGGGCGTGGGCTGCTCCGGCCAGGTGCAGGTGATCACCGATCTGCTCGGTCTCAACGCCGAGTTCACACCGCGCCATGCCCGCCACTACGCCGAGTTGCATACGATCATCAAGGCCGCTGCCGAGGCCTACGGCGAGGACGTTCGTGCCGGCGCCTTCCCCGGCCCCGAGCAAAGCACGAGGATGGACGACAGGACGCTCGACGAGATCATGGGGCGGACCTCACTCGACCGCGCGGACGGCATGGCGGCAGCGCACGGCATTCCGCTCGACCGGGACCTCTAACGGCGTGGTCAGACCCGTCGCGCTACCCCAGGTCGTTCGAACACGGGCCGATCTGCGTGAGGCTCTTGCCGGGGCCCGCGGACCGGTGGGCCTCGTGCCGACGATGGGCGCCCTGCACGAAGGCCACGCCTCACTGATCCGCAAGGCGCACGCGGACAACGCGACGGTCGTGGTGACCATCTTCGTCAATCCGCGCCAGTTCAATGAGAGCTCCGACTTCGAGAAATACCCGCGCGATGAAGCGGCCGACGTCCGGATCTGCGGCGCGGCGGGCGCGGCCATCGTCTTCATCCCGCCTGTCGAGGAGGTCTATCCGGACGACTTCCAGACGAAGGTTCGGGTCGGGCCGCTGACGGAGTCGCTCGAGGGAGCGGCCCGGCCCGGGCACTTCGAGGGCGTGACGACGGTGGTGGCGATCCTTCTCACGCTGGCCGGGGCGGAGCGCGCGTACTTCGGCCAGAAGGACGCTCAGCAGCTGCTCGTGATCCGGCGCATGGCCGCTGACCTGGGCATGGCCACGGAAATCGTCGCCTGCCCGATCGTGCGCGAACCGGACGGTCTGGCGCTGAGCTCCCGCAACGTCAGGCTCACGCCCCAACAGCGGGCGGCCGCCCCGGTTCTGCGAAGAGCGTTGTCGGCCGCCCGCGCCCGGTACGACGCCGGCGAGAGGGACGCCGAGATCCTGCGTACGACGATGCGGGTGGCACTCGCCGCCGAGCCTCTCGCCGCGCCCGAGTACGTGAGCTGCGCGGACCCAGCCACACTCCGTGAGCTGGACCGCCTGGCCGGCTCGGCGTTGCTCTCGATGGCCGTCCGTTTCGGCGCCGTCCGTCTCATCGACAACGAGCCGCTCCCCTAGCGAGCATCGCGGGCTGAGCCCCGGCGCCCTGACCGGGCGGGCGGCGCCACTCCCCGGCGCCACTCCCCGAGGAACCGGCGGCGGACCCGCGGCGTCATCCCTCCGACAAGCCGCCGACACGCGGCTCCCGCGAGTCGAGGAGTGGAGGGCACAGCGATGACCACCGAAACCGACGAACCGCAGCCAAACGAGCTTCAGACCGCAACTCCGGACAACGCCACCGAACGCCATTCCGGCGGCCTCGCCGGCAGAGTCGCCCGGCGCATGGTCCGGGCCCACATCGGTCGCGTGCCCATCGGCGGGCCCCTGGCGGCCGTCGCGATCGTGGCGCTTCTGGGCGCGGCGTACTACGTCGGGAACCCGCCGACGAACTCTGGCCTCGATTCTGAGCAGAACCTCTCCGCCATCGACGGGCCCGTTCGGGCCGCGATCGGCGGCCCCGTCAGCGGCCCCGCCGGCAGCAGCGGCGGCTCCGGGTTGGGCAGCCTGTCGCTCGCTCCGGACAGCGTCAACACCACGCCCACTGAGGTCGACCAGCTGACCGCGACCCTCCAGTCCAACCAGATCGTCAAGACCGGCTCGATGGCGATCGAGGTTACGGATCTGGACACGGCGGTTTCGGATGCCAAGTCGACCATCGTAGGAATGGGCGGCTACGTCAGTCAGTCGTCCAGCTCGGGCGACAAGGAATCGGCCATGGCGACGGTCGAATATCGCCTGCCTGCGGCCAGGTGGGACGACGCCCTGGCTGCGATGCGCGCCCTCGCCAGCAAGGTCATCTCCAGCCAGACCAATGCCGAGGACGTCACCGCCCAGGCGGTCGACCTCAACGCTCGCCTCCTGAACCTGCAGGTGACGGAGTCCACGCTTCAATCGATCATGGCCAAAGCCTCGGCCATACCCGACGTCCTCGCGGTCGAGCAGCAGCTCAGCTCCACCGAGGGCCAGATCGAGGAGCTCTCGGCCCAGCAGACCAACATGAAGGATCAGGTGGCGATGAGCACGCTGACCGTCTCGTTCTCGACTCCCGGCCAGACCGTCACGGCCCAGGCCGCCCAGGGATGGGACATGGGCGCTCAGATCGATCAGGCGGCAGCGGCTCTCGTCCGCATTGGCCAGGGGCTGGTCACGCTCGTCGTCTGGGCTGTAGTGGTGGGCTTCCCGATCGGGATCGGGCTTGCCCTGCTGTGGGCAATCTGGCGGATCGCCCGGCGAGTCGCCCGGCGACGGCGGGGCTCGGTCGCCGCGGCGTGACGGTCAGGACCAGACGGGCGTGAACCGCGACTCAGTCTGAAACGCATTACCCAGGGAATTTGCCGGACTGCTTCCGGCGACACAGGGCAGAGAGAGGGTTCCACATGCGCGCCAGAGGGTTCTTCTTGGTCGTGCTCGTCGCGGGGGCAATGGTCGCCGCTTGTTCGAGCTCTGCTTCGTCACCGGGATATGCGTACCAGGACCAGAACGCAGGCGCGACCATGGCGCCGGCCGCCAGCGACTTCTACGGCGGCAGCGCCCCGAACGCCATGCCGTCGGCAGCCGCCTCGGCAGCCGCGGGGGCCCAGATCGGCGCGAGCACGGCCAGCGGTGCGCCGGCTTCGAGCTCCGGCGTGACGCAGCCCGAGGACCAGATCATCAAGACCGGCTCGATCTCCGTCCAGGTTGCGGACCTCGACGTTTCGATCACCCAGGCCACCGATCAGATCCACGCTCTGGGCGGATGGCTGGCCGGCTCGGACCGGACCGTCACCTCGGCGTCGGACCTCGCTTCGGTCACATACCGTCTTCCGGTCAATGAGTTCGAGAACGCGCTGGCGGTCATGCGAAAGCTGGGCGCGAAGGTCCTGAGCGAGCACACCGAGTCGACTGCGGTCGGCGGCCAGATCGTCGACCTGCAGGCCCGCATCGCCAATCTGAGGGCCAGTGAGAAAGCGATTCAGGCCATCATGTCGAAGGCCAATACGATCGGCGACGTCCTCACCGTCCAGCAGCGGCTGGCCGACGTCCAGGGCCAGATCGAAGAGCTATCGGGTCAGCTCGCGGGCCTGTCCGATCAGGCGGCCTACAGCACGTTGACAGTGATTTTCCAGGTGCCGATCCAGCCGACGCCCAGCCCGAGCCCCTCTCCCTCGCCGTCGCCCGTGGCAACCGCGACGCCCATTCCGTGGAGCGCTGGCGATCAGGCCGGCCAGGCGACCGGAGCGCTCGGCGAGGTCGGCAAGGGCACGGCCACGGTATTGATCTGGCTCGGGATCCTGGTCCTGCCGATCACCCTGGCGTTGGTGCTCCTTCTTCTCCTGCTTGGCGGCGCGGCACGGCTCCTCGATCCGATCCGAAAGCGTCTGCTGCCGTTCACGGTGCCGCAGTCGGTGACGTTCGCGCAGCCTGGGAGGCCGTATCAGAGCCCTCCGGCTCCGGGCGGTCCCACGACGCCGTCTCAGAATCAGCCGAAGTCCTGAACGGTTCAAGAGAGCATCCGCCGGGATGCCGGGATGCCGGGCCGCCCCAGACCCGAGCGCCGGCGAACTCCCGCGAACACAAACCGGGCCCGCTTTGCCGGGCCCGGTTTGTTCTGGGCCCGGCCCCCGCGCCACTAGCTAGCCCCGGCTGGCCGTCTTGCGATCGACCAGAGATACCACCTCGCGCAGCCGGCTGACCGTCTCCGCGTCGACGGCGTCCGGTTCGAGGTAGGGGCCGAGCCGCTCCAGGATGTCGACCACAAGGCCGAAGAAGACGCTCGCGTCGGCCAGGAAGAACTGTGGCTCGTTGTTGTAGCGAACCAGCGTCAGTCGGCCCTGCAGCACTCGCCGCTCGTCCACATGAGCAACCTGGGTCGAGAAGTTGTGACCCTGAATCCCATCGGGGTTGTTCAGGTAGTTCAGGGCATTGTCGATCGCCAAGCCGAAGCGCGCGCGCCAGGCGACCATGCGCTCCTGCACTTCGGGCGGGATCCGCACCTCGGCCGTTTCGTCAAAGACCTCGGGCGTCACCGTCAGCAGGCCGACGAGTGTCGCCCCGGCGCGGGCCCCGAGCATGACCTGGAGCGACCGCTCCAGGGTGAAGACCTCGGAGTCGAAACGCGGGCTGGTTATGACGTCCGTCAGGAGATCCTCGACGTTGTCCAGAACGCCCGGCTCAGCGAGGGCGTTGGCCAGGTGGAGCGTCTCTTCCTTAAACAGGAACTTCTCTTCGTGGTCGAGCATGGAGGCTCCTAAGCCGAGAGGCGCCCGGTCGGCGATACGTCGCTGTTCGGCTGCCCCGCACGGGTCGTCAGCCGTGGGATCGTAGCACCCGGGTCGAGAAGCCTGCGCCCGCCGGTCCCGCGGCGCAGATCGCCTGGCCGACGGCCGAGGCCGGCTGCCAGATCGTCACAGACCGTTCTCGCCTGGCCGAGGGCTGCCAGACGAGGAGCGGCCCCGACGCGAGGGGGTGCGTCGGGGCCGCGTGAGATTCGGGCGGATAGCTTACGGATAGAGGCCGCGGACGGAGGTTGCGTCGGCCACTCGCTGGACGGCGAGCATGTAAGCCGCCGTCCGCATGTTCACTCGTTCCTTGAGGCTCATGTCGAGCGTGCTGGCGAAGGCCTTCGTCATGACCGCGTGCAGCTTCTCGTTCACATGCTCGATGGTCCAGAAGTCGCGATCGAGGTCCTGGACCCATTCGAAGTAGCTGACCGTGACCCCGCCGGCGTTGCAGAGGATGTCCGGGATCACGAACCGGCCGTTCTTGTACAGGATCTCGTCCGCTTCCGGGGTGGTAGGGCCGTTGGCGGCCTCGGCAATCACGCGAGCCTGGATCTTCCCGGCGTTGGCCGCCGTTATCTGGTTCTCCAGGGCGGCCGGGATGAGAACGTCACAGTCGAGCTCGAGCAGCTCGGCGTTGCTTATCTCCCTAGTGCCCGGGAAGCCGACGACCGAATGGTGCTTCTGCTTCCAGACCAGCACGGAATTGGGATCGAAGCCCTCGGGCCGGTGTATCGCCCCGGTCGAGTCGCTCACGGCGATGATCTTCGAGCCCTGGGCGAACATGAGCTGAGCGGCTATCGCTCCGGCATTGCCGAAGCCCTGGACGGCGACGCGGCACTTCGTGAGGTCCATCCCGAGATGATGGGCGGCGTCGATGATCGTGTAGACCGCGCCCTGAGCCGTGGCTTCGTTGCGGCCTTCCGAGCCGCCGAGCGGGATGGGCTTACCCGTGACGACGGCCGGGGCCGTGTACCCGACGTGCATCGAGTAGGTGTCCATGATCCAGGCCATCGTCTGGGAATTGGTGTTCACGTCAGGAGCCGGGATGTCCCGCTCCGGGCCGATGAGGATGCTGATCTCGGTCGCGAAGCGGCGGGTCAATCCCTCCACCTCGCGGAGGCTCAGCTTCTTGGGATCGACTATCACGCCGCCCTTGCCACCGCCGAAGGGGATCCCTACGACGGCGCATTTCCAGGTCATCCACATCGCCAGGGCCTTGACCTCATCGAGGCTTACGTCCTGGTGATAGCGGATGCCACCCTTGGCCGGCCCGCGGGACAGGTTGTGCTGGACCCGATAGCCGGTGAAGACCTCCACCGTGCCGTCATCCATCTTGACCGGGAAGTGGACGGTCAGTTCGCGCTTGGGCTCGCGCAGGACCTTGCGGAGGCCGGGCGATAGGTCGAGGTGCGTGGCAGCCAGGTCGAACTGCTGCTGGGCAACGTGCCAGGGATTGATCGAGGCGGCGATCGTCTCTGTCGCCATGGGCGGGATACCCTCCCAAAGCCGGGAGCGCCTGTCCGGGGTCGGCTCGCCGGCCGGCTAGTCGCACGGCGGGCGGCGGTGATCCTCTGGCGATCCCGACCATGTAGCGGCGGCCTTCCGCTTGTCCCGGACAGCAGCGCCGCAGGTTCCACTTGGCGCCGAGTATAGACCCGCCGCCCAAATCGGCCATGGCTCGATGTCACGAGCAATGACACCAATTGGCCTAACGTTCCGCCAGCGTTTCCCTCGATTCGCCAAACGAATCGCTGGTGATCGCGGCTAGGGGCCCTCCACAGTCCGTCCTTCGAGAACCAGCACGGCACCGTACGCACCCGGGCCGATATGAGCTCCGATCACCGGCCCGAGGGTTTGCACCGTGATCAGCTTCGGGGCGGGCTCGGGCATGTGCGCCAGGACGGCTTCGCGGAAGGCTACGTCGTCGGCCGGCGGCGAGTACATGATGTGGACTTCGACCGCCGGCTGGTCCGTCAGCAGCTCGAGGACTCTCGCCAGGGCCTTGGTCCGGGTCCTCGGCTGGTCCGCCGTAACGACGATTCCTTCCTCGACGGTGATGATTGGCTTGACCGAGAGGAGTCCGCCGACGGCAGCCCTGGCGGCGCTGATCCGTCCTCCTTTGCGAAGGTACTCAAGCGTGTCCAGGGCCACGAAGAGGGTGATCTCCCCGCGGAGCCTGTTCATCTCGGCGGCTATCTCGACGGCCGTTGCCCCGTGGGCCGCCATCGTCGCCCCCCGCAGTGCCAACGCGCCGGTGGCCATGCTCGCCGAACGCGAGTCGACGATGTGGATCTCGCGACCAGACAGCATCTCCCTGGCCATTCGGGCGCTTCCGATGGTGCTCGAAAGGGTTTCGCTCAGGCAGACGCACACGATGCTGTCCGCACCTTCTTCGAAGGCCGTTTCGAAGGCCTGCTTGAACTGGCCGGCGCTCGGGGCGGCGGTATGGGCGCCCGGGCAGCCCGGGGTACGCATGAGCCGCCAGAACTCGTCGGCCGTCAGCTCGTCCGGCGACAGGTAGCTGCGGTCCCCGATCGTCACCGAGAGCGCGACCTGCCGGATCTTGTTCTCGCGCAGTTGCGTCGGGGTCAGGTCCGAACCGGAATCGGTGACGATGGCGACGGTCATCGGTCCTCCCTGGCTGACGCCCTGGAGCTCCCGCCGGTCCGCGGTGGGGTGGGAACCGGGCCGCGGAAGGCTTCGCCCGTGAGAGCGCTCTTGAGCCCCGCGGTCGGGCCGTCCAGCATCCCGGACTCGTTCTTCCGCAGGTTCAGCAGGGCGGCGGTGCCAACGGCGAGCAATCCCACCGTTGCCACGACCAGCCCGTCGATCCCCTTCCACGAAGCGGCGATACCACCGATCACGGCGGCAATGACCTGGCCCAGGCCCAGGAAGACGGAGTACAGGCCCATGAGAGCGCTCCTATCCTCCTCGAACCCTTCGCTGACGTCGGCCAGCAGACCCAGGGCCGCCGGCGTTGCGCCGGACATCACGAACAGCGCAACCACTGCCACCAGCCCAAACGCTGCCAGAAGCACATTCGACGATCCCCCGAGATGGTTCACCGCCAGGATGTCGATGGTCATGGCGACGAACGCACCGGTGCCTATAAGCAGAAGGGTCGTGCGGCGGAAACGGGCGTAGACGGTCCCCCAGAAGAGGATTCCGGCTCCGAATATGACCGCCAGGGCGGCCGCGCCCAAGCCGATGGCGGTTGCCGAGATGCCGCGCATGAGGAACTGGCTGGAGTCCACCATGTTGCCCTTGATCAGCAGGACCCCCTGCCCGGCCCAAAGCCCAAGAATCGCGTTGATGGCCAGCCAGGTGGGGGCGAAGAGCAGCACCTTCCGGTTCCTGACCATCCTGAGGTACCTCGCCAGGGTGGCCGGAGCGGCATCGGGACTGCCGGCCAGGTCCCCCTGGCGAGCGCGCGGGACCTCCGAGACGCCGTATGCATACAGGGCCAGCGCCACCAGATAGAAGCCGCAGTTGAGAAAGAAGGCCGGACGGCCATAGGCGTCCCACAGCAGGCCCGCGAGGGCCGGGCCGACGGCCAGCATCCCTCCCAGGGAGACCAGCTCGAACAGGGACACGACGCGGCCGCGCAGCTTCTCGTCATGGGCGGTCTCGGCGGCGATGAAGCCGAGCGTCGACGGAATGGAGGCGGCCGTCGAACTGCCCTCCAGCAGCCTGGTTACGAAGAGGACCGGCACGTGGGTTGTGAGCCCGGTCATGAACACGGCAATCGATCCGAAGAGCGGGCCGAGGATCATGATGACCTTGCGGCCGTAGCGATCGGCCAGGATCCCGAAGACGATCGCCCCCGTCAGCTCGGTCGCGTAGAACCCGCCGGTGAGGAAAGAGAGGATTGCGGGCCCATGACCGTGGTGCCTGGTCAGATCGTCCACGAGGTAGACCAGCATGCCGCCCGTTATCGCCGTGCTGACGCGCAGCACGAACGTGGCCACGAGCATGGAGGTGATCGAGCGGTTCACCCCGCGTAGCCTAGCGGGTGCGCCCGATCGTCGGCGGGAGAGTCGGGTGGGCTCGCGACGAGTGCTTCGTTCGGACGCCCCATGCAGCCGGTCTATACTCCGGCTGCCGGTGGCTCGCCGCGCTCACACCGCCCCGGCCACCGGTTCCGTCCCGCGGAGACCTACCAGAGCGGGCAGCACGGAGCAGGACCGTGTCATCGAACATCAGCCAGAACTACCCGTACTCCAGCGAGACCGAGGAGGAGCGGGCTTCGCAGATCGCCCGAGCCTATGCCGCCAACGCGGGCCTGGCCGACAAGGTCAGGTCGGAGTCCATCGCCCTGCAGCAGGAGGGGCGGTGGTGGGTCTGGAAGTGCCCCACTGAGGGCTGCTCGGGGCTGCTCCACTCGGCCGGATATGCACGCAACGCTCGCGCCGTCTACACCGTATGCGACACCTGCGGCAAGACCTACCTGCGCTGACCTTTCGCGGCGGTGAGCCTCCGGGCGGAGATCGCGGCGGAGCTATCGAGGCGGTGACGGCGCGCCTTCATCGGGATGCGGTCCGCCAGTAGGCGGGGCTTGCACGCCGGGCCCCATGCTCGCATCATCGCTACGACGAACCGCAAGGAGGAGGGAATTGTCACACCACGAGTGGCGCCTCCTGGCCTCGCAGCCCGGTCGCCGGAACTGCCCGCGTCGCCTTCCGTGAAGTGACCCTGCCTTCATGACCACCCGAAACCCAAAGGCCGACAGCGCCGATCCAGCCCCGATCACCTCCCCGATGGCGAAGCCCTCCCGCTCCGAGCGGGTATCGGGCCGCGTCTCCGGGCGGGCTGCAGCCTTGCCGGCCGTGGCCAGGGTGGACCGGCCCACGCGGCGACGGGCGGGAGTCTTCCGGCGCGCCATCCGCCACGAGATCAACCGCATCCGAGACCCGCGCCGCCTGACGATGATGATCATCCTGGGCTTCGTGGCCGGGGTCGTCCTGGCCGGCCTGATCGCTCGGGGTGAGACCGCGGGCGCCGATGCGCGGGCCTACTGGGCCGCGGGACGCCTGTGGCTGAACGGCGGCGACCCGTATCACCCCACCGGACCGTTCATGCCGTACGTTTACTCGCCCTGGATGCTGCCGCTATTCGTGCCGTGGTCGATACTGCCCTGGGATGTAGCCTGGTTCGTCTGGCGCGGCGCCACGGTCATCGGTCTCCTGTGGAGTGTCCATTGGGCCTACCAGCGCCGGCCGATGACCACCGCGATGCTGCTCCTCGTGCTGATGTTCCCAACGGCGGCCAACCTCGACACGGGCAACATCAACCTGCCGCTGACGCTGCTGCTCTTCGGGGCGCAGTTCTCCCGCCCGGCACTGGCCGGCCTGCTGTGGATGATCGCGACCACGATGAAGTGGGTCCCCGGCATCTTCTGGCCGTTCCTCTCGCCGCGAGGCAGGCTGTGGGGCGTGGGCTGGTTCTTGCTGGCCCTGGCGCTGACGGCACTGACGTTGCCGGCGACCCTGGTCCAGCTGCAGGTGCTCTTCTCGTTCCAGCGCCCGATCCGAGTGGACTACCTGGTATTCCTCTGGGCCATCGTCCCGTGGGCGTGGACNNGCCCGGCTGTGGCGCCTCCACTGGCGGCGCAGTCCGGAGCGAACGGCACTGACGATGCGCCGCGTCGCTCGGGCTCGCTTTCGAGCGTTCTTCGGCCTGGAGGCCTGATCTGCGAAGGGGGCCCTCGTGGCTCCACGGCGCGGCGACGGCGCGGCGACGATGGGGAATTCAGCCGGCGCTGCGGATCTCGCGCTCGTACTCGGGGAAGTAATGCGCGATCACCGACAGGCCGAACGAGCTCAGGATCGATTCCTTCGGCTCGCGGGCCAGCAGGAAGACGAACGAACGCTGGATCAGGTCGGTCGGATCGGTTGCGGCGGGAGCGTACCGGGCCAGCTCTTCGCGCGTGACGCCGACCTCGAACTCGCGGCTGCCGTGGCGGTCGGCGACGATCACCCGGGCAACCCAGCCGCCTCTCACCGGGGCGGTCTCGACGGCGATCTCGCTCATCGGCGGCCTCCGGCTGTGACGCGCCGCGCCAGCGGCCGAAGAACGTGGCCGCGGTACCCCGCCGCAAAGCCCGCCTCCTCCAGCCGTGGTCGCCACGACGACGTGGCCACCGGCTCGCCGTCGACGCGGGTGAGCACGAGCTCGCGGAAGCGGCCGCTCTCGACGAGGTCGCGCAGCGCAGCCAGGGCGGCGCCGGCAACAGCCGGGTCGTCGGCGGCAGGGAGCGTCTGGAGCGAGTGCCCGCCGCGGTCCAGGTAGAGGGCCGCCGCACCGTCGACAAGGACCACGTAGGCACCGGCGGCACGCTGCAGCGGCCGCCGATCCGACTCGCTGCGACGGGGCCAGGCCAGCGCCGCGCCGTAGGGATTGGCGGGGTCGGCCGCGGCGAGAAGGTGCACGGCCCAGGCGCCGGCGCGGTCGGCGGCCGATTCACGCATCGAGCGCAACCTGTCCACGGCCCCCGGCAAGGCGAACTGGGCCGCCCCGAGACCATCGACGAAGTAGCCGCGACGGATGCGCCCGGACTCCTCCATGGCCCGCAGCACCGGGTAGACGGCGGAGAAGCCACCCGCGACCTCTTCCGCGTTCACGGATTCGCGCGTCAGCACCCCGTGGCGATCCAGCAGCGCGACCGAGATCGAGTGGAGCCGTTCCGTCGCACGAACCGCGGCGCCGCCGCCCGCGCCACTCCCCGGCGCCACGGCCGGGCGCTCCACGAGCGACCAGCGGCCGGCGGCCTCCGGAGGCCCGAGCGCCAGCCGGCCCGGTCGCGGCCTGCGCTCCCCCGACGGCCTTCGCCAACGCAGGGCCCGCAGCGGCGCGAACGTGTCGTTGGTCACCTCGCCCGCCCAGACCAGGTCCCACAGCGCGTCCAGGGCAACGCGCTCGGCGACCGGCCCCGCAGCCGATGCCAGCTCCCGGTAGAAGGAGGCTCCGCGCTCGCGCAGGCGCCCGCGGAGCCGTTCGTGCAGGTCGTCGAGCGGCGACTCGACCTCGTTGGCAGCCAGATCGCGCAAGGTCTCGCGGTCGGGGCGATACAGAACGACTCGCCCGTCATCGCGACCCAGGCTGCCTCGCCCCACCCACGCGACCTCGCCGAGGGCCCCCAACTCGTCCAGCAGGCGCGGCTGGTAGCCGGGGATGCGGGTCGGAAGGACGTCTCGCTCCAGGACGGAAGCCGGGATCGGCACGCCGGCCAGCTGGTCGACGACCTCCGCCAGCCGCTCCAGGGCGGCCTCGCCGCGGAGGGTTGCCGGTCCCGAAGGCGCGGCGTCGGAGGCCTGGCCCGCGAGAGTGACCGGTCGGACGCCCTGCCATGCCGGCAGGAACCGGGCCAGCACCGCCTGATCGACCGGCTCGACCTCCTTGCGCAGACGAGCCAGCGAGCGTCGGCGCAGCTGCCGCAGGACTTCCGGGTCGCACCATTCGCGCTGGGTCCCGCCCGGACGGAACTCGCCGCGCAGGATCGTTCCCGCCTCGAGCAGCCGCTCCAGGACCTCCTCTACTCGCGGCGCCGCCACGCCGAACCGTCGCGCCGGCTCTCCGGCCAGGAACGGTCCGTGCGAGCGCGCCCAGCGCGTTACCAGGCCACCCAGCGGGTCCTCGGCAGACCCGAGGAAGGCCGCGGGCACGCCGACGGGGAGAGCCACTCCCAGCGCATCGCGGTACCGGCCGGCATCCTCGATCGCGATCCAGCGTTCCTCGCCGGCGATACGGACGATTACTGCGCGTCGAGATCCCTCCAGGGCCGCGAGCCACTCGCCGGCGGCCGGCGGTTCAACGATCCGCGCCGCCACCTCGTCCGCGGTGAGGTCGCCCAGCCGGCGCAGCAGGTCGTGCAGAGCGTCCGCCGTTCGAGCGGCCCGCTCGGGCGCCAATGCCTGCAGGGCCAGCTCCAGATCGGCCAGCGCGGCCGGGTCGATCAGGTCGCGCAGCTCCTCCTGGCCGAGCAGCTCGCGCAGCAGCTCGCGGTCCAGTGCCAGCGCACCTGCCCGCCGTTCCGCCAGAGGCGCATCGCCCTCGTACATGTAGGCGGCCAGGTAGTCGAAGAGCAGCGAGCCGGCGAACGGCGAGGCCGCTACCGTTTCCACCTCCCGGACCTCGATCTCGCGCCTGGCCACTCCCCCGAGCACCTCGCGCAGCGCGGGCAGGTCGAACAGGTCGGCCAGGCATTCGCGATAGGTTTCAACGATGATCGGGAACGAGCCGTACCGGCTGGCCACGGCCAGCAAGCCGGCCGAACGCTGCCGCTGCTGCCACAGTGGGGTCCGAGAACCGGGCCTGCGCCGCGGTAGCAGGAGCGCCCGTGCGGCGTTCTCACGGAAACGGGCCGCGAACATGGCCGAGCTACCAAGCCGCCCGACGACCAGGTCCTCGACTTCGTCGGCCGTGGGGAAGAGCAGCCCGCCCAGGCCGCCGGAGCCCACGATCGAGCCATCGTTCGAATCCGCCCCGGCCGTCTCGCCCTCGGGGAGGCGGATCGCGATCCCATCGTCCGACCAGATCGTCTGAGCCGCCCCGGCCAGCCTCTCCTCCAATCGCGCTTCGATCGCCAGCGCCCAGGGAGCGTGAACGCGCCCACCGAACGGAGTCAGGATCACCACCCGCCAGTCGCCAAGCTCGTCGCGGAACCTCTCCACGACGATCCGCCGGTCGGTCGGCAGGTGACCGGCCATCTCGCGCTCCTCGTCGAGGTAGCCGATGACGTTCTGGGCCGCCAGATCGTCCAGGTCGTGATGCTCGAGGAGCCGGCGCCGCGCCCGCTCGCGTCCACGCTCCCCGCCGCCAAGGTCGCCCTCCAGCTCTCGCACGAACGCACCCAGCGCCCGCCCCAGCTCGATCGGACGGCCCAGGCCGTCGCCGTGCCAGAACGGGATCTTGCCCGGCACGCCGGGCGCCGGCGAGACGACGACTCGATCCGGCCTGATCTCCTCGACCCGCCAGCTCGAGGCCCCGAGAGCGATCACCTCGCCGACGCGGCTCTCGTAGACCATCTCCTCGTCCAGCTCCCCGACCCGCCGCCCCGGAGTGCCCGCCTCGCCCACCAGGAATACCGGGTACAACCCGCGATCCGGGATCGTGCCGCCGCTGGTGATCGCCACCGTCCGTGCGTCGCGCCGGCCCTCCACGCGGCCCGTTTCGCGGTCCCACACGACGCGCGCCTTCAGCTCCGCGAACTCGTCGGAGGGGTACGCCCCGGCCAGCATCCCCAGAACGGCCTCGAAGGCGTCCCGCGTCAGGGTCTCGTACGGGGCCGCCCGCCGCACCGTATCGAACAGCTCGTCGGCCTGCCAGGGCTCACGTACGGTCATCGCCACGATTTGCTGAGCCAGGACGTCGAGCGGGTTGCGCGGCAGCTTCGTCTCTTCGATCGCGCCCTCGTGCATCCGTGCCGCGACCACCGCGGCCTCGAGGAGATCGCCGCGGTACTTGGGGAAGATGACGCCGCGACTCGGCTCCCCGACCTGGTGCCCCGCCCGACCGACTCGCTGGAGGCCGCGGGCGACGCTGGCGGGCGACTCGACCTGGATGACCAGATCCACGGCGCCCATGTCGATGCCCAACTCGAGCGAGCTGGTGGCGACGATGGCCGGCAGTCGCCCGGCCTTGAGCGCCTCCTCGATCTGGACACGCTGCTCTCGGGCGAGCGAGCCGTGATGGGCCCGCACCAGCTCCTCACCGGCCAGCTCGTTGAGCTTGTTGGCCAGCCGCTCGGCCATCCGCCGCGAATTGCAGAAGACGATGGTGGAGTGGTGCTCGCGGATGAGCTCCAGGATCTTGGGATGTATCGCCGGCCAGATGCTGTGGCGAGCCTCGGGACCGGCAGCCGAATCTGAGCCCGGACCGGTGGGCCCTTCCCCGGAGGGCGGCAGGTCGCCGAGATTGCTCATGTCCTCGACCGGCACCCGGACAGACAGTTCGAGGACCTTGCGCGAGCCAGCGTCGACGATCGAGACCTCGCGGCTCTCACCTGCCCTGCCCGGCCCGATTCCGCCAAGGAACCTGGCGATCGTCTCGACGGGGCGCTGAGTCGCGGAGAGCCCGATCCGCTGCGGCGGGCGGGCCGTCAGCTTCTCCAGCCGCTCCAGGCTCAGGGCGAGGTGAGCGCCACGTTTGGTGCCGGCCAGGGCGTGAACCTCGTCCACGATGACGTGTTCGACGCCTCGCAGTATCTCGGCCGCCTGGCTGGTGAGGATCAGGTAGAGCGACTCGGGTGTGGTGATGAGAATGTCGGGCGGATTTCGGACGAGGTGGCGGCGCTCGTCGGCCGGCGTATCGCCGGTCCGGACCCCGACCTCTATCTGCGGGATCGGCTCGCCCATTCGTTCGGCCGCCATCCGGATCCCAACCAGGGGAACGCGCAGGTTGCGCTCCACGTCGTAGATCAGGGCCTTGAGCGGCGAGATGTACAGAACGCGCACCGTGCCCGGGGCGCTCGGAGTCCGCGGCCGTGGATCGCGGCCGAGCCGGTCGAGGCACCACAGGAACGCGGCCAGGGTCTTGCCGCTGCCGGTCGGGGCGTGGATCAGGGTGTGGCGTCCGGCCGCGATGCTCGTCCAACCCTGAGCCTGGGAGGGCGTCGGCGCCGCGAAGGCCGAGCGGAACCACTCGGCAACCGCCGGGCTGAAGGGCGCGAGCGGGTCGTGAAGGTCAGCCGGAGCGCCGGCGGAGGTCGAGGCAGCCACGAGGCGTCCAGTATAGGCAACTACCGGCTATTAGACCAGGCGTTCGATATCCGCCCTGACCGGGGACCGGCTCAGGGAAGTGGGCGCCAGGCCCTCCCCAGGAGGGTCGCCAGCCCCGCCAGTAGGGATCCGAGCGCCAGGAACACGACGCTGACCTCAGTTACCTGGTGGGCTGTGATCAGGTTCGTCGGGAGCCCCTGGAAGACGCTTTCGAGCTGGCTCGAGTTCTCGGCCGGGTGGTAGGTCCCGCCGGTGAGGGCGGCGATCTTCGTCAGCGTCGCCTCGTCGATTCCTCTCGGGAAGTTGCCACCGCCGCCACCGGCACCACCGCCGCCGCCACCGCCGCCGAAACCACCGCCACCGCCACCGCCGGCACCGAAGCCGCCGGGCTCACGACCGATGAACTGCGACGCGCAGGTCGGGCTAAGGGCGCCGCCGTCCGCCGTACCGAAGCCGATCGTGTAGACCCTGACGCCCCGATCGGCCGCCTGCTGGGCTGCGGCAAGAGGGTCCGGGCCCGTGTTGCTCGCGCCGTCGGTGAGCAGGACGACGATGTCGGGAGCGTAGTCGCCGGCGGGGACCGGCGCGGGGGCCACGCCCGGGTTGGCGTCCGTCTGGCTCTTGGCGACCGACGGGTCCACCAGCGATATGGCATCGATCGAGGCCAGGATGCCGGCTCCTATCGCCGTCCTCCGCCCGGTCGTGAGGCTGTGCAGCGCGTTGAGCAGCAATCCTCGATCGGTCGTAGGTGGCTGCACGACTTCCGCAAAACTGCTGAAGGCGACGATTCCCATCTGCGCCGTGGACGCCTGGCTGTTGATGAACGCCGCGGCGGCCGCTTCGGCGGCCTCGAGGCGGCTCGGCGGGATGTCGGTCGAGCACATGCTGCCCGAGACGTCGATCGTCAGGAGGATGGTCGTCTTGTTCGTGGGCACGCTGAGGACGACGACCGGTCGCGCCAGCGAAAGGACCAGCGCGCCCAGGGCCGCGACGACGAGGGCGAACGGCAGGTGGCGCCGCAGCCGCGATTGTCCGGGCTGGGCTTCACGAATGAGGGCGAGACTCGAATAGCGCACTCCCGATCGGCGCCGCCGTCGCAGGCTCAGGACGTAGATCGCGACCAGTACCGGCAGGAGGACGAGGGCAACGAGCAGGCCCGACCATTGGAAGTCCATCTATCGCCGTCCTTTCCGCCGCGGGAGGCCCGTATGCCCGATCATGGGAGCCGACCCAGCCATCGGAGCGACGTCAGCGCGGCGGCCAGCAGCAACAGCCCGCCGATGCCCGCGAATATCGCCGTCAGCTCGGTCATCTCCGGCTGCAGGACCAGCTTCGTGTCGAGGTTGTCGTAAATCGCGCGGAGCTGCTGGGCATCGGTGGCGCCGTAGTACGTGCCACCCGTGATCTGGGAGATCTGCTGGAGCGCCGCCTCATCGAGCTGCGTGTGAACCAGGAAGCCATTCAAGTTCAAGTTCGTGCCCGCGGCGCTGCCGATCCCGACCGTGTAGATCCGTACCCCCTGGTTGGCCGCCGTCTGGGCCGCGGCCGCCGGATCGGGAGACTCGTTGTTCTCGCCGTCGGTCAGCAGCACGATCACGGCCGGTGCGTGAGTTCCGGCGGGCACCGGCGTCGGAGTCGGCGTCGGGGCCGGCGTCTGGTTGGTGTAGTAATCGACCCACGGCCCGGCCTCCGCGACGGCGATGACGTTGAGCGATGCCAGGATCCCCTGGGCAACCGACGTGCCTTTCTGGGGCGCCAGCCGGTCGATCGCCGCGGACACAGTAGCCTGGTCGGTCGTCGGGGTCTGGACCGAGACGCCCGAATCGCTGAAGGCCACCACCCCGATCGAGACGCTGGCCGGCTCGCGCGCCACGAAGTCCTTCGCCGCCGCGATCGCCGCGGCCATGCGGGTGGGGGCCAGGTCGGTGGCCGACATGCTGGCCGAGACGTCGAAGGCGAGAATGACCATGCCCTCCTCGCGGGGCAGATTCACCACGGCCTGTGGCCGGGCCAGCCCGACCGTCGTAACGACCAACCCGCCCAGTAACAACGCCGCCGGGATCCGACTTCTCAGGCGGGCCGCCCCGCGGCCGGCCTCCGGAGCGAGCCCGGGTCCGCCATACGTGGCAAGACGGCGGCGACGGCGCCCGCCCATCACTCGATAGAGCACGATCCCGATCGGGATGAGCGCCAGGGCGAGCAGCATGGGCGGCCAGATGAAGGACATCGTCTACCTCCGCCGCCGTCGCCGGATCGTGGCAATGCGCACGATGGCGTGGACGAGGTCCTCGTCGGTCGAGAGCGACATGGCCTCGACTCCGGATCGCTTGAAGACCTCGGTCACCTCCGCCTCGCGCCGGCGGGCCGCCTCCTGGAAGCGGCGCCGGAAGGAGGCGTCATGAGTGTCGACAAAGAGCTGCTCACCGGTTTCGGCGTCTTCCATGATCAGCGATCCGACATCGGGCAGCTCGACCTCGCGCGGGTCGAAGAGGCGGACGGCAAACACCTCGTGCCGTCGGTTCAGCAGGCTCAGCGGCCTCTCCCAGCCCGGAGCACTGATGAAGTCGGAGACGATGAAGACCAGCGATCGTCGCTTGATGATGTGCTCGCCGGCGGTGAAGAGAGGCGACAGATCCGTCAGTGGCGAGCTCAGCTGGCGCGGATGCGAGAGCAGCTCGTCGATGAGATGAAGAACCTGGTCGCGCCCGCCACGCGGCGGAATGGTCCGCTCGACGGCGCTGCTGTAGAACATGGCGCCGACGCGGTTGCCGCGCCGCGTCAGCAACCGGGCAAGCGTCGTGACGAAATCGGTCAGGACGGTCCGCTTGACGCGCTCCGTCTCCACCGTGCCGAAGTCGACCGAAGGGCTGAGGTCGAGCAGGAACCAGGCCGTTATCTCGCGGTCCTCGACGTACTGGCGGACGTACGGCGTGCCCGTCCGGGCGGTGACGTTCCAATCCATGTACCGAACGTCGTCTCCCGGCTGGTATTCGCGCAGGCCGGCGAGGTCCAGGCCGTTGCCGCGGAAGAGACTCCGGTAGTCGCCCTGGAGGATGCCGTCGAGCCGCCGGACGACCTGCCAGTCAAGGCGCTGGAGGACTCGCTCAGGGGCAGAGGACGCTCGCTCCAGGGCAGAGGTCGACGGCTCCGGCGCGGAGGCCGATCGAGCCGGGCGGACGTTTCCGCGCCGGCTCCGATAGCGAGCGGGGACGATGCGCTCAGGCGCTGGCGCGGGCGTGGGAAGCCTCCCGGAGCGGTACCACCGGCACCGGAACTCGGTTGAGGACGGTCGTGAGTACGTCGTCGGCGGTCACGTTGTCGGAGAGCGCCTCGAACGACAGGACGATACGGTGGCGCATGACGTCGCGTGCCATGTCGAGCACGTCCTGAGGAAGGGCATAATCCCGGCCCCGAACGTAGGCGAGAGCACGGGCGGTGAGGATCAGGTTTATCGAGGCTCGCGGGCTTGCCCCGAAGGTGATGTACCGCTCCAGTTCCGCCATGCCATGCGACTTGGGCGCCCGAGTGGCTGTTGCCAGGCGCACGGCGTACTGCATGAGGGCGGGATCGACATAGACGCTGTCGGCTTCCTTCTGAAGCTCGAGCAACCTCTTGGTCGACAGCACCTCCTGGACCTCGTCGAGCGGTCCAGTCATGCGATCGACGATTGAGAACTCCTCGGCCGAGCTCGGATAGCCGACCAGCACCTTCAGCATGAAGCGATCCACCTGGGCCTCGGGCAGGGCGTAAGTGCCTTCGGTCTCGATCGGGTTCTGGGTCGCGAGAACGAGGAACGGGTCAGGCACTTTGAACGTCTCGCGCCCGATCGTGACCTGCCGCTCCTGCATCACTTCGAGCAGCGCGCTCTGAACCTTCGCGGGTGCCCGGTTGATCTCGTCGGCGAGCAGGAGGTTTGTGAAGACCGGCCCCAATGAAGTACTGAACTCGCCCGTCTTCTGGTTGTAGATCCGCGTACCGACCAGGTCCGCGGGGACGAGATCGGGCGTGAACTGAATCCGCTTGAAGTCACCGCCGATCGCCCCGGCCAGGGTCTTGATCGCCATCGTCTTGGCCAGTCCAGGCACGCCTTCGACCAGGAGATGGCCCCTCGCGAGTAGCGCCACGGCCAGCCGCTCCAGGAGGTGATCCTGGCCGACTATGACCTTCTTGACCTCGTACAGCACGCGCTCCATCGGCACGATCGTCGCCGTGTCGGCCGTCTGGTCCACTGGCCTGCACCTCCAAATGCGATTCCCGGCGAACCGAGCGGCCCGCCGGGACTGGTTGCTAGTCCGGGGGCAATCCCGCGGCGCCGCCCGCCACGTTGATTGGCACCGCGAGCCCGATTCCGATGAACACGCCTTCGTTGGTAGGGTTGATGAGAGCGGAGACGATCCCGATCACCTGACCGTCGCGGTTTACGAGCGGACCGCCCGAGTTGCCCGGGTTGACGGCGGCATCCACCTGGATCAAGCCGGTGAGCGCCGGGCCGTCGTTGGGGAGCTGGAAGGAGCGGTTCAGGCCCGAGACGACCCCGGAGCTGATGGAACCGTCCAGGCCGAAGGGGTTGCCCAGGACAAAGGCCTCGCTGCCGACCTGCACGCTCCTGGGATTGCCGAGGACCGCCGGCACGAGCTTCGCCGGAGGCTGGCTCGCTTGAAGGACGGCGATGTCGTTCTGAGGTTGGGTGGATACGACAGTGGCGGGCGATATCGTCCCGTCGGCGAAGGTGACCTGGATCGACGTGGCGCCGGCGACGACGTGCAGACAGGTGAGGATGTCGCCATTGGCATCGATGACCACGCCGCTGCCGATTGCCCCTCCTGGCTCGCCGGGCGAGGCGTTGGGTGTGGCACTGGGTGCGGCACTGGGCGAGGCGCTGGCCAACGCGACGGGCAACCCGCCGTTCCGCACGGCCGTGACAGCCGTGACCTGGGTCTCGATCAGGACGAGCGAAGGCTCGACAGCCTGATAGACGCGTTGGGCCAGGGCCGGTGCCGGAGTCTGCGAAGCCAGTGCCGAGGCTACGCTCCGGCTGACGTCATTCGGGGTCAGCTGCCGCGGCCCGGGCACCACCGCCCCGTAGACGACAACCGCGAGGAAGGCGGCCAGAACGCCCGACCCGAACGTCGCGGCCCAGCCAATCCTGCGCCGCAAACGGCGGATC
Source organism: Chloroflexota bacterium (assembly GCA_003158295.1). Taxonomy (GTDB): domain Bacteria; phylum Chloroflexota; class Limnocylindria; order Limnocylindrales; family CSP1-4; genus Fen-1039. Next base: position 29,168 of record PMIP01000060.1, on the reverse strand, counting down.
CGGGTAGGCAGTGTGCGGGCGCGCCAGATTCGAAAGCGCCGCCGGAACAGAGAGACCCGCTCCAACCAGGCCCGGCGCGCGGGCGGTGCGGGTTCATCCTGCAGGTACGTCATCCGGGAGGTTGATCTCCAGTCGGAACCGCGGCTGATCGACGCACCTCCGAGTCGTCGCGACGGGGGCCCGCCGCAAGGAGTCTTGCCTGTCATCCTGAAGTACGCATGAAAAGCCGCCGAGGCAGCCGAAGGGGCGTGCAGGCCGCGACAGGCGGCAGGCATTCTCGTCAGACCGTGACCTCGGCCGTGCCCTCGGAGCGGCAACCCGGGGCTGAGGACAACGGGCACTCCCGCCAGGCGCGAGGCTCGGTATCTCCCAGGTCTATTCGGGCTTGCGATTCTCCGGCGTCGAGACCGTCAACGGCAGGAAGACGCGGAAAGTGCTCCCTCGGCCCGGCTCGCTGTCCACGGTGACGGTTCCGTGATGGGCTCGCACCACGCCAAGGACCACCGGCAGCCCCAGGCCCCGGCCGGTGAACTTCGTCGTGAAGAACGGGTCGAAGGCATTCCCAAGCAGCTGGGCGTCCATGCCGGATCCGTTGTCGAGGATCTCCAGGCAGGCGTAGGAGCTCGCCTTCGGCGTCCAGCCGGGCGAGAGGAGCGGTGAAGGCACGATCTGGCTCGCCGGCACCTCGCGAATGGAAAGGACGATCTTCCCTTCACCGGTATCGATCGCCTCTCCGGCGTTGAGCAAGAGATTGGAGAGCACCTGTCGGATCTCCACCTCGCTGGCCCGGACGGTCAGGGCGGCGTCGGGGAACTCGGTCCGGAGCCGGACCGTCGGCGGCAGCGACCGGACCACGTCAGGGAGCGCTTCGCGGCACGTGGCAACGAGGTCCAGCACCTCGCGAGCCTGGAAGCTCTGGCCGAGGTAGGAGAGCATCAACTGGCTGACAGTGGACGCCTGGCGCGTGGCCTCCTGCGCGTTGGCGATCTCGACCCGGACGTCCCGGCCCGCCGCCAGGTCGTCGAGCGCCAGCTCGAGGGATCCCATGACTGCGGTGAGCTTGTTGTTGAAATGGTGGGCGATGGCCGCCGCCATCCGGCCCAGGCTCTCCACCTTCTCCGCCTGGCGCAGCCGGGCATCCAGGCGCCTGCCGGCCTCGTCCGCACGGGCGCGCTCCACAACGAGCCCGATCCGGTACGTCATCGCCATCAACATGTCGGCGTCCGAGCGGGTGAACGGAACAGGCTGACAACGGGCCAGGACCAGCACCCCCAGCACCTCCTGGCTGCCCAGGACCGGCAGCCAGGTCGCCGTCTCGACCCCCAGCTCGGCGAACTGTGAATCGATCTTCGGGTCGCCGAGTGCGCTCTCGACCAGGACCGGTCCTCGATCGTTGATGGCGACGGCCGCATAGCCATCCTCGAGTCCGGAGATGGGCCGGCCGGCCAGCTCCTCCGGCAACCCGATTGCGCCGAGCAGCAGGAGGTCCCCTGCGCCTGACGGCTGCAGGAGGGCCACGATGTCCGCCGCGAACATCTCCGAAAGGGCGAGGAGGACCCGGTCTACCAGGATCGCCAGTGGCGCCGGCTCGCTCAGAATGGCAAACAGCCGATTGAGACGGGTCGTGTCGCGGATCGCCGTCCGGTACTCCGCCAGGGCCGCGTCGCGGGCGAGGCGCCGCTCGGGTCCGCCGTACCTCATTCGACCGGCGCTCCGCCGCGAATCACAGGGCCACGGCAGTCAGAGTGGCGTTGTGGGTCCCCAGAACGCCCGCCGTTCGCGCGAACTCCGCGCAGCAGTAGAACCCGAACGTCGGCACTGCACCCGCCGAGGCCTGGAGATGCCGCGCCTCTTCGGGCGCGCGCTCGCCGAAGATCATCGCCCGTGCCGCGCAGCTGAACGTCAGCAGAACCGCGGCGTCGGGTTGGGAGTCGAGGGCGTCATCAACAACCTCGTCCGTGACGCCGAGCAGGCTGTCGACCGATCCACCCATGACCTGGACCGCGCTTCCCACCGATGGAACGCAGCCATGAATCATCAGGGTTCCGCGCTCGGTCTTCGAGCGCGCGACCCGAATGACGTGCCTGCCATCTGGTTGCAGGAGTCCGAAGGGATGCAGGATGGACGTAGCCCAGAACGCCTCGGGCGCCAGCGTGGAAGTCAGGCCCAGCTGGTCCTCGTAGACTGCGGCCGCCGAGCGTCCGCCGAGCTCGGCGATCTCCGTGCCCTCGGCGCGGGTCACGAGCAACGGCGCGCCGATCGGATCCCAGCCATGGCGAGTGACGACTTTCAGTGGTCGGTCGCTGGCGATCCAGAGAACCAGGGCGCCCATGTGAAGCACGGCGTCGTCGTGGAATATGGAAGACTGGACGAACTGCTGCTCATCGCCCGCGGCGCCGCCAACGATTGCCACCTTGGGGCCGGTGATCCTGTAGACACCCTGGACGAATTGCTGCAGGTCGCCGAGAAGCGAGTCGGTGATCAGCAGCGCCGCGGCATAGGGACTGCTGCCGGCCTGGGCTCGACTGGCTCGTGCGAGGGTCCGGCCGGCCTTATCGAGGTCGCCACTGATCTCGCCGGCCGAGGCGGCCGCGAACCGGTAGGGCCCGGACGTCATGGCAAGCACACCCACGCCGCCGCCGAACCCCAGGTATTCCCCTTTGATGATCTCGCCGGAGCCGGTCGAACCGACAAGGAGCGCCGTGCCCGTCACCGAGCGGACTCCGGCAAGGAGCGCCGGGAGGTCGTACCTGGGGGTCGCGAAGACCATGACCAGCGCGGGCGACTCGCCTGCCAGAGGATCCATCGCCTCGGTCGCTGCCGCTTTCCCCGCCTCGAATGCGTCCTTCAAGCCACTCATGCCGGTGCCCGCGCGGACTCGTGGCGGTGCCGGGTCGATCATTCGATCGTCCAATCGGATTGTTGCGCCGGCGTCGCAACAGCAAATGGTGACGCCCCACCTGCGCCGGGCACGTGGGACATCATAGTCATCGGCCCGACCGAGGGAGACATGGAGGCCCGTCGGCGATGTTCTTGCATTGCGAGCACAAACAGAAACGGCGGACCGCGGGTCCGCCGTTTCCGGGTGCAGGGAGGTATTGGGACGGAAGCTCCCCGCTTCTGACGCTATGGGCTACCCGAGTACGTACTTGGCGACCGGGACCCTCTGCGTGATGGCCAGCTTCTCGATGACGGAGTCAAGAGCGTAGGCGCCGGCGCCGACGTAGGCGACCACGCCCGCGATCAGGCCGTACATGAGCTGCTCGTTGAACGGACCGTTCGCGAAGCTCCAGTTGGCGACGAAGAACAGACCCATCATCGTGGCGCCGGCAACGCCGGCGAAACGAGTCGCGAGGCCAAGGATCAGGGCGATGCCGACCGCGCACTCGCCGAAGACCACGAGCGTGTCGATGGCGCCCATCAGTGAAGCGTTGCCCGCCAGCGAAACCCACAAGGGGTGCGTCGGGTTGACGACGGCCTTGGGGTCGCTGCCCAGCCACGCGCCGGTCGTGGCGAACTTGAGGAAGCCTGCGGCCGTGAACGGCGTACCGCTCGCCCACATGAAGAACTTGTCGAGGCCTGCAAAGAGGAAGCCAAGCCCGACTACTGCCCGAAGAACGAAAATCCCGCGATCCCTGCGTTCCATCTGTCCCTACACCTTTCCATTGCCGGCCTGTGATCCCCGACTCTCGAGGCCTCAGGCCTGTCATCTCGATGGATTGAATGTAGAGGTACTTACTGTTCTGTAGCCCTGCCGTTGGTCCCGAACGGCCCGGTCCATCGGACCCTTTGGAACAGCACCGAAGTAAGTGTTGGTTTGGCACGCGGACGATCGATGGCCGGGCGGATCTCTACCTCTGCTGCGAGGCCGGCCGAGGGCCCGGAGCGTAATGACAGGCCGACAGGGAGTAGGGATCTGCAGCCGCCACCTCAGGCGGCGTGGGCCGCATCTCGAAGCCCCCGGTACGAAGGAGGCGCACGGCCACGTCCCGGCGCAGCTCCCTTGGGAATGGCTCGAACGGGTCGCGATCCGCGGCGGTGTGGAGAACCCCGAGCGCCCGGCCACGGCGGTCCTGTTCCTCCACGATCGCCCGCAACAAGGCGGTGGCGATGCCGTGACGACGGGACGACGGAGCCACGCCCAGGGCCACGAGCTCATCCTCGCCGTGGGGCGGACGCGGCCTCACGAGCGCCACCCCAACGAGCCACTCCCCGGTGACCGCGCCCGTGGCGATGCCGCCGCCACGTACAGCCGCCCGCAAGAGAGCCAGCCCATCGCCCGCGTCGACCGGGGCGATCGTTCGCGAGACGAGCGTCAATCGATCCAGCAGCTGGGGCGTGAGCGCGACGATCGCCGGATCCCCTCCCGTCACGGCCGGTGGCGCTTCTGCCGCCGGCGCGGCGCTCGTCGACGACCCTCGTCCCTCCTCGTCGAAGCGCCACCAACCCTCGCGCTCGGCAGCGCGCAGCAGGGCCGGCACCATGACCGTTCGAACCTGCAATACCGTTCGCTCGTTTCGTTCGGCGGCGGCCGGACTGACCGCGCGCTCGGCCGGGAGGTATGGGTCGTCCTCGAAGCCGGTCGGCAGTGGCGAGTCGCCCCAGCGCGCGGCGTCGCCGGCCCATCGCGCTCGCCAGTCCTCGGGGAGCAGCCGCGGCGCCTCTCGGTGCGCGGCCGCGAGCCAGGTCAGAGCCCATGCCCGCGGCACGACCCGATACACCGCGTACCCGCCGCCTCCGGTCGCAAGCCACCGGCCGCCGGCATAGAGGTGCGCGATCCGGTCTACGAGCCGCGCGGCCTCGCCCATCGCCGTCGTGGTCAGGCAGAGATGCGCCAGCGGATCCCAGACGTGGCCGTCGGCGCCGTGCTGGCTGACTATCACGTCCGGACCGAACGCGGCGGCCAGCGCCGGGACCACGCCCCGCACCGCAGCCAGCCAGGCCTCCGGATCTGAGAGCGGCTCGAGCGGCACGTTCACGCAGGTCCCCGCGGCGATCCCCTCCCCCAGCTCATCGACGAAGCCCGTCCCCGGGAAGAGGGTCCGGCCCGACTCGTGGACGGAGATGGTCATCACGCCGGGGTCGGCGGCATGCAGCGCCTGGACGCCGTCGCCGTGATGGACGTCCAGGTCCACATACAGGACGCGCAGGCCGTCGCGGCGGGCTCGGGCGATCGCCAGGGCGACGTCGTTGTAGACGCAGAAGCCGCTGGCCCGCTCCCTCATCGCATGGTGGAGCCCACCGCCGGGGTGGAACGCGTGCTCCGCATCGCCGCGCAGGATCGCCTCCATGGCCCGGATCGAGCCGCCGGCCACTGCGGCAGCCGCGTCGTGCATCCCAGCGAAGGCCGGATCGTCTCCCGGCCCGATGCCTGCCTGCGATGGGCCGCCCGGATCGGCCGCGAAGCATCGCACGGCCGCTATGTACTTGGCCGCATGAAGCCATTCGAGCTCCGCGTCCGCCGCCGGTTCGGGGGCCAGCCCCGGTTCGGCGCCAACCGCTCGCAATAGGTCCATACCGGGCCCAAAGCGTCGCGGGCTCAGCGGGTGGCCGGGCCCGAAGTCGTAGGTCGGAGAGCGAGGCCCGAAGACCAGGAGCGGGGCGTCCGTTTGACGAGCCCTGTGCGTTCGATCTGCCATGGTCGAATGATCGCGCGCCGGGTCAGTGAACGCCAGGCAGGCGCTCGAACGATCGGCGAACAGGCTCGGCCAGCGGTTACCCTGCCGTCATGGCCGCGTCCGAGACCTCGTTCCTGATCCGCCCCATCCGCCCCGATGAGTACGAGGCCCTGGGCGAGCTGACCGTGGCCGCGTACCACTCCATCCCGGCCGAGATGCCTCACCAGACGATCTACGACCTCCAGTTGCGCGACGTGGCAGGGCGGGCACGGAAGTCGTGCGTGGTCGTGGCCGTCGGCCCGGCCGGCGAGCTGCTCGGTGGCGTGACGTACGTCTCCGGCCCTGACGACCCGTACTCCGAGGAGCTGCGCGAAGGCGAAGCCGGCGTTCGGATGCTGGCCGTCGATCCTGCCCGTCAGGGCCGGGGCATCGGACACGCCCTGACGGAGTGGTGCCTGGAGCGTGCCCGTGCCGCCGGCCGCCTCCGACTGGTCCTGCACACCGGCGCGTTCATGCCGGCCGCGGTCCACCTCTACGAACGAATGGGATTCGAACGCCTGCCCGATCTCGACTTCTCGCCGGCACCTGGGATCGACCTGATCGCCTACGCCTTCGACCTCGGCGGCCCGTCCGGCTCGTGACCGGCTAATCGACCGAGGGGGCGCCTCCCGGCCTCGCGGGAGCGGGAACCGGCGTCGCACCACTGGGCCGGCCCTGACCCACGCTCGGCACCGCTCCCCGCAGCACCGCGATCGCCGCCACCGCCTCGGCGCCCAAAGCGACCGCCCCGTTCATGACCAGCGCCGCGGGCGTACCCCACAGGCCGCCGACGCCGCCGGTCAACCCGCTCCCGATCGGCGTCGAGCCCGCGAAGACCGTCGTGTAGACGCTCATCACCCGTCCCCGGAGCGGACCCGGGACCGTGATCTGGACCAGTGAGTTGGCGCTGGCCGCGGTGGCGATCGCGCCCATCCCGGAAAAGAACACTGCCGCCAGCGCGATCGGATAGGAGGTCGTGCCGGCCAGCACCAGCTCGGCGACCCCCAGCACCATCCCCCCTCCGATCAGGACGCGAACCCGCGGACGCTCCAACGTTGCCACGCCCAGAGCCGCGATCACCGCCCCCGCCCCCATGGCGGAGTACAGCCACCCGAGCCCGTTTGGCCCCACCTTCAAGACTCCGGCCGCGAGAACCGGCAGGATGACGTTGAAGTTCATTCCGAACGTGGAGACGAACCCGATCACGCTGATCGCAAGCAGCACGATCGGCGTGTGCCGGACATAGCCGAGCCCTTCGCCGAGGTTCTCTCGGATCGCCGCGACACTCTTGGGGACGGCCAATCGATCGGCCGGGCGCAACTCTCCGTCCCGCATCGCCAGCAACCCGGCGACCACTGCCGCGTAGCTCAAGCCGTTGAGAAGGAAGCACGGCGCCGTGCCCACGATAGCGATGAGGATCCCCGCGACGGCCGGTCCAACGACCCGGGCGCCGTTGAAGACGGCCGAGTTGAGGGCGATCGCGTTCGCGATGTCTTCCGGCCCGACCATCTCCACGACGAAGGATTGGCGAGCGGGCATGTCCGCGGCGTTCACCAGACCCAGCAGGAAAGCCAGCAGGAAGATCTGCCAGATTGTTATCTCGCCGGAGTAGACGAGTACGCCCAGGGTGAGGGCGAGGATGCCGGCCGCCGTCTGCGTTCCGATGACCAGGTATCGCTTGGGCCAGATGTCGGCGATGATCCCGCCGAAGAGACCGAGCGCCAGTACGGGCAGGAACTGGACGACGCCCAGCAAGCCGAGCAGCACGATGGCCTGGTTGGCCCCGACCATAGTCACGAGAAGCCAGCCCAAGGCCACCGACTGCATCCACGTCCCGGTGACCGAGACCAGCTGGCCGAAGAAAAAGAAGCGGAAGTTGCGGTGCCGCAGGGCCCGCCCGGCGGCCAGGAATCGGACTCGACCGCCCACGATCATCGTGCCGCCTCGCCTTCGAGGGCAGGGAGCGCCTCCTCAAAGGACCTATGCTCGCCGCGCATCAGCGAAACCACGGCCCCGAGCGCGCTGGCCACGACGCCGGCCAGGAACGCAAGGTGCAGGGCATTCATGAACGGATCGAGGCTGATTCCTTTCCCTCCGATCTGCTCGCCGGAGAAGATCGCGACCATGACCTTGGGGTCCATGGAACTCGTGACCAGGCCGATGGCCAGCGCGATCGACACCATGAAGCCGGACTGCATCAGCATCATCCGCATCCCCGCCCCGACGCCACGTTTGCTCGGCGGCACGACTCCCATGACCGCGCTCGTGTTCGGCGAGTTGAAGATGCCCGAACCCGCGCCGACGACCAGCTGCCAGAACGCCAGCTGCCAGTAGGGAGTCACGACGTCGATGGTCGTGAGGCCCAGCAGGCCCAGGCCGGTGATAACCATCCCTGCCGTCGCGAGCGCGCGCGAGCCATAGCGGTCGGCCAGGGCGCCGCTTATCGGCGAGAGCACGATCAGGCCGATCGCGAGCGGAGCAAGCATGATCCCGGCCGTCACCGGGTCTTCGCCGCGGGCGCCCTGGAAGTAGAACACGAGCAGGAAGAGCACGCTGTTGCGGGCGATCGCGTTCAGGAAGCCGGTCAGGTTGCCCATCGCGAACAGCCGGTCGCGGAAGAGCGATAGGTCCAGCAACGGGGCGTGATGGCGCAACTCCACGCGGAGGAACAGCGGCAAGGCCACCAGGAAGGCTATGAAGCCGCCGACGACCCACCAGGTCGTCCAGCCGTAAACGCCGCCGAAAGCGAGCGCCATCATCAGGCCCATCAGGCCGACGAAGTACAAGAGCGAGCCGAGCCAGTCGATCTCGAGCCGATGATCGGGATGGGCCTGCTCCACCAGGATCAACCCCGCGGCGACGGCGCCCACGAGACCAATCGGGACGTTGAACCAGAAGACCATCCGCCAGCCGAAGCCTGTGAGCCAGCCGCCCAGAATGGGGCCGAGGATGGCGCCGGCACCGATGACCATGGCGTTGATGCCCAACGCGCGTCCCAGCTCCGACCGTGGAAAAGCATCCGTGACCAGGGCGGTGGCATTGGCCATGAGCAGCGCCCCACCCACTCCCTGTGCCAGCCGCCAGAGGATCAGCATCCCCGCGTTGGGCGCCACGGCGCACAGAATCGAGGCGCCGGTGAAGATGACGAAACCGAGGGTGTAGGAGCGCGCCCGGCCGGCCATGTCGGCCAGTCGTCCGGCGTTGAGAACCAGGACCGTGGCCACCAGGGTGTAGCCGACGACGATCCAGAGCAGGCTGAAGATGTCGGTGTGGAGGTCGCGCAGGATGTCGGGCAGAGCGATGATGAGCGTGCCGCCCGTCAGCGAGGCCATGAGGGCACCGACGCTGGTCACGCCCAGAACCCACCAGCGGTAGGACGGGGCGGCAGGATCTGCGAGACGACCGCCCACGATCATCGTGCCGCCTCGCTCCCGGCCGTGGCAGCAGTTTCGTCAGAGAGCGCAGCGATCTTCGTGTTGGTCCGGGTCAGCCGCCCGTTGGTCTCGTCCACCATCGCCTGGAGTCGCTCGATCTTCGTCCGCAGCATCTCGATCTGGTGCTCGTACCGGGAGACGCGGTCGCGCAGGATCCGCAGTCGTTCGGCGGGATCGGTCGTGGCGTGGTAGGCCTCGTGCCCGCGTTCCCGGGCATCTTCGTCCTCGAGGAGCTGGGCTATCTCCGCGAGTGAGAAGCCGGCGTCGTCGCGCAGGGCCTTGATGAAGCGCAGCCGCTCGACGTCCGTCGTGTCGTAGAGGCGGTAGTCGCCCTCGGAGCGTGCCGCCGGCCGCAGCAGGCCCAGCTCCTCGTAGTAGCGCACGGATCGGGAGGTGAGGCCGGCCTCGGCCGCGGCCTCCTGAATCCGCAGCAGCCCGGAGGCATCGACCGAGCCGGTCTTCGTGTCAGTCATGGATGCATCCTATCGCAACCTTGCCGTTCACGTGAAAGTTGGGGATTGAGGGGAGTCCCCGGGACGGAGGGAGGTGCCGCGCGCGCCACATCGACGAGTCGAAGCGGGGTGCCAGGTTCATCGGATCCGAGAGTGCCGCTGCTCTTGTTGCTCGCGTCGCTCGCCGGCTTCGTGGTCGTCCGCCGCGCGGAGAGTCGCGGTAGGCACCTGGGTCCGAGGTAGCCGCCGGCGATTCTGGCTCAGCTGGCGCTCGTTGGCCGCCGGCCGGCCGGTAGTGTGGGACGCCAGGCGAGCCAAGCTGGACACGGCCTCACGCCGCGCTATGCTCGCCCTCCGCGGCCCGCCGAGAAGGGCTCGCGCTCGTGAGGTGCTAACCGTGGCGCGTTCGATGTGGAAAGGCGCAATCCAGTTCGGACTGGTGACGATACCGGTCAAGCTATACCTGGCGACCGAGTCGAAGGGCGTGAGCTTCAACATGCTCCACGCGGAATGCCACGGCCGGATCCAGATGAAGACGTACTGCCCCACCGACGACGCCTACATCGAGCGCAGCGACACGGTCCGCGGCTACGAGATTGCGCCCGACCGGTACGTGGTCGTTACGGACGACGACCTGGCCTCGGTGCCGCTCAAGACCGTCCGGTCGATCGAGATCGAGCAATTCGTGCCGGTCGACTCCGCCGGCCAGTCCACGAGCTTCGTCAAGCAGGCCTACTACCTGGAGCCCGACCCGATCGCGCGCAAGGCCTTCTACCTGCTGAAGCGGGTCCTCGCCGAGCGAGGCCTGCGTGCCATCGGCAAGATCGTGCTTCGCGATCGCGAGCAGCTGGTCGCCCTCGACCCGTTCTCCTCGACGATGCTCCTTTCCACGCTTTACTGGCCAGACGAAGTCCGAGATACCGGCCAGCTGGCGCTCCCCGAAGACGAGGTCGAAATCAAGCCCGGCGAGCTGGCCATGGCCGAACAGCTCGTCGCGACCATGACGGCCGAGTTCGATCCAGCCGCCTTCCACGACGAGTACCGCGAAGCCCTGATGGCAGTCATCGAGGCCAAGGCCACCGGCGCGGAGATCGCCGAGCCCGTCGCGGCGCCGGCGGCCGGGCTGACGGACCTGATGGCCGCACTGGAAGCGAGCGTCGCCGCGGCCAAGGCCGCGCGCCAGGCCGACGCGCCCGAGCCGATGGTGGTCGCGGCCGGCAAGAAGCGCTCCCGCGTGGCGGCCGCCAAAGCCGCAGCTCGTGTCGCTGCCGCCGAGAGCGAGGCTGAGGCAGCGCCGGTTCGCCACCGCAAGTCCGCCTGAATACGGAGCTCAGTGGTTGAGGTGAACGCAGCGGTGACGAGGGCCACTACCGCTCGCGAAGCACTCGGCGCCGCTTGCGGCTTTGTGCGGAGGGCGGTCGAGGCGAACTAGCGCCGCGCTCGTTGGCCGCACGCGAGCGGCGGCCGCTAGAGGCGAGCCCGTCTACGGGCCAGTGGGTAGCGAGGCGCCCGGCCTTGGTCCGAATCTGCTCATTTCCAGTTGAGGTAGAGCTACCGCGAAAAGCGGGACGGACTGTCGGGTCCCGAGCCTCCATCTGTAGACGCTCTCCGGGGTCGCGAGTCCGAATCGCCCCGGCGTGAGCGTGGCCCGGGACAAGCTGCCCGCGGAGAAGCTGGCTGACATAGGGGCGAGCGCTTGCGCGACGGGCAAGTGGTGGGGTGGCCCCACCTGGTACTACCTCCACTGGAAATGAGCAGTTCTCGTCTGAGTGCCGGACGAGCCGACTCCCGGGCGGGGGTGACGAGGGCCGCTACCGCTCGCGAAGCACTCGGCGCCGCTTGCGGCGTTGTGCGAAGCGACGGGGACTACGGCGGGCAAGCGTCGCCCCTCTAGACACCCGCGAGGCGGCGGGAGCGACGACCGTCGCCGCCCACGAGCGGCTGCGCTCGCTGGCCGACTTCACCGGCGTTCGCTACTCTACGGCGCATGTCCGGACACCCCTGGCCGCTATTCGACCTTCGGCTTCGAACGCCTCATCTCGAGCTGCGCCTGCCGACCGACAGCGACCTGCTCGCGCTCATGGAGGTTGCCCGTGCAGGGATCGTCGATACGGGCCGGACCGTCTTCCTTGTGCCCTGGCACAAGCTACCCTCCCCGGCTTTCGAGCGGCAGTTCCTGCTGCATTGGTGGGAGGTGCGTGGCCGCTGGCAGCCGGACAACTGGTCGCTCGGGCTGGTCGTGCTCAAGGACGAGCAACCAATCGGCGTGCAGGAATTGCTCGCGCGCGATTTCCGCATCCGGCGGGTAATCCTGTCAGGCAGCTGGCTCGGTCGCGAGTTCCAGGGCCAGGGCCTTGGGACGGAGGCACGGGCCGCCATCCTCGCCCTGGCGTTCGAGGGTCTGGGCGCGGACGTGGCGGAGTCCGGGTACATCGAGGGCAACGCGGCCTCGGCGCGGGTCTCGGAGAAGCTGGGCTACCGCGTAACCGGCGAGGAGGTGTGCGCCATCGAAGGCAAGCGCGCCCTGGAGATCAAGGTTCGGGCGACACCCCAGACGTGGCGTCGCGAGCTCGTGCCGGTGACGATCGAGGGCCTGGAGCCATGCCTGAAGTTGTTCGGCGTGGGCGAGCTGGGCCCAGACGACTGGCCGCGCCTCTAGACACTCACGCGGCGGCTCGCCGCACAAGCCCTAGCGGTCGCCGACTCGGCGCCCCACGATCCACCACGCGCACGGGAAGATGCCGGCCGCAATCGCGAGCTTGATCGTGTCTCCGATCAGGAAGGGCGTCAGGCCCTTCTCGATCGCGACCTGCGGCGAGAGGTGCAGCGAAACGGCCAACCACGGCACGCCGATCAAGTAGATCACGGCCTCGCCCAGGATCATGGCCCCGATGGCGCCGCCGATGTGGCGGTCCCAACCGTTCTCCGCGAGCCATCCCACGAGGGCCGCCGCGAATAGGAAGCTGATCAGGTAGCCGCCGACGGGCGCAATGGCCACGCCGCTCCAGCCGACGCTGGCGATGGCCCCGAAGCCGTGTTGCTGATTGGCGTAGACGGGTAGGAGAAGGCCGAGGATCAGGTACAGCCCAACCGATAGCACCCCGCGGCGAAGGCCGAGAGCGCCGCCGACGACCAGCACCGACAGCGTCTGGCCGGTGACCGGAACCGGGCTGTCCGGCAGGCGGAAGCCGACGTTGGCGGTCACGGCGATGAAGACCGCGCCAACGCAGATGAGGGCAATGTGGCGAATCCGCGCACTCATGCGCTCGCCGATCCGAATCGGCACCAGGAAGTCGCCCAGGGTTATGCCGCGCTCGGTGGCTGGGAGCCGGTGCAACTGCGGGGTCGCGAGCATGCGTCGAGTTCCTCATAGTGACGGCACGGCCGTGACCTGCACGGATCTTCGGATCAGGTGGCAGGAGTGTAGCAAACGAGACGGCCGGCGCGCGAAGACAAGCCTCTTCGCCGGTGCGCCTCAAAGAGAGATGTCACACCGCGGAACCAGGCGGACTACTCGTGCTGCAACGCTCGGACGATCGAAAGACGGCTGGCCAGTCCCGCCGGGTAGATCGACGCCACGATGCTGACCAGCACGCCGAAGACCACGGCGACGGCGATCGACACCCACGGCGGCTCGAAAGCGAGACCGAATCCTCCGCTGGACCAGCCCACCAGCAGCGCCCCGGCGATCAGCCCCACCAGGGCCCCGACGACGGATCCAAAGATACCGAGCAGGCCCGCCTCCATGACCACCATGCCCCAAACCTGGCGGCTGGTCATGCCGGTGGCGCGAAGCACGCCGATCTCGCGGACTCGCTCCAACACGCTCATCGAGTACGTGTTCACGAGGCCCAGTCCCGCCACCAGGACCGCAATCAGGGCGAGCCCATCGAGAAGGCGGAAGATGCGGTCCAGGGCATCTCCGACGGTTCCCTGCACGCGGTCCAGGGAGTTGGGCTCGAAGGCGTATTGAGTCGCCGCGGCGTCCAGCGCGGCTCTCGAGGAAGACTCCTGTCCGGGCGCGTACCGAACGGCGTAGAAATCGGCCCCGGCGACACCGAACTGGTCGGTGGCGTCCGACCAGCCGACCAGGATTGCCTCCTCGGATCCGGACGGTATCGAGTGGGCCACGATGCCCGCCACTCGCAGCCGAGTCGACGACGGGCCCGTGGCGAACGTCAGCTCGTCGCCCACTTGAATCCCATCCTGATCCGCCAGCGACTCGGGAAGGACGACCGAGCCGCCGGCATCCAGTGCGGTCAACGCGGCGGTGCGATCACCCCCGTCTGAGACGAATACCAGCCTTCCGTCGGCCAGGTAGTCGCGGCCCACGATCGCTGCGGCTTCCTGGCGGAGGCCCTGATACGGGACTCCGAACAACCCTATCGGGGAGATCGACTTCACCCCGGGGATCGCCGCCAGCTCGGCGCGGACCGGGTCCGTGGTGGAGACCGGACGTATCGAGGTCAACACCTCACTCCCCGGTATCGTCTCGGCGAGCCAGGCGGTGCCGGTCTTGCGCACGTTCTCCGCTGCGGTTCCCAGGGCCACGACCATCGCCAGACCAACTACCAGGGCGCCGGCCGTGAGTGTCGTGCGACTCGGGTCGCGGGCAAGAGAGCTGCGCGCCAGGCGCTCTTCGTTCCGGAAGATTCGGAATGGAATGCCCGCCACCAGGAGCAACGGACCCAGCAGCAGGGGCACGAGCAGCACCGTAAGGAAGAGCAGGCCGTAGACCGCGAGCGGACCCCACATTCCCGATCCACCTGCCGAGCCGCCTGCGCCGACCGATCCGCCGCTGCCCCCCGGCCAGATCGCCAGCGCCGCCACCCCCAGGACGCCGAAGACCAGGAAGAGCCAGCGTAGCCGGGCCGGCCCAGCCACCATTCCGGCCGGGCCGCGATGAAGCGCCTCGACGGGCGGGATCCGGCTGGCTCGCCAGGCCGGTTCAAGCGAGGCGGCCAGGGTGACCAATAGGCCGACGACGATGGCGATGGCGATCGAGCCCGCCGAGACGGCGGGCGCGGTTAGAGCGATCGGGCCGGTGGATTGCACCCAGGACAGGCTCAGCCCGGCCACAGACACTCCGACCAGGGCTCCCAGCGCCGAGCCCGCGGCACCCAGGAACAGGGCCTGCAGCATGATGATGCTCATGACCTGCGAGCGGGTGGTCCCGGCGGCACGCAGCAGGCCGACCTCTCGAGCCCGCTCCGAAACCGTCATCGAGAGTGTGTTGAAGATCAGGAAGGCGCCGGCGAAGAGGACGACGGCGGCAACCAGCAGCAGGGCACTCCGGAAGTCGGCCATCTCGGTCCGGAGCGAGCCGGCCAGGTCGGCCTGCCGGGACAGCAGGTACGGCTCACTGGTGATGGCTTTCTCGAGCTGGTCGGTCAAAGCCTCCACGGATATGCCCACCTGGGCGCCAAGGTCAACTCGAGTGACGCCGGTGGTCCCGAAGAGGGCCTGGGCCGACGCGAGCGGGACGAAGACCAGGCGGCCACCGGCGTCCGGGACCGGCGCGTCGCCCTGCACGATGCCCACGATCTGGAAGGACTGTGGACCCGCGGCAACCGTGCCGTTGAGCGAGAGAGAGTCTCCAACTCCGAGCCGTTCCTGGGCCGCCATTGTTTCGCTGATCAGCACGGATTGCCCGTCGGTAGCGGTGAGAAGCCGGCCGGAGGCCAGCGGCATGTCATGGAGCGCGAACTCGCGCCCGGGGTCGATACCGAGCACGGTCACCGGAGCCGGCAGGCTGGCCGAGGCGGTCTGATTCGGGCTCGCGGCCAGATATGTCTTGCGCTCCAGGGCCGGCGCGGCAACCGAGACACCAACGGCCTGTTCCGCGGCGCGGACGGCGACCGAACTCAAGCCGCGCTCCTCGAGAGCCTGGACCCGCAGGACGGCCCGACCCATCTCGTCCGCTGCGGCGCGATCCACGGCCGCATCCATCGTCGCGCCGGCCGTGAGCGAGGCGAACAGTACGGCCACGCCCAGGGCCACGCCGGCGATGGTCAGGAAGCTGCGCACCGACCGAGCGCTGAGGCTCCGCCACGCCAGCGACGAGAGGCGCCTCACGAGCTACAAGCCCAGTTGGGCAAGGCGAGCGATGAGCGGTCCGGCGCGCCGATCGGTCCGGCGACCCAGCTCGATCTCGTCCCGGATCTTGCCGTCACCTACGACCAGGACGCGATCGGCCTGCGCGGCAGCTCTTGCGTCGTGGGTGACCAGGACGATCGTCTGGCCCAGCTCGTCGCATGAACGC
Source organism: Chloroflexota bacterium (assembly GCA_003158295.1). Classification (GTDB taxonomy): domain Bacteria; phylum Chloroflexota; class Limnocylindria; order Limnocylindrales; family CSP1-4; genus Fen-1039. The sequence goes on along the minus strand of PMIP01000060.1, from coordinate 13,363 downwards.
CACAGCTCGTCCAGGATCTCGCCGCCGCTAGCGTAGTCCAGGTTGCCCGTCGGTTCGTCGGCGAGCAGGATGGCCGGTCGGGAGACCAATGCTCGGGCCAGAGCCACTCGCTGCTGCTCGCCGGCCGAGAGCTGGTCGGGCCGGTTGTGCTCGCGGCCCACGAGATCCAGGATCTCCAGGACATCGCGGATTCGTGCGGCCGCATCGCCGCGCCGTGGATCCTCGCCGGCGATCGTGAACGGCAGCGCCACGTTCTCGTAAACGTCGAGCAGCGGGATCAGGTTGAAGAACTGGAAGACGAAGCCCGTCTTCTCGCGTCGAAGGCGAGTCGCCTGCGCGTCGCCCAGGCGGCTTATGACCTGACCGTCGAGTACGACTTCGCCGCTGGTCGGTCTGTCGAGTCCGCCGAGCAGCTGGAGCAGCGTGCTCTTGCCGGATCCCGAGGGCCCCATCAGGGCCACGAACTCGCCCCGGCGAACCTTGAGCGACACCCCTCGCAAGGCCTCGACGTCGCGGCTGCCCAGGCGATAGCTCTTGGTCAGGTCGCAGGCCTCGAGGATCGTGCCGTCCGATCTCGATGAGACCTGACCCTCTTCGAGCGGTTGGCTAGTCACGCCCCGCAGTGTAGTCAATCGCGGAACGGGGAGTCGAGGTGCGCCGTCCTCTGGGGACCGGCTCTACCAGCCGAGCATCCCGCCGAAGAGCCAGTGGAGGACGGAGTCGAGCGGTCCCGTGGATGCCGGCTTCTCACGAACTCGAAGGCTCGAGGTGGTGTCGGTCGCCGGCGACGGCGCGGCCGCGTCGCTCGGAAGCGGTGTGGTCGGGACCGCCAGAGGCGTGGCCGGAGCGAACGCCGACGGACTCGGCGTTGGCGGGTCGGTCGGGGTCGGTGTGGCGGTCGCGGTTGGGGCAGGAGTTGGGGTCGGAGCAACCGTCGGGATCGGCTTGGGCGTCGGCTTAGGCGCTGGCTTGGGCGTCGGGGCAGGCGGCGGAGGGGTCGGGGCAGGAGGCTGAGGTGTCGCCACCGGCGCCGGAGTTGCGACTGCCGCGCCGCAAGGGACCGAGAAGAGCACCGTGTACAGCTTGCGACCGTCGGCGGCCTTGTACGCCCCGACTCCCATGTGGGCCCACGTCCCCAGGATGTTGGCCCGGTGGCCGGCGGATCCCATGAAGGCGGCTTCGATTCGGTTCGTGGCGACATCGTCGCCATACGTGCTCAGGCCGATGTTCTCGCCGGCGACCGAGAAGCAATAACCGTCCGACTGCATGGACGCGAAGACCATGGCGTTAGCGGGCGGGATCTCGTGGGAGAAGTAGTCCCGGTCGCCCATGTCCTGGGCTCGCCACTCGGCCTTGGTGTGCAGATAGGGGTCGTTCACGAGCGCGTTGAGGCCGGCGGAGGCTCGATCCTGGTTGGTCAGGGAGAAGAGCAGCCCCTCATCAGCGGGGCTGAAGGCCGCGCCGTCCCAGGCGAGCGCCGGGCCGGCGGTCGCGACCGTCCCCGCTCCGGCGAGCATGAGCGCCACACCGACGATGCAGATCCTCCGCACGGTCGCGTGGACGGCGGAGGCAGACAAGGCGATGAAACCCGACACGATATGGCGATCCCATCTCAGCTGGGGCTTGGCACGTTCAACGGTAGATACCGAGGCCGGCTGGGAGACCCGCTCGCTCGTCATTCGGACACGATGACGTCGTACCACGCGGATCTGCGGTCCTTGCATGGGTGCACGCAAGCACCGGGTACCTCCCGAGCGTTGTCCGTTGGCAGGGTCCGACCGACCGCCTACTCGGGCGCCGATGCGTGGCGGGCCGGCATCGGTGCCTTCCTAGCCCGGGCCGGCACGCAGCCGCTATACTCCCCGTCGCCCCATCCGGGAGGCGCGACCCGCAAGGAAGCCACGCCCCGTTGGGACCGCTACGGTGGCCTTAGCTCAACCGGCAGAGCAGCGGACTGTGGATCCGCAGGTTACGGGTTCGACCCCCGTAGGCCACCCCACCGTTTGCCACGCGAAGGGCCCTGAGTTCGAATCCGGCACTGTGCCTGCCTGTGAGAAAGGCCCCGATCCGGCGCTATGAGATCGAGGGGTCGAAGTGGACCCAGTGGATGCCGATTTCTGCCTGAGCCTGGGCCAGCGTCATCGTCCCGGCGCAGACCTGCTTCTTCAGCTTGGTCTCGAACACATCCTTGACCCGCGCGCCCACCGAGCGTCCGTCCGACAGGCTGATCGTGTAGGGCTCCGGCCAGAGGTTCCTGGGATCGGTCGGGTTGCCGCCCAGCTGCAGCGAGATCAGGTGATCTTCCTCGTAGGAGGCGACTGCCTTGTCCGCGTAGCCGTACTCGGCGATCTGCTTCACCTTCAAGGCGTTCGTGTACGAGGTCGGCGGGCGAATGGTGTCCGTCCAGCCCGAGACACAGATGGTCGAGGCGATGGTTGCCTGGGTTACCGCGGGATTGAGCGCTCCGGGCGTCAGGGCCGGATCGGGCTCGCCCGGCAGCCTGGCCATCGACGCCGGCGGCGTCGGCGCGGGAATGCCGGTGGGGCCGGGACTGAAGCCGACCGCCGGAGTCTCGCTGGCGGCCGGCTCATCTTCCGGGTCGCCCGTGTCGCCGATGACGGCACCGGAGGTGTCGCCGGGCGAAGCCGTGGGCGCACCAGTGGGCGAAGCGGTGGCAGTGGGCGAGGCCGTGGCGGTAGGCGAAGGCGTGGCGGAGGGGGTCGGGGTCGCCGCGGCCGGGCCGCACCCGGCCAGCAGGCCCGCCGCGAGCAGCAACCCCAGCAAGCGAATCGACAGGTGTCGCGTGCGCATCCGAGTGTCCTCCCAGATTCCCACTTCCCCCGACGGAAGCGCTCCGTCCAGACTACCCGGCTGAAGGATCGATGACCAGCAGGTCAGGCGAGCGAGGGCGACCAACGCGGCGCGCGGCACTGGGCGTCCGGCGCGCGACCCGGGCACTCGGCGCTCGGCACCATATTCTGGCGCGCCCGACAGGAGTCCGGCGCGCGACTCAGACGCCGCAAGCCGAGCCGTCGGCTACGATCCGGGGGTGAGAAGCGCAAGCCCGGCCGTCCCTGCATCGCAGGCCGCCGGATGAGTCCGCTCGAAGCCGCCGCCATTCTTGCCGCCGGTCTGGCCGCCGGAACGATCAACACGATCGTGGGCTCGGGATCGCTCATCACCTTCCCTACCCTGCTCGCCTTCGGCTTCTCGCCGCTGCACGCCAACGTCTCGAACACGGTCGGCCTGGTGCCCGGCTCGATCAGCGGCGCGATCGGCTACCGTCGTGAGCTCGCGGGCCAGGGAGATCGGGCGGTCCGGCTGGGCATCGTCTCCGGTGCCGGCGGACTGACGGGCGGAGTCCTCCTCCTCGCCTTCCCGGGCGCGTTCGAGGCGGTGGTGCCGGTGCTGATCGGAGTCGCGCTGGTCCTGGTGGCGATTGGGCCGCGCCTGTCGGAGACCCTGGCGGAGCACCGTCACGCAGAGTCGCATCGATCCTGGCAGCTCGGGCTCATGTTCTTCGCTACGGCGATCTACGGCGGCTACTTCGGGGCGGGGATGGGGATCATCATGATCGCCCTGTTGACGATCTTCGTACCAGACGACCTCCAGCGTCTCAACGGCCTCAAGAACGTGCTGGCGGGCCTGATCAACGGCGTCGCCGCGATCCTCTTCATCCTGGTGGCCCCGGTGCACTGGGACGTCGCCCTGCTCATCGCCGCCGGCTCGATCGTTGGCGGCCAGGTAGGGGCGCGAGTCGGACGTCGATTACCCGCCCCGGCCCTGCGGCTGGCGATCATCGCCGTCGGGATCCTGGCCGAGGCGAAGCTGCTGCTCGCCTAGGAGGGCGGGCCACCCGCTTCGCCCGGAGTCCACGTGGGCGGTTCGGCTGCCGGCGCCGAGCTATCCGGCACAGCACCGGACTCCGGCCCCGAGGCATCGGGCCTGGCCCAAGATTGGGCCGATGAGGCGTCGGGTCCGGCCCCGGAATCCGGTGTCCCAAGCCAGGGCCCGGCTCCGGCCGACTGCGCCGATGCAGCGGCAAGCCCCGCGGCCGGCAGGCGAACCCAGAAGCTAGCTCCGCCTTCGGGCCGGTTTGCGGCACCGATCGTTCCGCCATGCTGCTCCGCGATCCAGCGAGCGATGGCCAGGCCGAGCCCGGTACCGCCGGCAGGGGCGTTGTCCGCTCGCCAGAACCTGTCGAAGAGGCGCGGCAGATCCTCGGGCTTGATGCCGGATCCGTGGTCGTCGACCTGGAGCGCCGCGCCGCCCGGCTCCGAACCCACCATGACCTCGACCGTGGCGCCGGCCGGGCTGTGGCGGATGGCGTTGTCGACCAGGATCGTCACGAGCTGGCGCAGTCGGACCGGGTCGCCGCTGACGGGCGCCGGCATCGGATCGAGCACAACCGCGACGTTCCGTTCCACGCCGAGCGCACTGAGCAGCGAGGTCGCGTCGGCCGCCACATCGGCGAGATCGAGCGGTACGCGCTCCATCTGAACCACGCCCGAGTCGGTGCGAGCCAGGAGCAGCATGTCCTCGACCAGGGCCGTCACGAGTCGCACTTCGGCATCGATGTCATCGAGCGCCTCGCCCACCTCCTCGACCCGGCTGCGCCGGTTACGTCTCAGATCCTCGACGCTTGCCCGAATCACCGTGAGTGGCGTGCGCAGCTCGTGGCTGGCGTTGGCCGTGAACTCTCGTTGACGCTGCAATGCCACCTGCCGGCGCTCGATTGACTCGCGAATCGGGACGAGGGCTCGACCGGCGTATACGTAGCCGGCCGCCAACGCAGCCAGCAATGCCAGCAGGCCGCCGCCGAGCAGCACCACGGCGAGGGTGTTCAGAAGGTTCACCTCGGCGGACCTGTTCTGCGCCCACTGGACCTTGTACGCGGCGAAGCGGGGATCCGGGCTGGCCATGAAGCCGCTGATCACCCGATATGGCGTACCGTCGGCGGAGACCACGTCGCGCTGGTCCACCTGCCCCTTCTGTGTCACCGCGGCCAGACTGTCCTTGTTGGGCAGGCCCGGCGGAATTCGGCTCAGGCCGTTGGGGACCAGGGGGAGACCCGACGAATCCACCACGATCGGGATCAGGCCGGCAGCCTGCCCCTCGAAGGTCAGCCCGACGTTCTCGTCCACCTCGGTCTGATAGAGCGCCACACGCTGGAGTTGGTCGCGCGCCCCGACCTCGACGGCGGTGGAGACGAGCCAGTAGATCGACGCGCCGAGGGCAACCAGGATCGCCAGGGTGACGACGCCGCTGACCGCCATCAGCCGCAGGCGGGTACGGCGCAGGATGCGGGCGTCGTCGGCCGCGCCGGTCTGAGCCACCGGCGGTCTCGCCTCCGCCGAGGCACCCGTGGCCGGGCGCCTCAAGCTGAAGCGACGCGGGAGCCTCACGGTCAACCCTCTCGAAGGCGATAGCCGACGCCGCGGACCGTCTCGATGTGAGCGGCCGCCTGATTGCCGACCTTCTCCCGCAGCAGGTGGATGTAGGCCTCGACCGTGTTCGGCGTCAGGGCCACGCCGTACGGCCAGGCATAGTCGAGCAGCTGGTCGCGGGACAGGACCTGGCCGGGCCTGCCGCAGCAGGCATTCGAGTATCGAGAACTCGCGCTGGCTCAGGTCGACCGGCTTGCCGGAGACGGCCACCCGTCGGGTCGTCTCGTCGAGCTCGATCGGGCCTGCCTTCAGTACCGGCGACTTCCGAGTGGGCGGTCTCCGGCCGAGAGCCCGAAGACGGGCCAGCAGCTCCTCATAGGCGAAAGGCTTGACCAGGTAGTCGTCCGCGCCTGCGTCGAGCCCCTCCACCCTGTCGCTCACGGAGTCTCGCGCCGTGAGCATCAGGATGGGAACCTGCGAGCCTTTCTTGCGCAGCGTTCGAGCCACATCGAAGCCCGACCGATCGGGCAGCCCGACATCCAGGACTATCGCGTCCAGCTCGAGGTTGGAGGTGGCTACTTCCAGCCCTTCCTCCGCCGTCAGAGCCGTCTCCACGACATGGCGATCCTGGCTGAGCAGCCGCTTGAGCAGCCGACTCAGTCGGGCATCGTCCTCGACAACGAGCAAGTGCACCGTTCGGACTCCTAGGGTGTTGTGATCAGGACGTCTTTGGCCGTCAACGTCCGGCCGCCGAGGCCGCCACTGGCGCTAGGATTTGGTGCCTCGCTGGCGAGAGCGCTGGTGTCGATCTGGACCACGACGCCGCTGCCGACCTTCACGTCGCTCGATTGAGCCGACGTCTCATTGTGATAGGTAGTGGTGCCGGAGATGTCGATCGTGACGCTGGTGCCGCTCGCTTCCTGAATCGTAATCGCGGAGCCGCTGACCGACTGGACCGTTCCGGTTACGCCGCCGGCCACGCCGCCGAGACCAGCGCGCGCGCCGGCGCCGGCCCCGAACTGGCTCGTATCGAAAGTCTGACCCGGAGCCAGGGAGGGGAAGCCGCGGCCGCCCGCGAAGCCTCCGGGCCCACGGGTCGCGTTGGCGGCCGCCGATGCCGCCGGGGCCGTCAGGTGGCCGAGGGCGAAGCCGATCCCGCCCACCGCTACGAGGGCAGCGACCAGGAGCAGTACCAGCGTCGTGCGATCCTGCTTGGCCGGCCTAACCGTTGTTGTCACGTGTTCCTCCCTTTCGCGTTCCATTGCCTACTCGTATCGAAGTGCTACCACGGGATCGAGGCGGGCGGCCTGGCTGGCCGGCCAGACGCCGAAGACGACCCCGACAATGAGACTGAACAGGACTGCGACCACCACCGTCACCGGGTTGAAGACGAAGCCCCAACCGGCGTACACGCCGATGCCGTAGGAGGCGATCACGCCCAGCCCGACGCCGATCAGGCCCCCGGCTAGAGATAGGGCCAGGGCCTCGACCAGGAACTGCGAAAGGATGTCCCTGCCGCGTGCTCCGATGGCCTTGCGAATGCCGATCTCGCGCGTCCGCTCACGGACGGAGACCAGCATGATGTTCATGATCCCGATCCCGCCCACCAGGAGCGAGATCGAGGCGATCCCCGCCAGCAGCAAGGTGAGCGTGTCGCTGACCCCGCTGACCGTGCCCAGTAGCTGGGCCTGAGTCGCGATGGAGAAGTCGTCGACGCCGGTCGTGATGCCGTGGCGCTGTTCGAGCGTCGCGGTGATCTCGGCGGAGACGGTCGATATCACGTCTTGATTCGCCGCGCTTACGCCGATCGCGGAGACACTGTTGCTGCCGACAAACAGCTGGTGGGCTGTTGACAGCGGTATCAGTACCTGGTCATCCGTGCTCGACGTACCGCCCTTCGGCTGCAGAATCCCGATCAGATTGAACGGCAGGCCGCCGATGAAGATGGTCGATCCCACCGACGCGTCCGTAAGGCTGAGGTTGTCCGCGGTGGTTGCGCCGATCACCGCGACCCGCAGTTTGTTGTCGACCGATGCCTGGTTCAGGAACGAGCCCACCCACATGTCGTAGGCGAAGACCGACACGTAGCCCGGTGTGGTTCCGACGACTCGGGCGGTTTCGTTCTGCGTCCCGGCGATCACGAGCTTGTTGGTCGTGAGCTCCGGCGCGATTGCCTGCACACCGTCCAGCTGGGACAGCGCGCTGGCGTCGTCGACCGTGAGCGTGGTCGCGGTTCCGAAGCCTCCACGGGTTGCGCCGGTGGTTGTGAAGCCCGGGCTCACCGTCAGGAGGTTGGTGCCGAGGGATTGGAGCCGGTCGCTGATTCCCTTCGTGGCTCCCTGGGCGACGCTCACCAGGGCCACGACCGATGCCACGCCGATGACGACGCCGAGCATGGTCAGGGCCGCACGCATCTTCCCTGTTCCGAGCCTGGAGAAGGCCAGGCCGATCAGGTCGGTGATCTTCATGTGAGCACCGCGTCCTGTAGCCGTCCGTCCCTCAGGTGCACGGCACGGTCGGCGGCTTGGGCCACGTCGAGGTCGTGCGTGATCAGGACGATGGTTCGCCCGAGAGAGTGGAGATCCTTGAACAGCTCGAGAACCTCGGCGCCGGAGTGGCTGTCGAGGTTGCCGGTNNTTGCCGGTGGGCTCGTCGGCCAGGAGGAGTGCCGGCTCGGTCACCAGCGCCCTGGCGATCCCGACCCGCTGCTGCTGCCCGCCCGAGAGCTCGGAGGGCACGTGACCGATGCGGTCTGCCAGGCCGAGCCGCTCCAGGGCAGCTTGGGCTCGTCGCAGCCGCTCCTTGCGGCCGACCCCCTGGTACAAGAGTGGCGCCGCCACGTTCTCAAGGGCGCTCGTTCGAGGAAGCAGGTTGTAGCTCTGGAACACGAAGCCGATCGAGCGGCTGCGGAGGTAGGCCAGGCCGTCGTCATCCAGCTCGTCGACCGGGTTGCTGTCGAGTACGTACCGGCCGGACGTCGGTCGATCCAGGCAGCCGAGGATGTTCATCATCGTCGACTTGCCCGACCCGGACGGCCCCACGATGGCCAGGAACTCGCCGTCGGCGACCTCCATGTCCACGTCGAGCAACGCGGGGACCTGGACCTTGCCGGTGTCGTAGACGCGGCTCACGTTCTCGAGCCTGATGATCGGCTCGCCTGCGACGCCGCTCATCGCCCGGGCGCGACGAAGCCGCCGCCGCCGAAGCCGCCGCCCGTGAGGGAGCTGACGTTGACGCCACTGTTGCTGGTCGTGGTTCCGGTCCGGCTGGTTGAGGAGCCGACGACCACGGAGTCGCCGTTGCTGAGGCCGCTGGTTACTTGCGCGAGGGTAGTCGTCACGAGACCGACCTGGACGTCCTTGGTGGAGACGCTGCCGTCACCGGCGACGACCTGGACCGTGTAGCCCGCGGTCGCGGATCCCTTGAGGGCGGTCGCCGGAACTCGCAGGGCGTTGTCGACCGACGCGGTCGTAACCGTGACCGTGGCGGTCATTCCGGCCAGGACCGTCGCCGGCGGGCTTGTGAGAGTCGCCGTGACCGCGTACGTGACGACGCTGCTCGTGCTGCCGCCCGTCGAGGCGGAGGCGGCCGGCACGATCTGCGTCAGCGTTGCCGGGACTGAGGCACCGGCCGCGGTCACCGAGACCGTGGCCGACTGGCCCACCTTGAGAGAAGTGATCTCGGACTCCGTGAAGCTGGCCGTGGCAACCATCGGCCCGATCGACTCTTCGACGGCGTATGTGGACGGAGCGTTGACTCCGGGCAGGATGTTGACCGCGATGATCAACCCGTCGGCCGGCGCCACGATGGAGGCCCCGGTAACGGCGGCCTGGTCGGCATCCACGGTGGCCTGGGCCGAGGCAACCTTGGCCTGGTCGGCCTGGACGGTCGTGCTCGAGGTGGGTGCGGTCTTCGTCTGGTACTGGAGCTTGGCGGCCTGGTAGCTCAGGGAGGCGTTGGTGACCTGCTGCGCCGCCTGCTGGTTCGACTGGTTGACCTTAAGCTGGCTCGAGGCCAGGCTCGCCTGCGCCTGCTGGAGCGTGGCGGCGTCCTTGTCGAGTGTCGCTTGGGGCGCGCTCGCCGCCGTGTCTGCATCGAGCTGGTTCTGGGCGGAGGTGACCGACGCCTGAGCCTGGCTCATGGTCAAGGAACCCTGCTGGTTGGTGTTGTCGCGATTCGCGACTGCCTGCGTGTAGCTGTTCCAGGACTGGCTGAGCGAGTTCTTGGCCTGGGCGATCGTGACCGCATCGGGGCCGGCCTGATCACTGGCCAGCTGGCTCTGGGCCGCCGCGAGGGTCGCCTGAGCCGACTCCAGCTGGAGCTGAGCGCTCGCGGACTCGGCGGTTGCGAGCTCCTGGCCTTGGGTGACCTTCTGCCCGACTGTCGCCGACACGGTCTTGACCGGCCAGACGAGAGCGGCGCTTGTGTTCGAGTTCGTGCCGCTCGTCGTTCCGCCGGTGCCGGAGGTGGTGCTGGCCGAGCTGACGATGTCCGGGTTCACCCCGAACTTGAGCCCGTAGACGGTGCTGGCGGCAACGGTGCCCGTAGCCACGGCCGTGACGCTGACGGTTCCGGTGGACACCGTCGAGGTGATGTACTTGGAACTGGGCGATACGGCGAAGCTGGGGCCCACGACAGCCAGTGCCACGGCCGCAACACCCACCAGGATCAGCCCGATTGACGCCAATCTGAGCTTCATAGAGCCATTCCTCTCGTACCTCGCCGGATGCCTCCACCGGTGGGGAGGTCAGGACCAGGAAGGACGCGTGGAGAGGTATGGCCCAAACGCCTGAAGCTATCCTGAAGGCCGCCGGCCCCAGGAACCGCCGGCTGCGGGGCACCGGCCCGACGGGTGGCTGCGGGTACCGGCTGCGGGGCCGGCCAGAGAGGGCTCCCCGTTCGCTGGCGGTCCGCCGCTACCTGGCGGCCTGGGCGATCAACTGCTTGGCCTGGTTGATCGGTATCGCGAAGCCAACTCCCTCCGAGTTGCTGGCGCTGGCCGTGATGATCCCGATGACCGAGCCACCGACGTCAAGCAAGGGGCCGCCGCTGTTCCCCGGATTGACGGCCGCGTCTGTCTGGATGAGCCCGGTCAGGTTCGCCGTGTTGCGAGTCGTACGATCGCCCACGGTTATGGTGCGGTTGACTCCGGAGACGATCCCCTGCGCAACCGAGTCCGTGAATGTCCCGAGCGGGCTGCCGATGGCGATGGCCAGCTCGCCCACCCGGACCGAGCTCGAGTCGGCGAGCGTTACCGGAGCCAGACCGCCGGCCTCGACCTTCACCAGGGCCAGGTCGTGCGTGGGGTCGGTCGCGACAACGATGGCCGCCAGCCGGCTGGTGTCGTCGAAGGTCACCTCAAGCGACGGATCTCCTGCGACGACGTGGTCGTTCGTGAGAATCAACCCGTCGGCGCGGACGATGAACCCCGAGCCGACGCCCGTCTCAGGGACCGCGTACGGACTCAACGTAGAGACGCTGCTCGCGGTGATGGTGACCACGGACGGCTTCACGGCAGCCGCCACACGAACGATCGCATCGGATTCCGTGAGGCTGATCGGCTGGGCACCCGCCGGCTGGCCGCTGGCGGTTCCCGCATCCGCGGGCTCCAGAGCGAGCGTGGCAAAGACATACGTTCCGGCTGCCGAAAGCAGGGCGGACAGCAGCGCAGCGGCCAGGATGAGCCGTGCGACTGGCCGCCGACCGCCCGTTGGGGGCGAGGCGGGAGCGCCGGCTCCGGTCGTCCAACCGTCAACTGCCGCCACCGAGCCGCCCGAGCTATCCGGCTCCGTTCCGCTCATCGCTTCGCTCCCGTGAGGGCCGTCCGTTTGCATTGGCTCTGAATGTACCCCCCAACGGGCCATCCGGCATCGGCGACCCCTCCGGGCCGCCACGCCATGGGCGGCTAAACGTTTAGTAGCAGGCGGGTTCGACGGTGTTTGCCGGCGCGGAATGGCCTGCTACCATGCCGCCACACCAACCGCAGAATCAGGGAGTCTTGCCCAATGGCAACCGTAACGTTCGAGAACGTCAGCAAGCGGTTCGGCGACGTGGTGGCCGTCGACGACCTCAACCTGGACATCCGGGACGCGGAGTTCATGGTCCTCGTCGGACCGTCCGGTTGCGGCAAGACCACCAGCCTGCGCATGGTCGCCGGTCTCGAGGAGATCACGAGCGGGACGCTGAAGATCGGCGAGAGGATCATCAACGACGTCGCGCCGAAGGATCGCGACATCGCCATGGTCTTCCAGAGCTACGCCCTCTATCCGCACATGTCCATCCGTGACAACCTCGCCTTCGGCCTCAAGCTACGCCACGTACCAAAGGCGCAGATCGAGGCCAGGGTCAAGGAAGCGGCGGCGATCCTCGACCTCAGCCGCTACCTGGACCGGAAGCCGCGCGAGCTGTCCGGCGGCCAGCGCCAGCGCGTCGCTCTCGGACGCGCCATCGTGCGCGAGCCGGCGGTCTTCCTCATGGACGAGCCGCTCTCCAACCTCGACGCCAAACTGCGCGTCGAGACCCGAGCGAACATCCTGCGCCTGTACCAGCGCCTCAACACCACGTTCGTGTACGTGACTCACGACCAGATCGAGGCCATGACCATGGGCACTCGCATCGCGGTCATGAACGAGGGCCGCCTCCAGCAGGTCGGGACGCCGCAGGAACTCTACGACCGGCCGATCAACCGCTTCGTTGCCGGCTTCATCGGCAGCCCGGCGATGAACTTCGCCAGCGTCGAAGTCCAGGGAACCGGCGACGGCGCCCAGCTCGTCGGCGCCAACATCACCATTCCCACGCCGCCGCAGTTCCGCGAGGCGATGGGCACCGCGGGTCGGCAGCTGATCGTCGGCTTCCGCCCGGAGCACCTCGAGATCGCCCCCGTGACCGGCGCCGCGGCCGTCGTCAACGCCAAGGCCGAAGTCGTGGAGTACCTCGGCAACGAGGAACTGATCCACGCGTCCGGCTCCGGCCGCGACATCGTGGCCATCGTGGACTCGGCCTATCGGGTTCGCCCCGGTGACATGCTCGAGTTCAAGGTTCCGCTCGATCGGCTTCAGCTCTTCGACCCGGACACCAACTTCGCACTCCCCTTCGGGCCGGTCGTCTGAGCTATTCGGTCCAGGGATCCGACGCCCCGGCCACGTGGCCGGGGCGTCGGTCTGTCTGCGGCCGGCGGGCGCCAAGCCCAGCCGACCGGGGAGCCGGCGGCCCAGCCGGCCGATCGGACACGCAAACCGGCAACCGAGGAGCCGGGCCGCTGCCTCCCGTATAGTTCGGCCATGCCCGATTCCCCGGCCAATCACCGTCCCAATCGCGCGCCTACCGGCAACCCAGCCCTCGATGCGCTCCTGGACGAGCTACGCGACGCGGATGTCGCTCTGGGTCAGCGCGTTGCCGAGCGTCGAACGGTGCACACGGGCCGGTACCTCAGCGTGGAGCGCGACCTCGCCATCATGTCCAACGGCGGCCGGTCCGAGCGCGACATCGTGGTGCACCCCGGCGCCGTAGTCGTGGCACCGCTGGACGCCGACGGTCGGTTGCTCCTCGTTACTCAATACCGCCTGGCGGTCGGCGGCGCCCTGCTGGAGCTGCCTGCGGGGACGCTCGACACGCACGACGGCGTGCTGGAAGACCCGCTCGCCGCCGCTCACCGCGAACTCGAGGAAGAGACGGGCTACCGCGCCGGGTCGATGGAACGGATCGGGGGATTCTGGAGCGCCCCGGGCTTCTCGACCGAGTATCTGACGCTCTACCTGGCCACGGACTTGCGCCCGGCCGGCGACGACCGTCTGGACCCGGACGAGGACGAGAACCTGCGCCTCTCTCGCGTCCCCTGGCGCGAGGCCGTTGCGGCGGTGGAGAACGGAATCATCGAGGACGCCAAGTCGACCGCGGGGATCCTGTGGCTCGCCCGCCGGTTCGAAGCCGAGGGCCGGTAGCCGGAGTTCGCGCGCCCGACGCCCGACGCCCGACGC
>PMIP01000094.1 GCA_003158295.1 Chloroflexota bacterium | reverse complement strand
GTTGTTCTGAGCCACAGGACCGACCGAGAGGAAACCTCCGCTGGTCTGCTGGGTCACGGTCAGGTTGCCGGTAATAGCGATCGCATTGGAGGGAACTCCACCGTGGCCGGTGACCGTGAAGCTCTGGGCCACATGGGAGCTAAAGATGCCCAGGCCACCGGTGTGATCGCGAGAGTCGAGGATCCGCGTTGGCGTGAGCGGCACGAAGAGCGCGCCACTGGCATCGGGGGTGAAGAACCCCGTGACATCGAAGATCACCTGCGCGNNCCTCCGGTACCCAGAGCCACCGTGACCGCGTTGGCCCGGTCATCGCCAACCGGGAAGTTCAGAGTCGAGCTGGTCGGGTTGTTCTGAGCCACAGGACCGACGAACAGGAAGCCGGCGCTGGTCTGGCCGGTCACGGTCAGGTTGCCGGTCACGGCCGTCGCACTCGAAGGCACGAGAGCTCCGGTTACCTGGAACGTGCGGGCCATATGCGAGCCGATGGCTCCCGAGATGCCGCCCGTGCCGTTACGAGTATCGAGGAGACGGGTTGGACTCACAGCATGGAAGGTCGCCGGCGTGGACGGAACCGATGGCATGGTGACAGACGAAATGCCAGCCATGGTCCCGACCAGGACTCGATCCCGCCAGAGCGTTGGCGAGACGAAGTGCGGCACCGCTCCGAGAACAACCGAGCCGAGCGTCGCCCCCGATGCAGGGTCCAATGCAACGAGGGCGCCTGACGTGAAGTTCACGCTCCAGACGGCTCCTCCGCCGAGAACCGGGGGTCCTCCGACAGCCCCGCTCTGCCAGCCGAGAGTCAGCGAACCGCCTGCCCCAACCTGGACTTCACGGAGCGTGCTGAAACAAGGGACAAAGATGGTGCCGCCGCTCTGCGCGGCGCCCCCGAAGCCGGTGCAGACCGTTGCCGACGAGACCTGCCCGCCGATGCCGCCGAGCGATCCCTGGTTCAGGACGTAGCCCGTGCCGCTCTTGCCGGCGATGAAGACCTTGCCGCCCGGGACGAGCACCGGACTCAACGACCCGAGGTCCGCGTCCGTGGCATTGTCGGCGGCCCAGGTCGTGGGCGCGAAGAAGCTCAGCAGCTGGAGCGTCGGCGACAGCTCCAGGACCGAGTCGCTGCCGTCGTATGTGGTCGTGGAGGCGCCGTTGCCGACGGACACGTAAAGGTTCCCGGCCGCGTCGATGACCGGTCCACCCGTCGCCCAGATGGCCCCCTCGTGACTCGTTGGGACGCGGTAGGCGATGGTCGCGCCAACGCCGCTAGTCGGAACGCCGACCTCTTCGCCCACGTACTGGCCGCAGTCGCCGGCCAGTCCGCCGAAGCCGATGTACACGTACCCGTTGGCCACGGCCAGCGCAGGGCGTTGCTGGTGGGTTCTCGGATCGTCGCCAGCCAGGTCCACGACGCGCGACCAGCGGACCGCACCCGTCGCGGGGTCGAGGGCGAACAGGATGTGCTGGGGCCCGGTCACTTCGGCGACGGCGAAGAGAGAACCCGTTACGGAGTCGTAGGCGGGCGTGCCCGTGATACCCAGCGGGTCGATGTCGCCGCACGGAAGCGTGGAGAGCGGAACGGGGGTGCCCAGGTTCCGGTGCCACAGGATCGTGCCACTTCCCGGGTCGATGGCATACACGCTGTCACCTTCGGTGGCGGCGATGACCGTACCGTTGACGACGAGCGGCTCGGCGTAGACCGCGCCGTCCAGGACGGCCGACCACCCGGCAGCAAGCGGGCCGGCGAACGCCGGAAAGGAGGGATACTCGCCGGTTCGGCCGGGGTTCTGGTGATAGACGGGCCAGTCGGGGGCGGGAACGGCGGCGCTGGGACCACTCGGAACGGCCGCATGCGAAACAGCGGCAGCCGGCCGTGCGCCCGGTGTTCGTGCCCCCAGGTCGGAACTCGGGGGACCCGCGGCGACCAGAGATGTCAGGGCAAGAAGCGCCAGGGCAAGTCCGGCGGAGATCCTTCCGTGACCTCGGGGATGATTGATATCCGTCGATCCGACCATGGGGCACCGTTCCTCGCCAGCCTGGGCCCAGCCTGAGCTGGGTTCGGCTTCCGTCGGTCCGATTGCCCGACGCGGCAATCCGAGCCAGAACCCGCGCCATCTCATCTTCGCTGGAACGCGGCTTCCCACACGGTTGGGCCTGCCGGTGGTCCGGTCAATCGAGGCGCGAACGCGGCCCGCCTGGCGGATCGAAAGGCGTCCACATAGGCCGGTGGCTGGTATGGATGGGAACTCCCACGGCTCTGTTCCTCGAGGACCCGCTCTGCTCCCTCCCGCCCCGGTTGTTGCGTCCGCAGATACCCATGTTGCGCCGTACAGCACATCTGCCCTGTTCCTGCCGAAACGTTGGTTGTCCATCCGGCCGGCACCTAGTCTCTGTCCATCGGGAGACCGCTGCGGGTGTGACCCTTCTCAACCGGCAACCAAGCGCTCGAGTGCCCGACCTGGAGGAAGAATGAAGTCACGCAGGATTCTCTCGGTTGTGGCAGCCCTCGGGCTGATGGCCGCGATCGTCCCAGCCGCAAGCGCCGCCGCGGCTGCCCCGGCCGCAACGCAGGTGGTTCAGCTGACCCTTGTCAAGGCGTTGTGTCCGAGCTACACGGTCGTGCCCGCCAACAAGAACCCGGCCAACTTCGACGCGACCGGCGGCCACTCCGGCGAGCTGGACACCAGCTACCAGACGACCCTGACCGACCCGGCTACCGACATTCCTGGGGTCTGTGCGCGCGCAGATGGCTGGCAGTTCCAGTTGTACGGAGATCCCGGCCTATCCACTACGGTTGGGTCGCCTCTCACCACGGGCGCCGACGGTGCTGGCACCGGCTCGATTACCGTCGTGCTCGACCCGACCGAGCTGGCTCTGGCTCAAACAACAGGAGCCCCGACGGGCCTCTGGATCGCCGAAGTCACACAGCCCAGCGTTGCCGGCTTCGGCGCGTTGCGTTGCTTCAGCGACATCAATAACGGCGACAATCGCGAGAACATCCAGGGCGTTGGCACGGCCGATCTGCACATCTACTGCATCGCCTACGACGTTCTTCCCCCGTCCACATACCACGCCCTCACGCCGACACGCATCCTCGACTCCCGCGAT
>PMIP01000091.1:6261-6411 GCA_003158295.1 Chloroflexota bacterium | reverse complement strand
CCTCGCCACCGCCGGCCAGCGGTTATATCGCGGGTAGACGTCGTAGTCGCCACCGATCTTCATCGCAAAGCGGAGCTTCTTCTCGTGTGCCCCATACGGAAGCGCCGAGGCCACGTCATACAACGGCGCAAGGCGAACCTGAGGGCCCGA
>PMIP01000091.1:0-6229 GCA_003158295.1 Chloroflexota bacterium | reverse complement strand
TCCCGCGATGTCCGCCGGAGCGGGGCCGCCGTCGCGCTGGTACTTCGCCGAAGGCGCGATTCCGAGAGCCTGGCAGACGTCCTCCTGGTGGATACGGACCACGAGATCTCCCTCGACGATCCGGTCGTATCGTTCGACCACAATGGCCGACTGATCCTCGAACGTGCCGACCCAGGAGCGCGCAGCCACGAGCCCGGCATGGCGGGCGGCGGCGAGGCAGAGATGCTCATTGAGATCGTGATCGTCGAGCCCGGCAACGGCGGGCTTGAGGATGTGGGTCGTCGCGGCCCCGCCCGACGGCACGCCCCAGCGTCCGTCGCGGTACAGAAGCGCCGTCTTGGCCTGCGCTCCCGCGAGGCTGAACTGGCCCGTGAACGTGCGTCCAAGCCAGGCCGTCTGATCGCGGCGAAGCTCCCGGATTCTGCCGGCGACGTCGGCGTCCGTAAGCCAGTCGACATGCCCGGATCGGTCGAGCAGGCGCGGAAGATCGTCAGGTGGGCAGAAAGCGACGCCACCCGCGCAATCCTCGCCGACCGGCGTCGAGAGGAGCGGGTACGGGGACGAGATGGACACGTGGTAATGGCCGCCCCAACGCTCCAGCACCGCGTCGTTCTCTGGGAGGAGTCCCCAGAGGAAGTTGGTGACGACACGCCGGCCGCGGCCATCCTGGTGTATCCGCACCGCCAGGGGCATCGAGAGCGACACCGGCGTCGCCTCGGGATTGGCCTGATAGGACTCGTCGTAGTCGAACCGGAGCGTCGCGTTTGGCTGGCGCACGAGTGTGCCGGCGACCGCGCCGCCGAGGACTACGGTGAGTGTGTCCGGAAGTTCGCTTGTCCTAGCCATCGCGGTGTCGCTCGAGGATCGTGTCGAGGTCGACCGCCCCTTGCGCCGACTCCGACGAGGCACTTCGCGGCGAGACATCGAGCTGGAGATCGAGGGCGTCGAGCACACGCACAAGGTGTCCGAGTTCGGCGTGCGGCTTACCGGCCTCGAACTCGTACACCCACTTCCGGCTCACGCCCGCTCGCTGTGCGAGCTGGTCCTGGCTGAGTCGCAACTGCAGCCGGCGACCGCGGACCTGCGCGGCTGCCTCGCCGATGGATCTCACAAGCACGTTCTTGCCCTCACCAATGCTACCGATCGGTTCCATTGTGCTGGTGACACCGTTCGGTGTCAATCATGTATTGCGACCGATCGGTGGCTATTTGCAAATGCTACCGCTCGGTGGCAGCGCAATGACCATGCACCCGAGATCAGCGGCGGCACTCGGGCTGTCTGGCAAGCCAAGGTTAGGCCGATAACCTTGGATTTGGAGCCAGGGAAGCCAACGTTCTCAACCGGCCTTCTTCAACGCCAGTGCGAGCGGCTTCCTCTCGCCCCGTCCATTCGAGTAGTGCTGACTTGCTCGGGTTTACATTTCTCAGTCGCTTGCCTGCTCGTTCGGGCAGTCGATGTGGATGCGAGCTCGCTCTCTACAGGTCGAGCTCCCGTCCGAGGACCCGGAGAACCATGCCACCACCAACGGTTGGCTAGGCTGGGCCTCGGACGGAGGCGGTCAGCCCTTCCTCGTGATCGGGTAGATCGAGAGTGCGCCAAGGACGGCAGGAGAAGCGAACGAGGGTGGAGGCGCGTCGGGGCGGGCGACGCTGTCGACGCCGGCGTCTCGATTGACTTCGAACCGCCTCCGGTTGTGGTTGGCGCAGAGCCTAGCGACGGCCGGGCATTGCCCGAGCAGCCGGAAGCGGTGATGACCAACACTAAGCCGACGATCGTGCGAAGCCGGCTCGTGGAGCGAACGCTCATATCGTCTCCCCCGGTTAGAAAGTGGACGTCAGCGTAGGTCCAGGCACCATAGGCAGCAAGTTACGGCGGACACACGACCAACATGCAGCCAGCCCAAGAGCCTGAGACCCCGAGCCATTGAGGAACAGCGGCGCGAGGCTTCGGTCCAGCGCTCCGTCCCAGGAGAGGCCGTGACCCCGGAATGTGCGCCGCCGACCATGGATTGACGTTCCGGCAGCTACCGCTATGCTACCTCGTATAGTGATGCACGGCGTTCTGAGGTAGCAGACATGGGTCGGATCGGGAGCCAGCTCTTGAAGGGGACCACTCCGCTCTTGGTGCTCAGCGTGCTGCGCGACGGCGAGCTCTACGGCTACGAGATCGCGCAGCGAATCCGCGAGCGGAGTGGTGGATCATTCGCTCCGAGCGAGGGTTCGCTTTACCCTGCCCTCCATGCCCTCGAGGCCGAGGGCGCTCTGTCGGCGACGTGGCGCGAGGGTGACAAGGGCCCGCGCCGCCGCTACTACCGTCTGACGAACTCCGGCGGCGCGCTTCTGGCCGAGCATGAAGCCCAGTGGAGTTCGTTCGCCCTCAGCGTCGCTCGCACGGTCGGAGGGGAGGCGGGCCGGTGACTCTTTTGATCGCATTCCTCGTGTCTATGGCGCTGGGCAGCTTGCTGTACATGCGGCTTGAGCGTTCGGTAGATCGACCTGTACCACTGGCGAATACCACCGGGCTTGATCGCAAGGCGCAAGAGTTCCTTCGGACGCTCGACTCGAACCTTGATTTGCCAGAGACCGACCGAGCCGAACTTCGGGCCGAGCTCGCCGACCATCTCTCCGATTCAGTCGCGAGTCTGGAGGCCGAAGGCCAGCCTAGAGAACGAGCCATGCGGGAGGCACTGGCCAGGCTCGGTAATCCTGCCGAACTCGCTCGGCAGATGAATGCGGCCCATCGCTCGACCCGGCGTACGTTGGCCGGAGCCGCCGGCGGAGTATTCCAAGTTGGGCTCGGCGCGATCCAGGGCTACCTCGTGGGGATCCTGCTGTACTTGCTCGTATCTCTTATCACGGGAGTGCTTCTCAGCTCAGCCTTGCGTGGGGCCGCTGATTCCGCCGCCCACTTCCTGCCTGCCATTAGCCTGAGCTCGAGCGACACGAGCACTGCTGCCACCGCAGGACTCGGCTGTTTTGCCGGGCTCGTAGGGGCCCGCCGAGGTGTCCAAGCCGCGCATAGATTGAGCCGCCGGTCGATATCGGCCATCAGTCGATGGGTTGGAATCGGCGGCGGGGCGATGATCGCCTACCTGCTGATGTTCGTGATCAGCCAGCCACAAAGCTGGCCCGCGGTGCCGATCGAATTGCTCATCCCGATCGCCTTCGCCGTTGGCGCCCTCTTCGCGATGCGGCCATTGCCCAGCGTACGAGTCCCGGGCCGGCTGGTCGCGGGGGCAGCAGTAGCCTTGATCGTGGCAGTGGTCGCCACCGGGTCCTGGTCCTCCACTGGCACAGTGACCGCGAGCTCCTCGTATGACAATGGACAGCAGACCGCGGCACTCAACAAGATCGTGCCCGCCTGGTCTGGCGATATCGGGCTCGAGGGCAGGTGGGGTGCGATCGGCGGCTCCGTCGTAGACGAAACCTGGCAGATTCAAGACCCCAAAGTCCTCTCCGGACTGCGCGACATTCGTTTCGAACTCTGGCGCGCCGTTCCGGTTGCGGGCACGCCGGATTGGCAGCAGGCCTGGCTCCCAGACCAGGGCTACTCAGCGCCATTCGCGACCGAACCGGCCGACGTTTCGAGCGCCACCTTCACCGCCCATTTCGACGTTGGCCACGTCAAGACCACGCGCTGGCTGGTTCTGCTGACGGGCGCAGCATCGGATGGCATCCGATACAGGGTCGACTGGCGCTCGGAGTGTCCAACGTCGTTCTCTGGGACGATCTGGGATTGGATGACAGCGACCTACTAGCCGTGCCTAAGCCGCCGCTGTCAGGAATTCAACGACCCAGAGCGGCACAACAATCCGGCACTTGGGAACCGCCGGTTCAAATCCTCTCGCCCCGACCATTCGAGTAGGTTGCTACCTACCCCTCTTGCCTGAGTCGCTGTGGCTTTGGTTGCGGTTGGCGCCGGTTGCCACCCTTCGTTTCCGTCTCCACAAGAGCAACATTGGCGAATTCCAGAATCGGGTCTTTCACCCCCACGGGGTGTGCGGGCTCAGGGACCCGTCGCGGCCGGCGTTGCCTCGATCGCCGGCGTCGAGGTCGGCGTCGCGTTCGGATCGGGGCTCGGCGAGACGGGCGGGCCGATCGATCCCTTCGGTTCGACGCCGGACAGCCCTTCGCCGAAGTACACCTTGTTTCCGGAAATCCAGAGGATGCCCTTTGGCTCGATCAGCATCTCTCCGTCCGAGGGCAGATTCCCTACGTCGCCGCCTTCATTTAGCAGCGTCCAGTGCCCGTCGCCTTCACTCAAGTAGAAACGCCCGCCGCCGTCGACCGCGTACAAGATCCGGTTGCCGTCCGAAACCATCTGGGCGCGACCATTTGGGGATTGGGGGGAGGGCGGCGCATTGGTGTCCTTCGACCAGCTCTGGCCACCGTCGGTCGAATGGATATCGCCGTTGGTCGCCCCGAGGCGGCCATCGACCATCATGGCCCAGCCAAATGGCGGAAGGGAGTAACCCTGCGGGTCGTACTTCGACCAGGTGAGCCCATCGGGCGAGTACCAGGCGTACTCGGAATAGCGCCAAGTCAGTGTCGGGCCGCCCCCGGACTGACTAGTGCGCTCGCTACTGCCATTGGGATCCTCGATCTCCCCGGTGGCCATGAACCCGTCGATGAACGCCCGAACGGAGACCCCCCGGGCCTGCGCGAGATCCGAAGGTAGGACGGCCCGGATCCAGCCGACGCCGTCCCGAGTGACGTAGACGGTCGTCGGCCCCGCCGGCTCCGGCTGAGACGGATCCGCCGCGGGCGAGGTCGTCACTACGAGGCCGGGCTTGCCCGACACGACACCCGAGACGCGCCCGAGGTCGAACGGCACCGCGACGGGCGTGAGCTTCTCGCCATCGGTCGTCAGCCAGGCGCCCGTCCCGGGCAGACCGTTGAGCACGAGCAGCTGCCCGCCCACCGAAGCGACCCACGCGTCCTGGGGGATATTCGTGGCGAGTCGCCAGTCGAGCCCGTCCTGCGACAACCACCACCGGGCCTGGTCGCCGACGAGGGCGTAGCCGTGGGACCAATGGATCGGGAGAACTTCCCCAAGCGCTGTCCACAAGGGCCTGCTCGCGTTCATGCCCGCGAATCCGGAGCTGACGTCGTGCCACTCAATTGCCGTCCACTCGCCCGAACCGGCGTCCGGACGCGGGGTCCACTGCTGGGCGGCGGGACTCGTGGAGGTCCGGAGGAGCCCACCGACGAGCGCGACGACGGCGAGCACGGCGGCGAGACCGGCGAGCCCCCTGAGCGCGTGGGGACGAATGCGTCCATCGAACCTCGCCGCCGTCCGACTTCGTCCGCGGAGGATGACCTCCCGGGCAACGTCGTCGAGCGTCGATGGCGCCTCCGGAGCAGCCCGGCCGATCGACCGAAGCCGCCGTTCGAGATCCATGTCGAAGTCGTCTTGGTTCATCGTCGCACCCCACCGTTCTGGCGTTCCAGCTCCTTGCGGAGCGTATTCATCGCGTAGTGGAGCCTTGACTTGACGGTGCCGAGTGGAACGTCGAGCCGGCTCGCGATCGCTTCGAGCGGGAGGTCGCGCCAGAAACGCAGCACGACCACCAGCCGCTGATCGAGAGGCAATCGGGCAACCAGCCGGCCGACCTCGTCGCGAGCGAGGGCATCGCGAAAGGGATCGTGACCGCCCAACGCGGCGTCGTCGTCCAGCTCCAGGAACCGGACGCTTTTACGGGCACGCAGCCGATCCTTGCATGCGTTCGCGACGATCCGATCGAACCACGGCGCGAAGCTGGCCCGATCACGTAAGCGCGGCCAGGCATTCCACGCCCTTTCGAGACCGTCCTGGACTGCGTCTTCAGCTTCTCCGGCGTCGCACAGGAGGAACCCGGCCAGCCGGTACGCGCCCGTCAGACACGGCCGAACCAGCGCGAGGAACTCCGCGTCCTCCGTCGCCTGGTCCGACTTCTCCAGCACGCGCGGCATTCCCTCCACGATCATCTCGGCTCCCTACGATAAGTCTCCGTTTCGGAGTGCCCTTCCAGACGAGGGTGGTACCGAAAAGGTTCAGAGCTGAGGTTGATTGAGTCCTGCGTAGTTCACGGTCACGCCGTGAAGATCAGTTGGAAAGCGGCGGGCGCCAACTGACGAGATCTAGTTCGTCACGCAGAGCGCACCGAGCGCAGCGGTGGCCAGGCGCCGCCCATCGTCACGAGGATGCGGCCCCGGTAGAGACGTTGGATCCAGATCCCCGACGAGCGGGT
>PMIP01000090.1 GCA_003158295.1 Chloroflexota bacterium | reverse complement strand
GACGGTGAGATTGGAAGCGAGAGTTAGGCTCATGCGATGCGCTCCCCCACTCCCTCTAGGCGCACCGTCTCGCCGCCCTCAGGGTGCGCTAGCCCCTCACCCGATGAGAACGAAATCGATGTCTTTACACCTCTCGCCCCGACCATTCGAGTAGTTTCCACTCCACCCACCGTTCCCTCGCGCGGGCTGCGCGCCTTGCCGCGACCTGACGCCCCATGTCGAGCGATGAGCGATGCCATCGCGTGCGCCGCGGAGGATGCCCGTTGCCGGCAGACGGCGGGCGCCTTGGCTGGGTTCACGTCCTGGCAGATCTGGTCCTTGGTGAGCTGGCCCGTGGCGAGCACGATCCTCAGCGCGTCGAGCATACGGTCCCGAGGGCAACTCGTTCGGGCCGACCTCGTCCGCCGAGGTAGCTATTCCGGAGGCCTCCAGCCGCTCGAATACCAAGCGCCCCGCGTTCAGATTCCCATGTCCGCTCTCACCGGAGTGGAGATGTTCCAACGAGTGGCAATCGCGACGTCGCGGGTCTATCCTCCTGTGCAACCGGCGACGATGCGCCGGGAGGGACGCTCGAGGGGCACGCCATGAGGTACAGGAAATCAGGTGGTGCAGCGGCGATGGCCGTCGCTGTCGGCGTTGTCGCCTGCCTCATGAGCGCGGCCTGCTCCCCGGCGGCAACGAGCACCTCGCCTACTGTCCCCGCGTCGCCAGCTCCTAGCCAGGCCGCGTCGGGTAGGCCGGGCTGCCTCGTCGGCGAGGCGTGGAACAACTACTCGGAAGACCGGATCGCGTTGTGGGACCAGCCGGCGATCGAGAAGCAGATTGACGCTGCCGGGGGCACGCACGAGTTCGTCGACGCCAAGTCGAGCGTTGAAACTCAGGTGACGCAGATCGACGAGTTCGTTGCGAAGGGTGCGGACGTCATCATCGTCCGGGTCATGTTCGGCCCCGACGGTGGGCTCGCGCAGGAGACCAAGGGCGCGATCGACAGGGCGGTCGACGCGGGCGTCCCCGTCATCGTCTACGACTATCTCATCGACGACCCGAAGGCGCTCGTGGTCGCGTTCGACCCGGTCGAGACCGGACGGATGGAGGCGCGCGCGATCCTCGCCGCAAGGCCCAAGGGCAACTACGCGATCATCAAGGGCCACCCAACGGGCCAGCTCGAGCCCGACCTCATCGCCTCCGGCATCCACGAGGTCCTGCAGCCCGCGATCGACAAGGGCGACATCAAGATCGTTGCCGAGACCTACACGGTGAATTGGGATCCCTACACAGCGCAGACCGAGATGGAGACGATCCTGTCGGAGAACCACTACAAGATCGACGCGGTCATCTCGGAAGACGACAACATGGCCGGCGGCGTAGTCGCGGCCCTCAAGGAGGTCGGCCTCGACGGAAAGGTCGCCGTGGCAGGTCAGGGCGGTGACACGTGGGGACTCAACAGAGTCGCCCTGGGGACGCAGACGGTCGATGTCTGGCCGGACCTGCGGCTGCGGGGGAAAGCGGCAGGTGACGCCGCGGTGGCCCTTTGCAAGAACCCTGACATCTCGAAGGTCAATGGCGCCAGACCGCTCTCTTTGCCCAAAAATCAGGCGACCGCGCTGCTGGTCACGCCGCAGCCAATCATGAAGGACAACCTCAACCTTGTGATCGATTCGGCATGGACGACCAAAGACTACGTCTGCAAGGACGTCGACCCCTCGAAGGCGCCGCCCGCCTGCCGCTAGGCTGGGAAGCCGGTCTGACGCGCTCGACTAGGCCAACCAGCGAGTCGGTGCCGCACACGACCGGCGGCAACGGCCGGCGGCAACAGAGCCGAACACCGCCGGATTCGAGGGCCGTCAATTCATCGATCCCCTCGTGAATCGGTCGCCGACGAACCTGTGCGGACCCGCTGGCCCAACGTGAGATCCGCTCGACGAGAGTCCGCGAGTTCTACCTCTCGCCTTCGCCGGCTCGGCAATAATCTGGCGCGTCCAGGTTTCACGACGCCAGTCCTTTTTCCACCTCGGCCACCGGCGCTGTCTTGACGATCAGTTCGAAAGCGAAGCCCCGACTCCTCTCGCCCCGACCACTTACGTGTATTCGCAGCTCCGTCGGGCAGAACATCCCCCATGCCATAGCGGAGCGCGTGCGCGCTCAGATCGATCGCCATTTCCTGCGTGCCCAGGACCTCGATCCGATCGAACAGAGCTGCCGCGAGCATCTGGCGTCCCTTGCCTCCATCTGCCTTAGAGGTACGGTTCACTCCGAACTGCCGGAACCACTCGACTCACGTTTTGCCCCAAGCCGATGCAATCCGGCCTTTCCGTCCGGGAGCGCGTGTCCTACGCTCTCGACGTTGGAGTGCCGCAGCAGAGGGGCATCTCGGGATGAGCGGACGGATTCACACTTCGATCTCCGGCAGAATCGTTCGTCTGATCGTCGCCTGCGTGCTTGCGGGCGGGTTGACGGCCGCGTGCGCCGCTTCCAACGTCAGCACGCCGGAGACTCGAGCGCCCTCACCGACGGCAACTGGGACCGCCAATGGGCAAAGCTGCCTCGTGGGGACCTCGTGGTGGACCATCGCAGCTCACCTGGACCTCGAGGAACCACTGCTGGCGCAGGAGATCCCCGCCGCCGGAGCCCGGTACGTGGAACTGGACGCAAAGGCCGCGGCGCAGGATCAGGCGGACCAGATCGACCAACTGGTCACTGCCGGGGCGAAGGTCATCATCATCGAGCCCGGAGTCGAGAGTGCGTACCTGCCGGCGGTCCAGAGAGCCATCAAGGCCGGGGTCGCCGTGATCTCGATGTGGCAGCCGATCGAACATGCCGCCACGCTGTATATCGCCTTCGACCCTGTCGAACAAGGTCGACAAGGGGCCAGCGCTCTGCTGGCCGCGAAGCCCAGGGGGACCTACGCCATCATCGCGGGTGACCCCAGCCAGCCGGAAAGCCAGCTCTTCGCGTCGGGCACCCGGGTGAGCCTGCAGCCTGCCGCCGACCGGGGCGATATCAAGATCGTAGCCACGGTCACCACCCCCGGTTGGGACCCGAACCTGGCACAGCAGGAGATGGCGACCATCCTGAGCCAGAATGGCGGCAGCGTGGACGCCGTGGTGGTCGAGGAGGACGACATGGCCCGTTGGGGCGTGCAGCAAGCGATCGAGGAGGCCGGCCTTTCGGGCAAGGTCGCAGTTGCCGGCGCGGGGTTGACGGCATCCATCCTCGGACTGTCCGACGTTGTCCACGGCACGCAATCAGTCGAGGTCTGGGGGAATCCGGAGCGGACCGCCCATGCGGCCGCCCAGGCCGCCATCGAGTTGTGCCACGACCCGGACATCACGAAGGTTGCCGGTAGCGCCTCGGTCACCTGGCCCGGCCGCGACCCGATGAGGGCGATCCTGCTCGCGCCGGTGGCGATCACGAAGGACAACATCAGCATCGTTATCAATGCGGACATGTACTGGCGGCAATCGATCTGCCCCGCCGGTCCATCTTTCGGGCCGCTGGTGCCGCCTGCCTGCCATCTGGGGCCGGTTCCGATCGCGTCCGCTTCCGCGCAAAGCCAACCGTGAGTCCTGCTGCTAGCGCTCGATGTGATAGTGGATCTTCACCCGTATAGTGTCGGCTTGACTCCTCTCGCCCCGACCATTCAGGTAGGTCGCGCCTACCCGCAAGGTGGATCCCCGCACGCGGCGATCACCAGCCTCTAGCACGTATTCACGACTCATCCACAAGCGCCAAGGGCCTCCGCCGCCTGAGCTAATCGGGGTCTCTGACCCCCTACGAGCAACGTGTCGCCGGAGCCGGGCAAGGGTGTTATCCACGGATTTCGCTAGATCGCTGCGACCGGCGGGTATGGCCCGATGCACGGGTCATCGGGCGGGTATCGCCTAAGTACCTCCGCGATCCTCTCATCAAAACTCACGGGGAGCCCGCGGGGGCTCTCTCGGTGAAAGCTCCTCAGCCCTGGGCGGCGATCGCCCCGGCGAGGGCTGTGAGCTTGGCCAGGTCGGACTCACCGGAGATGTAGACAGTCCCGCCGTCTGTGTGGTACAGGAGTCCGAGGACTGCGCCCGTGTCGTCGGAGCTCTTCCCGATGACTGCCCCCTTGCCCAGGCCGGGGAAGTTCGTGGGGTTCACGAATAGGATCGACTTCTGCATCTCATAGTCGGAGGCTGGGTCGACGTGGACGGCCAGGTCGTAGCTGAGCCCCTGGATGCTCACCTGGCAGGTCCTCATGTCACTTGACGGACTGGTCGTCACGGTGGAGCCGGCGCCGTAGACCTTGGCGGCCACGGCGTCGGTGACGACGGAGCAGGGGTCGATCGTCGCCGCGCCGGTTGAGCTGCTGTCCGTCGTCGACGCCGACGAACTGCCAACCGTTGCGGGAGTGGTCGTGACAGCCGTGCTGTTGCCCGAGCTGCAGGCCGAGGCGACAACCGCGAGCAGCGCGAGCGCGCCGACCCCGACGGTGAGCATTCGGCGGCTCCGAGTGCCGCGAGCCGAGGGGTGCTGAGGGTGGTCGGGACGGGTCACGGTGGTCTCCTCACAATCGACCGGCGACCGCCGGCGCACAGTGCATCTGCAAAGTACGTTGAGGTTAGTCACCGAGTCCGCCCTCGCGATGGATCGACCCACCGGGCAGGACAAAACCGCCCCAATCGGGCGGGTCGCTCCAGCACGACTAGCATCGGGATGTGCTTGCCTCGCGCATCTACTCCGGGGCTCGCTTAGTCGGGGGTTCCATCAATGGGTCAGTCGCGGTCGCCGCAAGAGCCGAGTTCGCAGCAAGCTCCTAGTGCGGCTCCGGAGCGGGCCCCCAACGAGGCGGTCCCCCAGAAGCCAGATGCGCAGCTGACTACCGTGCAGCGATCGGCCGCGCAGCCCCCGGTGCCTCCGCGGGAGGGTCGTCGGATTGGTCGCAGGGCGCAGCTGGTCGGCCTCCTGCTGATCCTGGTAGTGATGGGTGCCGTGGCTTTCGTCGGCCAGGGGCTTCTCACCGGGACGCCCAGCTCCACGGCGGCCCCAAAGACTGTGTGGCAGAACATCACGGCCGGCATCACCGACGGCACAGTCCCAAAGCAGACGGCCCTCGAGGCCTTCGCCTACCTGTACCGGGTCGACATCCCGGGCGTGACCGTCCCCAAGGGAATTGAAGGTAACGACGAGCCCACGTCGGGCAGTGGCGCGATGCGCTGGGTCCAGGCCAACTGGGCCGAGCTGACGCCCGACCAGCAGGCCGTGATCAACCGGTACCTGGTGCCCGGCCCCAATGACATCGCGCTCCCGGAAGATACCGCCAGCCCGGCCACCTCGGGCGCCGGCGGCGCCACGAAGCCCGAATTTCAGCTGATGGCAGCCCGCAAGACCGCGTCAGTAGGGGTTGTTCCGGCTCCGGCTGCGCCCATCACCGTCGCCGTTGCCCTGGAAGCCGAGCTGGTAGCCGACCTCGCCGATCTCGGCCCGAAGCTCGGCATGACCATCCTGAAGGTCCGATTCATCGACACGGACGTCAAGATCCACGTGAGCGCCCTGGACGGCGGCAACACGCTATTCACGACTCAAGCCAAGGTCATGTTCAATGGCCACTACCGGCCGTGCGATGTCACGGCCTGGTCGAACGCCTGGCTGGGTGAGGTCTCGAGCAGCGGAGTGATTTCGCCGGCCCTCCACGTCGAGATGACCCACGAGGCGGTCCACTGCTATCAGAACGTGATCTGGGGCGACCTCGCAACCGGCTATGCGATTCCCCCCTGGATCACCGAAGGGACGGCGCTCTACTTCGCGACCGACGATACGAAGATCGAAGAGCACATGCTCGCGGGCAAGTGGAAGTACGACTACTTCACGCCTGAGACCCCGCTCACGAACCGCTCCTACGACGCCTTCGGCTACTACTCACTCCTGGCCCAAAAGGGCCGAGACATGTGGGCGCGGATACGGATGGCATGGGAGGCGGCGGCCAAGGGACCGGAGCGATCCAACGCATTCATAGCCGTATTCGAAGGCGACGATCCCGACATTCGCGACAACTGGGCCGAGTCGTACCTGCGTCAGGACGCCTGGGGAGATCCCTGGAAAGCCTATGGCTTCGGGCTGCCCGCCGATGCCCAGGTCTCCCGGCACCCCGCCCAAGCCCAGGCCGCGCCCGGCTGGACGGGCTCGCTGCTCGGCAGGTCGAATACGGTCTTGAGCGTCACCGCGAGCACCGGCGAGGTCGTGACGGTGTCGACGGACGGCCTGGCCAGCGTCCATGACGAGAGCGGCAACAGCGCCCTCCACTTCCAGAACCAAAGCTTCTGCACCGCCGCCAGCTGCGTGTGCCCGTCTGGGACTCTCCTGCAAGGCAAGGACATGGCCCCGCAGAAGCTCACCCTCCCGTTCGTGGCCGCCTTCAACGCGCCCTTTGGCGGATCCAACTACAGCGTCACCGCGGACAAGCTCGACGACATATGCAAGAAGCCGGCCACTCCGGCGCCGCCGGCGCCGGCGGGCACTCAGGCGGCGCCGGCGGGCACTCAACCCACGCCGGCCCAGCCGACCGGCTGTGGGTCAAGCTGCAGCGGCTCCAATGGCGACCCGCACCTGCAGAGCGTCAATCAGTACCACTACGACCTCCAGGCCGCGGGTGAGTTCACGCTCCTCCGCTCTGCCGACGGCAGCCTCGACATCCAGGCCCGACAGGAACCCTACGGATCTGGCTTCGTCTCGATCAACACCGCCATTGCGGCCAGGGTGGGCAGCCATCGCGTCGGCGTCTACATGACCGACGCCGGCCTCCAGGTTCACCTCGACGGCGGCGTCGTAGATCTGACCGCCGGACCAAAGGACCTCGGCGGCGGAGCCAGCATCTCCGCCTACTCCAAGGGCTTCGAAATCGGCTTCCCGGACGGTACGAAGATGTGGACGCTCTCGGTCGGCAAGTGGGGCATCAACGCCCAGATCAGTCCATCGGATAGTCTCAAGCAAAGCGGCGTGGGCGTACTGGGCCCGATCGTGCCGGGTGGTTTG
>PMIP01000019.1 GCA_003158295.1 Chloroflexota bacterium | reverse complement strand
CCAGCCGTCGCCGCCGTTGAGGACATGGCCGCCGAAGATCTCGGCCGCGAGGTACGGCGCGCCGGAGACGGAGTGGCGCATCACCAGGATCTCGGCGCCAAGCGCCTCCAGGGTCCGGATCGTGTCCACGAGCGACTCGCCCTTGGTCACCGACGAAGTGGCCGGAGCGACACTGACAACGTCCGCGGAGAGGTTCCGCGCGGCCGTCTCGAAGGAAACGCGGGTTCGCGTCGAGGCCTCGTAGAAGAGCGTCGTGACCCGCCGGCCGTTGAGCGCGGGCACCTTTCGAATCGGCCGGGCCAGGACTCCCTTCATCTCGTCCGTGGTCCGCAGTATCAGCTCGATCTCGGGCCAGGTGAGCACGTCGAGGTCGATCAGGTGCCGGTGATTCCAGGCCACCGCGGCGCTTCCCTCGCCGCTCATCAGCTGCCTGCCGGAGCCGGCTCGGAGGGGCGAGGCTGGCGAGCGATGCTGACCTCGTCGCTGCCGTCGATCTCGGCTACCTGGACGTGGACCAGCTCCTCCCGCGACGTGGGCACGTTCTTGCCGACGTGGTCGGCACGGATCGGCAGCTCGCGGTGGCCGCGGTCGATGAGCACCGCCAGCCGAATGGCCCGCGGCCGCCCGAAGTCGATCAGGGCATCCATTGCACAGCGGATCGTGCGGCCCGTGTAGAGCACGTCGTCCACCAGCACGACCGTGGCACCGTTCAGGTCGAAGGGAAGGTCGGTGCCCTTGACTATGGGCTGCTGGGCTACCAGGGAGAGGTCGTCGCGGTAGAAGGTGATATCGAGGGCGCCTACGGGAAGACTGACCCCTTCATGCTCCTCGATCGCGTCCGCAATCCGCCGAGCGAGAGGAACGCCGCGGCGCTGGATGCCGACGAGCGCAAGGCCATCAGTGCCGGCCTGCTTCTCGACGATCTCATGGGAGATCCGGATAATTGCCCGCCGGATCTCGTCCCCGGTCATGATCTGCCGGTCGGTCATCGATTCTCGCTGCCCTGCACGACGCAGTCCTCCTTCCCGGCCTCACGGTGCCGGTCGTTAAAGGTAGTGGGAAGGATACAGCGCCGGCCCCGCGGCCGTCCGCAGGTCGGGGCAGATGGCTCGAGCTGGTGGCCTTAGCTGCCGGGTCGATCGGCGGTGGGTGCCGGCGCGGCCGGCGATCCGGCCACAGCCGGCGCCGGACCCGGGGAGGTCGGTGCTGAGGTGGAGACCAGCGAAGGCGGGACCACCGGCACGGGCTTCACGTATGTTTTGCCGTCCATGGCCGAGGTGTAGACGAAGTTCGAGTTGTCGAACCCGATTGCCGAGAGGATCTCGTCGGCGGCCATCGTGGGACTCAGGAGTCCCGATGCCGGATCCACCGAGAAGACACTCAGCCGGCCGACCTTGACGCTCCCCGAGTCCGCGACCCATACGGCCACGTTCTGCCCGGCCTCATCCCAGCGAACTGCCCACAGCCGGACCGAAGCAGGCGCGGCAGCGACCGAGAGGAGCTGGGGCAGCATCGACTGCGTCGGCTCTGGGGTCTTGGCGACGATATCGGCCGTGGGACTCGGCTCCGGAGAGCCCTGCGTCTCGGGCTGTGTGGATGGGCTCTCGGTGGCGAGGGTCGTGAGCTCAGCCGACGGCGACGGGCTCAGGTCCGGAGCGCGACTCGGCGCCACGGACTCGGTGGCCGTCGGTACGGGCGACGCGGTGGGGTTCGAGCCTGGCGACGCAGGGTCCAGAGTCAGATCCGCCCAGCGATCGAAGTCGAGCTCGCCCTTGCCCGGTTGCCACAGCCCCGAGACGGTGTCGAACTCGACCACGCCCGACCAGTAGATCAGGTAACGGCCGGTCGGATCCATGCCGGCTACCAGCATCGGCCGGTCGATTCTCTGGACGTCGCCGCTGGCCGGATCGAAGAGGCACGAGGTCGTCTTGATCGTGTCGGAACCGCCGGTCGCGGTATCGGCGCAGGTCCCCGCCGCAATCTCGCTGACCAGGATCTTCTGCCCGAACCATCCGGCGAAGAGATCGGCGTGCCGGGAGGTCACCGCACGGGCATGCTCCTGCCCGGACCGCCAGATGAAGACGTCCGGACCCGTGCTGTGGTCCACAGGCCTGGCCGAAAACGCGACGAAGCCGCCGTCCGCGGAGAACTCCGGACCCCGCCCCACGATCTCGTATCCGTCGAGGATGGCGGTCGCCTTGGTCACGGCCGGGCCACCGGTAACGGATGCCGTGGGTGTGGCGGACGCCGTCGGTGGAGGCGTCGCCGTCGGCGTAGCGGTCGCCACCAGGCTGGCGAACGGGGTGGCCACGATCGAGGCCTGCGGTGTCCAGGATGCCAAGGGGCCGGAGGGAATCGCCATGGACGGCGAGACCGTCGGCGGACTCGATTTCGCCGGGGTGGGCGTGGCCGCCACCGGGGTAGGCGTCGCGGCCGGAGTGGGCGTCTCGGCCCCCGCAGGCCGCGGCGTCAGCAGGTCGATGGACACCGTCTGAGGCGTGGTTGAGAGAGGCACGATGACGATCTTGTTGTCCGTCCAGACGGCCGCTTGACTGACGTCCGGGGCCAGCACGGCGGATACGCTCGTGTCACTCGTGATCGAACCGAGGGTCTGGCCTGAGTCGCCGGTGACCGTGCAGTTTCCGCTCGCCGGCGCACAGTCGGACGAGCTGCCCTTGATCTGGTAGACGCCCTGGTCGGACGCGATCCAGTAGCTCGTGCCGTTCACGACCGCGAGCGGTGCCCGTTGGGCCAGGGGAGCTGGAGTTGACGAGCGCGTGCCCAGGGCCACGGGCCCGGCGGGCGTCGAACCGGGGACGACGCTGGCGATCGGGCTCTGCGCGACCAGTGAGGCGCCCGCGACAAGGACGACGAAGCCGACCGCGATGGCGGTCCCGTACAGCGGCCGACGGCCCGGCCGGCCACTCGATCGTCGGCTCTGCTTTCCGGCGGAGGCTCGGCCGTCGACCGCGTCCAGCGCAGCGGAGGTTCGAGCCCACAGGTCGCGCGGCGGCTCCGGATCCTGCAGCGATAGCAGCTCCTGGTGCAGAGCGAGGTACTCGTCCGCGATTCCCTTGCATTCCGGGCACGAGGAGAGGTGCTCCCGGAGCCATGCGGCATCCACCGGCTCCAGATCGACGTCGACGGCCTCGGCCGCCAGCGACCTGGCCCGTTCGTGGAGACGGTCGAGGGCGGCGGAGGGCCCGAACTCGGAGTTCATCGTCCGGCCCCCGGAGTGTCGTCCGGCCGGCGGCGCGTGTCCGCGGCATGTGATTGCTCGGCGTATGTGGCGTCGATGGCCGCTTCGTGGTCTTTCTCCTGGCGACGCTCGTCGGCCAGGGCCTGGCGGAGGCTCTCCCGGGCCCGGGTGAGCAGGGCCCGTGCCGCCACGTGGCTGATGCCCAGGGTCTCGGCCAGCTCAAGTCCCGTGAGATCGCCCACCTCGGCGAGGAGCAGAGCGGCCCGCTGCCGCTCGGGAATGCGGGCCAATGCGCGCGCCAGCGGCCCGGATAGTCTCATCTCCATGGCCAGGTGCTCGGCCGAGGGCGCTGCCCCATAGCTTTCGCCGGTCCAGGGCAGGAAGCGGACGATGCGCCGGCGGCGCATCTCATCAAGGACGACCCGATGGGCGATTCGATACAGCCAGGCTCGCGCCTTGGCCTTGTCCTCGAGGGAATCCTGAGCGCGGTAGGCCTTGATGAACGTGTCCTGGGCGAAGTCGGCGGCGACATCGGCGTCGCGGACCATGCGGAAGATGTAGGCGTATATCTCGGAGTGATGGAGGGCAAATAGCTCCTCGATGAAGGTGCGGTCGGCGGCGCGATCAGATGCGGCGCTCACGCCGAACTCCGATTGCCAGGTTGTCGCGCTGATGGACATCTATCCGCCGCCGCTGTAATGCGGGTCAACAGCCAATGACGCCTCCCCACGCGCCAGGATTCTCTGACGGCGTGGCCTCTGCGGCTGTGACGACGCGGTCCGGGTCCCCCTGGTCTCATAGCTTGTCTGCGGCTTCCCCTTGAGCTCCGAATCGGAGCAACTCCTCGACCGCTTCCTCCGGAGAGACGGGATTGACCGGCAGACCAGTCCCCAGCTCCAGTCCTGCGATCTCCCGCAAGCGCGGATGGACCTCCCAGTGCCAATGGTACGTCGCGTCGACGCGCTGGCGGAGAGGCGACGTATGAAGGATCAGGTTGTGGGGTGGGCCATCGAGACGCGCCAAGCGGCCCAGAACCTGCCGCAGCGCCTCGGCCGTCGAGCGGATGTCCGCATCGCCGGCTCCGCCGAAGTCAGCGGCGTGGCGGCGCGGCACGATCCAGACCTCGAACGGCGATCGCGAGGCAAACGGTGCGAATGCGACACTCGCGTCGTCCTGCCAGATGAGCCGCGTTCCGGCCTTCGGCTCTTCCCGAACGAGCCGGCAATAGGGGCACTCCCCTGCTCTGATGAGGAAGCGCGCGGCTCCGCCGATCTCCTCGGCGACACGGTGCGGGATCTGCGGCAGGTCGTACAGGTCCAGGCAGAGGTGGTTCGTTCGAGCGCCGGCCTGGGCGCCCCAGTTCTGGACGACCTGTAGATACTCGGTCTGGCCCACGGATCGAGCGTCCACGAAGGCCTCTCGCACCGCGGAAAGCAGCCCGCACAGGAGATCGTCACCGACCATCTGGAGGGGCCGATGCTCTCCGGGTGGCGCGACGATGGTGCGCCAGCTGCCAGCTGCCGGAGCCTGGGCCAGAGCCACCTGGGCCGAGTTCTTCTCGAGCTCCCGAGCCTCCTCCTCGGAACCGACGACGTTGAACGCGTAGTCCTTGAGCGTCCGCAGGCGAATCCCGTCGCCCGGCGGCTGGCTGCAGTTCTGGCAGGATCCGCCGTCGTCCACGGGCGCGGCCGGCAGGGAGAAGCGGCCTCGCTGGAACTGGCGATCCACGACGGTGGCCACCCACCAGCCAGTAATCGCGTCGCGGCGCAGCTCGAAGAGGCCACCGCTCATCAGCGAACCCCCACGACCGCGGACGACCGCGTCATCAGGATCTCTTCCAGGACCGCGCGAGCGACGGTGGGATCGGCAGCCGGCGGGAGGTTGCCGGCGAGCGGCGCCCCGAGCACCGCCGCCAGCGCGGGGGCAAACGCGGACGCCGCCCGCGCGACCGACTGAATCGTCGGCCCGGACTCCCAGCCGCTCTCGCGGCCTATCGAGGTCGACTCCACTCCGGGTAGGCCGCAGGCATCGATCAGATCGAAGTCGGGGAGCCGTACGGTCACGTTGAGGGCGATGCCGTGGTAGCTCACGCCGTGCTCGATGCGGACTCCTATGGCTCCGATCTTGCGGCTGCCTCCGCCGCACCAGCAGCCGGGGTAGCCGTCGCGAGGACCCGCTTCCACGCCGAAGGCAGCGCAGGTCTCGGCGAGCGCGGCCTCCAGTGCCCGAACGAGCGGCCGGACCAGGAGGCCCCGATCCGCGAGACGGATGATCGCGTAGGCCGTCAGCTGGCCGGGCCCGTGGTACGTGACTTCGCCACCCCGCTCGGTCTCGATCAGTTCAATCCCCCGGGCGGACAGGTCGGCCGGGCTCGCGAGAACGTGGGCCGGATCGCTGTGACGGCCGAGAGTCAGCACCGGCTCGTGTTCCAGCAGCAAGAGCTGATCGCCGATCGAATCCGCTACGCGGGCCGCGACCAACCGATGCTGGAGATCCCAGGCATCGCGGTAGAGCGTCCGGCCGAGCCACCAGGCGGTTATCGGCGCGGGCGGCGAGATGGTCCGCGATGGCGCGTTCTCGGCCCGATGGTCCATGCCGCCACGATAGCAGGAGCATGCAGTCGTGCTCCGAAAGGGCGGCCGTGCCCCGAATCGGCAGCCGCCGGAACTCGTTGCCGTTGACCGTGGCACCATTCGGGTGCCTGGATTGCGCAGTCAGTGCGGCGCGATCCGCACGGGCAATGACGGCAGCGCGAGCGGAGCGGAGCGATGGCACGCAGGAAACGCATCGGGATCCTGACGGCGGGCGGCGACAGTCCCGGCCTCAACGCCGCGATCCGAGGCATCGGCAAGGCCGCGATCGGTCACCACGGGATGACGCTGGTGGGATTCCGCGACGGGTTCCGGGGGCTCGTCGAGGATCGGTACATCGCGCTGGAATCCAGAAAGCTGTCCGGGATCCTCACGACCGGAGGCACGATCCTGGGGACGAGCCGGGACAAGCCTCACCAGATGCTCGTCGACGGAGTGACCGCGGACATGACCGCCGCGGTCATCCGCAACTACGAGAAGCATGGGCTGGACGCGCTGGTGTGCCTTGGCGGAGGAGGCACAGCCAAGAACGCGCTGCGCCTGGCCAGGGCCGGTCTCAACGTCATCACTCTCCCCAAGACGATCGACAACGACGTGGTGAGGACGGACGCGTGCTTCGGCTTCGCGACGGCGCTCGACGTGGCGACCGACGCGGTCGACCGGCTGCACAGCACGGCCCACAGCCATCACCGCATCATCGTCGTCGAGATCATGGGCCACGGGGCGGGCTGGCTCACCCTCGGGGCCGGAATCGCCGGCGGCGCGGACGTCATCCTGATCCCGGAGATCCCGTACTCGGTGGAAGCGGCCGCCCAGGCCGTCCGGCGCCGGGTCCGCAACGGGTCGAACTTCAGCATCGTGGCGATCGCCGAGGGCGCCCGGAACATCGAAGACGCCGCGGCCTACGCGGCCGCGCTGCAACAGAAGAAGGCGGCCCAGGCCGGGCCCGAGCGAGACCAGGCCGTCGCCGCCCTGGCCGCGTTGGAGGCCGCGCACGTCGGCAACACGCTCCGCGTCGCGAGCGAGCTGGAGGAGCTGACGGGACTCGAATCGCGCGTCACTATCCTGGGTTACGTCCAGCGAGGCGGCACTCCCTCGGCCGCGGATCGGCTGCTGGCGACCCGCCTCGGCAGCGCCGGGGCGGACCTGATTGCCGAGGGCGTCTTCGGCGTGATGGTGGCCTCGCGCGGCGACGGGACGGATCCGGTGGCGCTCGAACAGGTCGCCGGCAAGCGCCGGACCGTTCCTCCGGATCACTCGTGGGTCCAATCGGCGCGTCACGTGGGCGTGTGCCTGGGAGACGAGTAGCCGCCGCTACGGTGGGCGCGGCGGGGGCAGTATCGGGCGGCAGTTCAGTCGGCAGAGGCACGCAGGGGATCGCCGCGACAGTCAAGCCCCCCTCCACTCCCTGGCTTGCCAGGGTGTCTAGGCTCTCGGTGCGATCGCTCGACCTGTCGCAGGGTCGATCATGCCGGGACGCAGGCCGCGGCGGGTGAGGTTGGCGACGATCTTTGGGATGGCGGCAATCGTCGTCGCGTAGCGATCGTGCATCAGCATCACGCCGCCGTCCTGGAGTCTGTCGGCCGCGGCCACGATCGCCTCCGTACCGGCTCCGTTCCAGTCCTCGGAGTCGACGTCCCAGGTCATGTCCAGCAAGCCCAGGCTGGCCGCCACGGACTCGAGCCTCCCGTCCGTCTCGCCGAAGGGTGGCCGGAACAGCCTGGGCGTACCGCCTCCGCCAGCCTGGATGGCGCTCTGGGTTCGGGCCAGCTCGTCCCGCATTTCGTCCGAACTGAGGGTGAGCATATGCGGGTGGCTGAAGCTGTGGTTACCGATCCACATCCCGGCCGCCGCCTCGGCCGCCACGAGCGATGGATCGGACGAAGCGTTGTCGCCGGTGTTGAACAGCGTGGCCCGCACCCCGCAGCTGCGGAGAGCGGCAAGCAGGGCGCTGGTGTTGGCGTTGGGCCCGTCGTCGAAGGTCAGGGCGACATAGCCGATGGGCTTGCCTGCCTCCGCTTCGCGACCCGCATCGGTCATCAGGACACCTCTCGTGTCGGCCGTCTCACACCGCTCTTGATCGGACGACGGGTCCCGCGGGGCGAACTCGCGGGCTTTGCCCTATGCAGCCGATTGTGCGCCTCTGCGGACACGGCGTATCGCCCCGCCACTCGTCTGGCTCTTGAGGTCGATGTCGCGCGCTCGGCCGTTAGCGCGTCGGGCTTCAGGTCCTCCGAACTGACATCGCGTGCGGCTCGCTTCGCCGCTCGCAAGACCATCGAGGCGTACCTCTCGGTGGGCGCGACCGACTTCTTCGTCCACAGCGGAAGGGAAGACCAGGCGCGAGTGATCGATTTCTTCGGGAATCGCGTGCTGCCGCCGAGTCGACGCGCGCGATCGTCGATCGCCTCGGTCGCCGCGACGACGGCCGGATCCGCTCCGTTCCGGCCAATTCCCGGCGAGCAACCCCGGGAGACAAGCGCAGGACCCTAACCGATAATGAGCGTGAGTGAATCATGATCGGTTGGCCCAAGTCGTTTCACAGCCACCCGACGGAACCGGAGAAATCCACATGAAGCAAACCTATCAACCTGGCGACAAGGTCGTCGTCGTATCCGGACCAGATGCCGAGCGCACGGCCACCGTGGTGGACAACTTCCTGCGTGTCTATGGCGACGACTTGACCGATGGCGCGCTTATCCGTTTCGACGACAACAAGCCCAGTAACCATCCCGTCGCCGGGCAGATGGGCGTGGAGCGTGAGTACCCCAGCGAGATGCTGCGTCGCGCCTGAGAACTAGGATCTCGACGCCGGAAACGCTCAACGTAACCTCGGTGGCCCGTCGCGGCGTACCCCCAGCCGTCCAGTGCGCCCATTGCGGCCGAACTGGCGGGCCATGGGCGCCGATTCTGATGCGGGCATTTCAGGGTGTTTGCCCGGGCGGGCGGGAAGGGAGGGGAGCACCCGCCCGGGCTGTGGGCCCCGGCTGACTACCGGTTCTTCCGGGGCCTTATATGGACCATTGGCGCCGTGCCGCTCGATCCTCGAGCGTCCGGCACCTGAACTCATTGGGCGATCGCGCCGTCGAGATCCCAGAGATCCTCCCAGCTCTGTCCGTCTCTCCAGAGGAAGACCTGGCCCTTGATGAGCCGGCTGTTTCGGTCGATGCCGGCGATGGCCTTCATCTCCGCGTCGGTGAGGGGCTCGGAGACGGCCGCTCGCAGATTGCTCAGGTACTCGTTCCGGTAGATCGAGAACGGGATGGGGACCTGGCCCCGCTGGACCGCCCATTTGACACAGACGGTTGCCGGGTGCACGCCCAGTCGCTTCGCGATGGCGACTATGACCGGGTCCTCGATATCCACGGCGTCGTCCTCAGTTCGGTCTCGATCCGGGCGCGTGGGCGAGCCGATCGGGGCGAAACCGATCGGAACGATCCCCGCGTCCACGACGAACTCATACAGGTCCGGCTGCTGGAAGCAGGGGTGCAGCTCCATCTCGTTGCAGGCGGGCTTGATGCGGGCGTCCCGCAGCAGCAGCTTCAGCTTGGCGATCGACATGTTGGAGGTGCCGATGTGGCGCACGAGACCCAGGTCCACGAGCTTCTCAAGCTCGCGCCACGTAGCCATGTATTCCTCGTGGATGTACGGCCTGGCATTTGCGGCGCGCGACGCCACGTCCACGCCGGGGGCGTGGTGGTTCGGGAACGGCCAGTGGATCAGGTAGAGGTCCAGGTAGTCGAGGCGGAGGTCGAGCAGTGATTCCTTGAACGTCGGGATCACGTCGGCCGGATCGTGCTTGTCGTTCCAGAGCTTGGAGGTCACCCACATGTCTTCGCGCCGGATTCCTCCGGCCTGGATCGCCTCCAGCGATGGCCCGATCAGGTGCTCATTGCCGTAAACCTTCGCGCAGTCGAAATGGCGATAGCCGACCGCGGCCGCACCCATGACGGCGGCGGCGATGTCTTCGCCAGAGAAGCGGTCCGAGCCGAAGGTCCCCAGGCCTATGGCGGGCATTCGGGCGCCGGTCCAGAGGAGGCGCTGAGGAACGAGACGAGGGTCGACGCCGTCTTCTGCAATCTCGAACGGTGCCTGCGTCTGGCTCAACTTCGGGTCTCCATCTGGTCAGAGAGTGTCGCGCGGTTGGTTTG
Source organism: Chloroflexota bacterium (assembly GCA_003158295.1). Taxonomy (GTDB): domain Bacteria; phylum Chloroflexota; class Limnocylindria; order Limnocylindrales; family CSP1-4; genus Fen-1039. The sequence continues at coordinate 49,085 of PMIP01000019.1, read as the reverse complement.
GGAGGCCGGGGCCAGTCCGGGCCGCGGCGGCGCGGTCGACCGGCGGATGACCAGCTCGCTCGGGAGGACGATGCTGCGTGGCCCCTCCGGCGCCTCGCCGGCCAGACGCTTCAACAGGAGCTCCGCTGCCTGCGTGCCGATCTCGTAGGCGGGTTGGGACACGACTGTCAGAAAAGGATCCATAACCCAGCCCGGAGGCAGGTCGTCGAACACGACCATCGACATGTCCTCGGGGATGCGCAGTCCGGCTTCGCGGAGGGCCCGAGTGGCCCCGAAGGCAATGAAGTTGTTGGCCGCGAAGATCGCCGTGGGACGTCGTTCGGACCCGAGGACCTCGCGAGTCATCGAGTAGCCGCTCGCCTCGTTGAACTCCCCGGAGAGGATCTGCTCACATTCGCCGTTCGGGCACGCCTCACGGAGCGCTTCACGGTAACCGGCGACTCGATCCGTCGAAGTCGAGACTCCCTCGGGCCCGGTCAGAACGGCGATACGACGGTGACCCAGATCCGTAAGGTGGTGCACAGCCGAGTACGCACCGGCCTGGGAGTCCGCCCGGACCTCGTCGGCCTCCACGCCGCGAAGGTGGCGGTCCAGCACGATCGTTGGCATGCCGTGCTCTTGGAGCAGCCGCACCGACTTGCTCGCACCACAGGCCGGGACCAGCAGGACGCCGTCTACTCGCCGCTCGATCAGAACGCGGACGTACTCGGCCTCCTCGACCTCAGACTCGTAAGTGTTACAGAGCATCACCGCGTAGCCGCGAGCGCGGGCCGTATCTTCGACGCCGCTCGCGATCGTCGTGAAGAAGGGGTTGCGGATATCGGTCACGACCAGGGCGATAGTCTTGGTCCGTCTCGATCGGAGCTGGCGGGCGAGGCCATTGGGCATGTAGCCCGTCGCCGCGATCGCGTCGTTCACGCGCGCCCGTGTCTCCCGGCTGGTGTAGCCGGACTCGTTGATCACGCGCGACACGGTCATCGTGGAGACGCCGGCCCGACGAGCGACATCGCTCAGAGTGGTCACCGCTTCACCGCCCTGGACCAGAGGAGCCCAGGCGGCGCGGGCAGGCCGCTCGCAGCCGTGTCGCGACCACAACGCGGCAGAGACGGCTGGCCGGCAATCCGTGACAGGGCGCCAGCCCGTCGATCCCAGGAAAACTGCCCGACAACCGGGTCATGTGCGAAGGTCTCCCGTCGATTCGAGATCTCCCGGGCCGGGCAAGGACCACTCGCCCGGGTCTCAGATCCAGGCGCCGCGGTGTCAACGTCGGCGCGCCTGTTGACGCTATCATACCGTCCGAAGGGGCATGGTATCGTTAACATACGCCGCCAGAACGGCTGCTATCGTGCAACCGAGTCCCGTCTATGGGCGGGAGTAGCAGGAGGAGCACTGGAGATGGCGCAGACGATGATCGGGGCCGTCCTGCCGGGCAACAGCACGGTGGAGTTCCGGGAGTTCCCGGTTCCCCATCCGAGCCAGGGACAGGTCCTCGTCAAGATGAAGGCGTCCACGATCTGCGGCAGTGACATTCGCGCCATCTACCGGGAGCACCTGGGCAAAGGACCGGAGGGCTACCGTGGCGTGATCTGCGGCCACGAGCCCGCCGGAGAGATCGTTGAAGTCGGAGCGGACATGCGCCGGTTCCGCGTGGGCGACCGTGTCCTGCTGTACCACATCAGCGGCTGCGGCCGTTGCCACGAGTGCCGTACCGGGTACCAGATCAGCTGTACGAGCGAGCGACGGGCTGCCTACGGCTGGCAGCGCGACGGGGGCAACGCGGCCTATTGCCTGGCCGAGGAGGCCGATTGCGTGGCCATGGCCGACTCGATGAGCTACATCGACGGCGCCTGCGTGGCCTGCGGCTTCGGGACCTGCTATGAAGCCATCCGGCGGATCGGGGTCTCGGGCGACGACACGGCCTTGATCGTCGGGCTCGGCCCGATGGGTCTGGCCTCGTTGATGCTGGCCCGCGCGCGCGGCGCGACCAAGGTTATCGGCGCGGACATCGTGCCGGAGCGCATCGCCCTGGCGGAGAAGCTCGGCATCGCCGACCTGGTCGTCAAGGCCGATGAGCACGCCATCGAAAGAATCCGCGAAGCGACGGACGGCCTTGGGTGTGAGGTATCGATCGACTGCTCGGGGGTCTCGGCCGGACGCCAGCTTGCCGTGCGCGGGACTCGTCGCTGGGGTCGCATCGCATTCGTGGGCGAAGGCGGCACCGTCGAGCTGAATGCAAGCCCGGACCTGATCCACGACCAGAAGACCGTCTATGGCTCGTGGGTCACCAACCTCGGCAATGCCGAGGATCTGGTCGAGCGCATGCCGCGCTGGAACATGCATCCCGATGTGACCTGCACTCACCGCTTCTCGCTCGAGCAGGCGGCCGAGGCATACCGGACGATGGACGAAGGCAAGTGCGGAAAGGTCGCTATCGTCTTCGATTGAGCGGTCGCGGCGGCGTCACGCCGCGGCGGCGTCCTCTGGCGGACCCGGCGGAATCCGTTGGTGCCCGACAAGCTGCTCAAGCGATCGATCAAGCCACTCGCACGTGGAGCCGCCGCTCACCAGAGCTGGGGTGAGGGTTCCTGGAACCATGCCGCAGACCGCGTTCATGGTCTCGCTCCCGTGCCTGCAGGCCATCCGAATACCGTCCGGCCGGGCCGTAACTTGAGGGCCTTACGTGCATTTTTGGGTGTTGACGACCGGCCCAGGATGACTACACTCCGTCTGTCCGGTAATGATACCGGCAATGATTTCGCTCCGGCATCGCAGGTGGCGCGCGCCTAGGTTCCGGGGTGGACAAATCGGCCCGCTCAGCCCGTCACGAGCGACCGTCGCGGGGCGACCAAGCGCGGGCATTCTCTTGTCGTAGAGCGAAAGGCAGCACCGTACCTTGAACAGATCAGTTGCACGTGCTCTCGCTTCCATAGCCATCGGGGCGCTCGTTGTCGGCTGCTCTTCGACCGCAGCCACGCCGACGCCCGCTCCAACCCCGACCCCGGCCCCCGGCACCACCCCGGCTCCGGCCACTCCGGCCCCAGTCGCCACCCCGACCAAAGAGAACGTCACGATCGAGGTCATGGCGAGCCAGGACTGGATCAAGTCCTCTGAGCAGGTCCTCGCAGGACGGTTCGAGGAGCAGACAGGCATCCACATCGACTTCCAGATCATCCCGTCCGCCCAGTACTTCGACGTCCTCAAGACCAAGCTGAACTCCGGGCAGGGCATCGATCTCTTCCTCGGCCAGGCCGGGAAGTCGGACATGAAGCTCCAGTACGACGCGGCCAAGAACGCCGTCGACCTGACCAATGAGGCGTGGGTCAAGAGCCTCGATCCGGTCGTCGCCGACCAGTCGTCCCTCGACGGCAAGCTCTACGGCGCCGAGGTCTGGGACGTCGTGGCGGCCAACTACTGGGTCATCACCTACAACAAGACCATCTTCGCGAAGTACAACCTGACCGTTCCGAAGACCTTCGCTGAGTTCGAGACGGTCTGCGACACCCTCAAGAAGGCCGGCGTCACGCCCGTCTACGAGCCCATTTCGGACGGCTGGCACCACGTGCTCTGGTTCCCCTCGATCGGGGGCCAGACCGAGGTTCTGGAGCCCGGCCTGAACGACAAGCTCAACGCGAACACGGCGACCTTCGCCGGCGATGCGAACATGGCCAAGGCCCTGACCCAGCTCAACGACCTTTACCAGAAGGGCTACTTCGGCAAGACCGCGTTGTCCGCCAAGGAAGCCGACACGTCCAAGGCGATGTCGACCGGCACCTACGCGATGACCCTCTCCGAACTCTCTCGAGGATCTCAGATCGAGGCCGCGTATCCGAACCTCAAGGCGACCGACTTCGGCTACTTCCCGATCCCGCTCCTGGACAACCAGCTGCAGCCAACTCACCCGGCAGGCCCGACGTGGATGGTCTACAGCAAGAGCCAGCACGTCGCCGAGGCGAAGAAGTGGCTCGACTTCATGATGCAGCCCGCCAACCTTCAGTGGTTGATCGACAACACACCTGACTTCGAGACTCTCCCCTTCACCGGCGTCAAGGCGAAGTGGGACGCCAGCCAGGCGGACTTCTTCAAGACCTACGCCCAGGCGAAGACCCTCGTCCTGCAGGACGCGGTCAACTATGTCAATCCGCAGTGGATGGACATGGGCAAGTGGTTGGTCAACATGTTCACCGGTCAGAAGACCGCGGCGGACATGCTGAAGAACATCGACACGGGTCGCGCCACGCTCGCAAAGGCGGCGAGTGACCCAGCCTGGTCCAAGTAACCGTCCTCAAGTTCAGCGTTCCGATACGGCCGGGGACGAGTCGTGGGACTCACTCGCCCCCGGCCGCTATCGCGATCTGAGCGAGCGGACCTCCAAGCGAGCCAGCTATGAAGAAGAAAGCTTATCCGACGTGGTTCGCCGGCGGCGCACTCCTCCTTTTCGGAGTCTTCGTCCTGCTGCCGAGCGTGCTGGGCTTCGTCTTCTCGTTCACCGACTGGAACGCGTACTCGAATGACATCCACTGGGTGGGCCTGGACAACTTCGCCGCGGTCCTCGACCCGAACGGCGACTACGTCGCCGCGATGCAGCACACGGTCCTGTTCACGATCGCCACGACCATCCTCAAGACCGCAATCGCGCTTGGCCTGGCGATCCTCCTCACCGACGGCGTCAAGAAGCTAGCGTATCTGTACCGCGCGCTCATCTACCTGCCGGCGGTCCTCCCCGTCCTCATCGTCGGCATCGTCTTCAAATCCATCCTGGATCCCTCGTACGGGTTGCTGAACTCGACACTGCAACTCATCGGCCTCGGCGGTCTGGCACAGCAGTGGCTCACTGACGTCGGGCTGACCCTGTGGGCCGTCATCGGTGTCGACACCTGGCGCGGCGTTGGCTACATCATGGTCATACTCATCGCTGGCCTGCTGTCGATACCGCGCGAGTACTACGAGGCAGCCTCGATCGACGGTGCCTCCGGACGCCAGGCCTTCCGACACATCACCCTGCCACTGCTGATGCCGGTTCTGGCCGTGACGACCGTGTTGAACATGCTGTACGGCCTGCGGGTCTTCGACATGGTCTTCGTCCTCACCAACGGCCAATACGGGACCTCGACGGTGTACACGATGGTCTTCGACAACTTCTCGCGCGGCCTGTACGGGGTGGCAACCGCGTTGTCCACACTGTTCTTCGTGGTGATGGTAGCCCTGAGCTTCGTCGTGATCCGCGTCATGCAGCGCAGCGAGGTGGTCTGACCGTGACCGCGACCATGCATCCTATGCGCTCACTCCGCGCCACCGTCCTCAATGTCAGCGCCAGTGGCGCCAGCCTCATCGCCCTGGCACCCATCTATCTGGTGTTCGTGAACGCCCTGAAGACGCAGCCGGAAGCGAGCTCGATGGGCGTCGAGCTGCCGACAAACCCCCAGTGGGGCAACTTCGGCACCGCAATCGACCATGGCAAGCTGGTGACCGCCTTCTTCAACAGCGCGCTCTACTCCATCGGTGGGACCGTGCTCGCGGTCCTGGTCTCCGCGCTGGCCGCATATGTTCTTGCGCGGCATCGGAGCCGGCGGCACGTGATCATCTATCTCCTGCTGATCATGGGTATCGCGATCCCCACGAACTACGTGACCCTGATGAAGGTGATGCAGATCACCCACCTGATCGACTCGCAGATCGGCATGATCCTGCTGTACGCAGCCACTCAGATTCCGTTCAGCGTCTTCCTGATCTACGCCTTCATAGATTCGCTGCCGCAGGAGCTCGACGAGGCCGCCTTCATAGACGGCTGCTCGCCACTTCGGACTTTCTTCTCGATCATCCTCCCGGTGCTGACTCCGGTCCTGGCGACCTGCGGGATCCTCAGCATCCTCAACATCTGGAACGAGTTCCTTATGCCGCTGTACTTCCTGAACAGCACGGGCACGTGGCCGATGACCCTTGCGGTCTACGGCTTCTTCGGCCAGTTCGCGTCGGATTGGAGCCTCGTCTCGGCGGACATCGTCCTGACGATCCTTCCTGTGATCCTCATCTACGTGGTGGCGCAGCGATGGATCCTGTCCGGCATCTCTGCAGGCGCCGTGAAGGGCTAGGACCCGATGAACTTGCTTCGCGACACGACTCTGCGGCACTCTTGGACCGCCGGCGTTTGCGCCGATGTCCGGCCGCTCTGGAATGGGCACTCACTGCCGTCACCGAAGAGGCAAGCCACCCTCGCCGGAATGGCCGGGGCCGCGGGCTCTGCCGTGGCTGGATGCTAGAAGGAGCAGTCGCCAAGTGGCAACGCGCGCGAAATTCGCCAAGACGACGATCGTCGATATCGCCTCGGCCAGCGGAGTCTCCGTAGCGACCGTTTCGCGCATCCTGAACGANNGAGCGCGTGGCGCCAGATCCGATCTGGCCGGACGGGTCTCATCGGCATGCATGTGCCGCAGGAGTTCAACCCACCCAACCTCCGAGTGATCATGGCCGCGGCTCTGGGAGTCGAGGACGCAGGCTACTCAATCAACATCATCACTCGCACCCTGAACGAACCGGAACTGCTGGCGTTCTTCCGGAGCCGCCAGGTGGACGGAATGCTCCTGCTCGAAATCCTGACCGACGACACCCGCCCGAGCCTGCTTCGGGACCACGGTCACCCGTTCGTCATGATCGGGCACCGAATGGACAATAGTGGTCTGAGCTTTGCCGACATCGACATCGACTACGGCATCGAAGTCGCATTCGAGCACCTGGTCGGGCTGGGCCATCGCGCCATCGGTTTTCTGACCTTCGACCCGGTCATTCAGGACAAGACCTACGGCTTCACAACCTGGGCGCTCGACGCGTATGAGAAGGCCTGCCGCAAGTACGGCCTGGCCTCGCTCGCATGCCTGGGTGGCCTGACCATCGAGGCGATGTCGGCCGCAGCTCAGGAGATGCTCCGCAGGCACCCTGAGATCACGGCCTTTGTGGCGCCGCAGGAGCAGTCCGCGGTCGCGGTCTTGCGGGCTGCGCAGGCACAGGCACGGCGGATTCCAGACGACCTCTCGTTGGTGGCGATGCTCAGCGACACGTCCAGCGAATTGGCCACCCCGCCGCTGACCACGATCAGCCTCCCCGCGGATGAGCTCGGAAACGTCGCGGCTCGGATGCTGCTGGCCAGGCTGGAGCACAATTGCACGGATCCCGAACAGACGCTGGTGCGGCCCGAGCTGACCATCCGAGGGTCCACGTGCCCGCCGAGGGAGGGCAGCGCCTAAGGAGGGTTTGGCTCCGGATGCAGCTCGCTGGGAGGCGCGCTGCCGTCGCGCGCATTCCAACGGTCATAGCCTTCGAAACCTAGTGAGGTGAACTTGAACACCGATCGAGCGGGCGACGCCCTCGAAGCCGGCGGCCGGCAAGGTGCACGCGAGGCCGATCTCGCACTCATCGGCCGGACGTGCCTCCACGAGGCTGTCCCCCTCGACGACACCCGCCGCGTGGCGCCCTGCGGCGCCGTGCTTGGCGGACTACATGACTCGCCGCCTCGACGCGGATGAATGCCTCCGCCGCCTCCTGATCTCCAGGCGGGCCCGCTGCCCGACCCATCGACCTGCCACCAAATCGCCACCGTCCAAGCCTTCCGGAGCCTCACCATGAAGACGTCCAAGACGCCCATCGACTACTTCCGCGGCGATCCCTGGACGATCGTCGAAGAGGGCTTCGACCCCGGTTACCAGCGCGTCGCGGAGTCCGTGTTCTCGGTGGCCAACGAATTCATGGGCGTCCGCGGCTACTTCGAGGAGGGCTACAGCGGCGACCACCTCCTGGGCAGCTACTTCAACCACCTTTACGAGCTCATGGACATCCACCACGACCAGATCTTCAAGGGCTTCGTCACGCAGGGCGCGGCGATGCTCAACGCGGTGGATTGGCTTCACACGCGGCTCTGGGTGGACGGCGAGCAGCTCGACCTGGCGAGATCGGCCTTCTCCGACTTCACGCGCAAGCTGGACATGCGCAACGGCGTGCTTACCCGCGAGTTCGTGTGGCAGACCGCCACCGGCAAGCACCTCAAGCTGACCTTCATCCGCTTCACGGACATGCAGTCCACCCGGGTCGGCTGCCAGCGCATCGCCTTCGAGCCGCTGGACTTCTCCGGCACGGTCCGGGTTCGAATGGGCCTGGACTTCAACACTCCCTACGAGATCGCCGCCGGATGGGATCAGACCGGCGCCGGCTCAGGCCAGGACCGCCCGATCATCAACCTCTGGCAGACACGGAGGAAGAGCGCGATCGAGGGCGGCTGGGCGATCCAGGCGGAAACGCTCCGGAGCGGTCATCAGCTGTTCTCTGGCTTCCATCTCCATGCCGATCAGCTCCTCAAGACCTCTCTGGTTGAGGACGTCAAGTTCATCGGTGTCGACTTCGAGCTGAGCCTGACGCAGGGGACGGAGACCGCCGTCGACCGGGTCGCGGTCAATGAGTGGGCAAGGACCTCGGACGCGGACACCCTGCGAGCCGATGGCCTCGAGCTGATGCGACGGCACCGCAACGCGTCGTTCGACAGCCTGCTCGCCGAGCATTCGGCCTTCTGGACGCGCGTGTGGAATGTCATGGACATCGAGATCGAAGGCGATCCCAGCGTTCTGCAGGGCCTGCGCTTCTCGTGCTTCCAGACGTATCAGACGTACCACGGTGAGAACGCCGACCTCAACGCCCTGTGCAAGGGGATGACCGGCGAGGTCTACTTCGGCTGGGTGTTCTGGGACAGCGAGATCTACTCGCACCGCCTGCTGATGTTCGTCGACCCGCCCGCCGCCAGGAACCTGCTCCTGTACCGATACCATCGCCTCGGGCAGGCGATGGAGCGGGCTCGCCAACTCGATTGCGAAGGCGCGCGATTCCCGTTTGCCACGATCACGGGGACTGAAGACTCCGGGACCTGGCAGCACGTGGATCTCGAAATCCACGCCGACATGGCGGTTGCGTACGCCATCTGGCACCACGACGTGATCATGCGCGACAAGGAGTTCTTGTATCGCGAAGGCATCGAGATGCTGCTTCAGATCTGCCGGTTCCTGGCCAGCGCAGGTGGCTGGAGCCCGTCGCAGGGTGACTTCGGTTTCTACGGCGTGATGGGTCCCGATGAGTTCCACATGATGGTGAACCACAACTGCTACACGAATGTCATGGGCAAGAAGGCGTTCGAGTTCACGTTGTCCGTGCTAGATGAGATGCAGGCCAAGGCGCCAGATCTCTACCGCGAAGCATTGGCCAAGACCGACCTCAAGCCCGATGAGCCGGCGCGCTGGGCCCACATGGCCGAGAAGATGCGCATACCCAAAGACGAGCAGACGGGCGTATTCGAGCAACACGCCGGCTATTTCGACCTCCCGCATGTCGATCTCGAGCACTTCCCGCCAGACGAGATTCCGATCTACAAGAACTGGGCGTACATCAAGATCTTCCGGTTCGACATGGTCAAACAGCCGGACGTGTTGAACCTCATGTACTTCTTCAGTCAGGACTACACGCTGGCGGAGAAGCGGGCTAACTACGACTTCTACGAGGCGCGCACGATTCACGAGTCGTCGCTGTCGCCTTCGCTGCACTCGATTCTGGCGGTGGAGCTCGGCAAGCTCGAGGACGCCTACACCTTCTTCTCGTACGGCGCCCGAATGGATCTGGACAACTACAACCGCAACACGGACCAGGGACTGCATGTGACGTCCGCCGCAGGTGTCTGGGCCAGCATGGTCTTCGGGTTCGGCGGTATGCGCACGGACGGCGACGTCCTCATCTTCCAGCCCACGCTGCCGTCACAATGGCGTTCCTACCGGTTCCGCGTCTACTATCGTGGAGCCTTGCTGGAGCTGCGCGTGGACGATCAGAAGGTGAACCTGCAGGTGCTAGAAGGCGCGCCCGTCAGGGTGCGAGTGTACGGAGGCGACTACGAGGTCGATGCCCGGGGCCTTGCCATCGAGCAGAGGCAGCCGGGCGAACTGACTAGTCCGGTCGTGTCGCGGGCGGACACGAAGACCGCAACAGCATCGAACGTCTAGCACGCACATCCGGCACAATTCCCGTCAGAGAGGCAGCAGCACATGCGAAGGTGGATGGTCGCCGATGAATGAAGGCTCCCTGGTGATCGAGATGGTCGAATACGGTGGCTGGCCGAACTGCATCCGCGTCTCCAACGGGGAGATAGAGCTCGTGGCCACCACCGACGTCGGACCCCGCATAATCCGGCTCGGCTTTGTCAACGGCCAGAACCTCTTCAACAACTACGCGGAGACGCTGGGCCGGACCGGCGACGCGGAGTGGCACAACTACGGCGGCCATCGCCTCTGGCATGCCCCGGAAATCTTCCCCCGAACCTACGCCTCGGACAATGAGCCCGTCCAGCACACCATGGACGGCACCACGCTCGTTCTGCGCAATCACGAAGGCGCCAACGCGCTGGACAAGGAGATGCGCGTCACGGTGTCCCCCACGTCACCGTGCGTGGAGGTGGCTCATCGCATCGTGAATCGCGGCTCCTGGGCATGTGAGCTGGCACCGTGGGCGCTCTCGGTCATGGCACCGGGCGGACACGCGATCTACCCGCAAGAGGAGTTCCGGCCGCACCCCGAGATGCTTGCTCCGGCCAGACCGCTCGTCCTTTGGTATTTCACGGACATGACCGATCCACGCTGGAGGTGGGGACGCAAGTACATCCAGCTCCGGCAGGATCCGAAGGCGACCACGAAGCAGAAGGTCGGCTTCCTCAACAAGCAGGGCTGGGCAGCCTATCTCCTCGGCGGCGATGCCCTGATCATCCACTATCCGTACGACCCGGGGGCTACCTACGCCGACATGGGCTGCAACACGGAGACGTACGCCGACTCCGATATGCTCGAGGTGGAGACACTCGGGCCACTGACGAGGCTGGAGCCGGGCGAGGGCGTCGACCACGTCGAGTCCTGGACTCTGGCGAAACTGGAGTGCGGCCCGAGCGAGGCAGAGATCGACGAGAAGCTACTGCCGATCCTGGCAGATTGCAGCCTTTGACCTGGCCCCGGGGCGCTTCGAAGACGACTGTGTGGAACCGCACGCGACGACGGTTCGGGCCTCGCTGAATCAGGATCCTGAGGGGCCTCCGGGGCTTCGCGTCAGCGCCTAGGTGGCTCCTGCGATCCCGTCCCAGGTGTCTGACCCTGTGCCGGCTGCTCCGAGGGGGCTGCCGGGAATGGCGCGGAGCCCAGGCCGGGCGTTGGACCTGGCGGCGGCACCAGATTCGGTTGCGGCCCCGCGTACGGCTGCGGCGGGTACTGACCGGGGTACACGGGAGCCTGCTGGGGCATACCCGGCTGCGGCGGGTACTGCTGCGGCAGCGGCTGCGCGTACTGCGGCGGCAGCGGCTGCGCGTACTGCGGCGGGTACGGCTGCGGGGGGTACTGCTGCGGCGGGTAAGGCTGCGGCGGGTACTGCGGCGGCAGCGGCTGGGCGTACTGCGGCGGATAGCCTGCGGCCGGCGGAGTCCCGGGGTTGGACTGGAGCGGCTGACCCTGTGCGGCGGGCGCCTGGTCAGAGTGCTGTGACGAGCCGGCCTGATCGTTGCCGTCCACTGCGTCCTTGAACCCGCGCAGCGCCTTTCCGATGGCGGCGCCAGTGTCGGGCAGCTTGCCGGGCCCGACGACGATCAGAACGATTACCAGGATCACGATGAGGTGGACTGGAGTCAGGCCCCACGGCATCTTTCAGCTCTCCTTGCGGCCGCCTTGCGGAGTCATTCTCTGCCCGGGGGCAAATGAACCGACGTAAGCCCGGCCGACCTTCGTCGAGCCACTGACGCGGTGCTTGCGACCGCCGAGTTCGACGCGATGCGGTCGGTCTGTGACGACAACACGTCAACGATACTCCTCGATGGCCACATGCGGTGCTGGCGGAGGGGCGATTGGGGCAATTCGGCGGTCGGACGCGCCTGGTTCTGGGGACCACCCAGATCGCCGCCCGGCATGCCGGCTCAACTACACTTGAGAAATGAAGTACGTGGCGCTCGCCCTTGTCGCGGCAGTTGCCGTGGTCGCGATTCGGGCGATCTTGATGCGGACGTTGGCATCCCGGCTGGGCGGTCAGCGCGAGCAGGCGGCATTGGCGGGCGCGCCGGCGAGCATGCGCACCAGGCTTTCGATGGCCCTCGCGTGGCCCGTCTTCTTCCTTATGGTCGCCGCCGTACTGGTGCTCGGCGTCCTGGTGGGGTCGCTGCTAGCGCCGCGCTGAGCCCTCGGCGGAGGCACGGTGCGGGATCCGGAGCCGCGCAGGGGCCGACGCGGCCTCAGGTCAGAGCGGTCCCCCGTTCGACCAAGGGCCTGACCTCCCTCGCCAGCCGCTCGAGAGTCTCCATGTCGTATGGAGCAGGCATCTCCACCAGCGCCGTCGTACAGCCGGCCTCCACGTATTCGAGCAACCTCTCGGCGACCTTCTCGGGTGTTGTCAGAAGCGGTCGGGCCGGCTCGATCGTGGCCGCCACCGGAGTCAGGTTCCGGTCCATGGCCCGAGCCCAGACTCGCTTCGCCTCGGACTCGGAGTCGCGGATGACCATCCACAGGTTCACCGAGCTATCGATCTCGGCGGGGTCCCGGCCGGCCTCCGCACAGTGCTCGCGGAGCACGCCGTGGAGTTCCTTGAGCTCGCCCGGCAACCCGAAACCGTTCCACATGTCCGCGTAGCGAGCCACCGTCCGGAGCGTCTTGGTGCGACCGTTGCCGCCGATCATGATGGGCAACCGCTTCTGGACCGGCAGCGGGCTGATCGCCAGGCCGTCGAAAGCGTAGCGGCCCCCCTGAGGGGAAGTGACCTTCTCGCCGGCCATGATCGCCCGCATGGCCCCGACCGACTCATCGAGCCAATCAAGACGCTCGCCCACGCTGCGCCCGAAGTCGATCCCGAACTCCTTGTGCTCCAGCTCGAACCAGGCGCCGCCGATGCCCAGGATCGCCCGTCCACCCGACACGTGATCCAGTGTTGTCGCCATCTTGGCGACGATACCCGGATTGCGGAAGGTGTTGGCACCGACCAGCAGCCCCAGCTTGACCCGGTGAGTGGCCATCGCCCAGGCCGTGATCACCGTCCAGCCCTCGAAGATCGGCTGGTGGGGATCGCCGAAGATGGCCTTGACATGGTCCCATGTCCACAGGTGCTCGTAGCCGAGCCGGTCAACGGCCTGGCCCGCCTCGAGCATCTCCTGCCACGAGGCCGCCTGGCTCCAAAGGTTGATGCTGATCTTGAACTCGCTCATTGCAGCCTCCTGTGTGGCTCACATCGTGCCCGTCGCACCAGGTGCGGGGCGCATCTCGTTGCATGCCGGGACGAGGCCAGGCGGCCGCCGAGACACCCGCGAACACGGGCAAGTCTCGAGAGCGCCGGTCAGCCAAGCGGTTCCAGGGTCCAGGCCCACGAGTATCGTCCCGATCCGACACGATACTCCGGAAGCGTGTCGGGGCCGCAGCTGGCCGTTCCGAGCCCTCTGTGCGCGACATCGAACGAGATGACGGCCTCCGGCCGGGGGGCGAGCTCCGTGGCATGCCTTGCCGCGGCCAGGTCAGCGGCGCGGAAATGGGTCGCCGAGACTTGAAGAGGTCGATCGAAGGCGATGCGGAATCCGCGACCCGCGCCGTCGGACAACTCGAGCCAGCGGACGCCGTTGTGCCCGCCGTTCTCCTGCGGCAGGACGTACGGTACGAACTGGTCCGTGACAGTCGAGCGCCAGCGGCCAACGGAGCCGCTCCGGCGGCGATCCGGATACGTCTCGACAGGTCCCAGGCCGAACCAGCTCACCTGCTCAAGGCCGGCGATGGCCTCCAGCGTGGTTCCGACGCGGGCGAGGTCGGACAGCTCCTCGGGTATCTCAACTGCCTCCGTGACCCGATAGCCGCCGCTCGCCAGTCGCTCGAACCGCTCCTCGTGGCGGACGACGATTCCGCTGGAGGTGGTCTCGTCGGCATCGACGATCGTGACGGAGCCGTCACGGCGGATCGAGCGAACGGTCCGCGTCAGCTGGGCGATGCCCCAGTCGAGCCACTGGCCGGCAAGACCTCCGATCCGATCGTTGTCCGTGGGCGCGCGCCACAGCATCAGGCCCGGTGGCGTGGCCAGCAGCTCGTGGGCAATCCGGCCCGACTCGTCCAGCTCGACGGGCTTGCTCGTGGAGGCGAGGCCGCCCGGGGCAGGCTCTCGGGCCAGGCCGGCGTCGCCTCTGCCCAGGTCGATCTGGGCCCAGCACACCTCGAAACCTGCTGCCGCCCAGGCCTGCGCGGCAGCAGTGCGGAACCGAATGGTCAGCCATCGCTCGCGGCCGTCTGCTGCCGGAGCGACCCAGCCGGGCAGGGTTGCGACCGCAGTGCCGCCGGGGACGGTATCCGGCAGCGGTAGGTCACCGGTGGCCACGACTTCGCCGTCGGCGGTCAGATCCCAGGCAGCCCGGAGCCAGGACAGGTCGGTGAAGTACTGGCGGTTGTGCAACTCAACGGATCCCGTCCCGACGGTTTCTGCGGTGGCCGAGACACGGACGGGGGCCGCGAGCTGGCGGTGCTCGAAGAGAGCGGGCTTGGGCGTGCGATCGGGCCAGACCAGACCATCCAGGCAGAAGTTGCCGTCGTTGGGCGTGTCGCCGAAGTCGCCGCCGTAGGCCCATCGCTTCGTGCCGTCGGCGAGGGTCTGCACGAGGCCGTGGTCCCACCATTCCCACATGAAGCCGCCCTGTAGGCCGTCCGTGGACTCGATCGCGTCCCAGTAGTCGGCGAGGTTTCCGTTGCTGTTGCCCATCGCGTGCGAGTACTCGCACATGATCAGCGGGCGCTGCTGGCGTCCGGATCGCGCGTGAGCCACGATCGCGGAGATCGGTGGATACATCGGGCAGGTGAGATCGGTGACTTTCCGGCCGCCGAACCAGTCCCAGCGTATCGCGCCTTCGTAGTGCAGCGGCCGGCTGGGATCGTAGCCGCGGATGTAGCCGGCCTCGGCGTCGTGGTTGGGGCCGTAACCCGACTCGTTGCCGAGTGACCAGACGATCACTGAAGCGTGGTTCTTGTCCCGGCGGACCATGCGCGCCGCTCTGTCCACCCAGGCATTGAGGTAGCGTGGGTCGCCGCACAACTGGTCGATGAACGCGTGCGTCTCGATATCGGCCTCGGCGATCACGTACATCCCGAGCTCATCGGTGAGATCCAGCAGGACCGGGTCGTTCGGATAGTGCGAGGTCCGGACCGCGTTGAAGCCGAACTGCTTCATGGCCACCAGATCCGCCCTGATCGATTCCGGCGAGATGACGCGGCCGGTGAATTGGTCGAAGTCGTGGCGGTTCACCCCGCGCAAGAGGATCGTGGCGCCGTTGATCAGAAGGTGCACGCCATCGATCTCGACCCTCCGGAAGCCGACGCGGAGATCCGCTTCCTCGACCGCCTCGCCCGCGGGAGAGCGCAGGACCACATGAAGCGGGTACAGCGTGGGCCGCTCTGCCGACCACGCCGACACGCCCGGTAGCTCGGCCCGCAGAATGGCGCGTCGGTCCAGTGGCGGTCGCATCACCGGCGCAAGGCGCTCCCAGTCAGCCAGCTCCCCGCCCGTAAGCCCCACGGACACAAGACGGTTGACCAGCTCGAAGCGCTCGCGGGTCATGGGTTGGGAGTCGGCTCGGTTGACACGCGGCCCGGGGCCCTTGTTGGCCAACGGAACGACGGCCGTTAGCGGCGGCAGCTCGCCCAGACGCGCTTCGACGGTCCAGCCGGGCCCCGACTCGGTGCCGCCGAAGTCCACGTCGGCCAGCAACTCGAACGTCCCCGTCCGAAGGTCGTCGGCAAGGCCGGCGTTCACGCGCAGATCGGCGAAGTGGACCCGAGGCGTCGCGTAGAGGAACACCGAGCGGGTGATTCCGCCGTGCCACCACTGATCCTGATCCTCTACGTACGTCGCGTCGGACCACTTCACGACCCGCAACCGGATCGAGTTGGGACCAGGTTTCACGAGCCCGGTGAGATCGAACTCGGCCGCGAGGTGCGAGTCCTTGCTGACCCCGACCTGCTCCCCGTTGACGGTGGCGATCAGCACGCTCTCGGCGGCGCCGACCTGGAGAACGACGCGGCGGCCGGCGAGCCACCCCTCTGTCAACTCGAAGTCGCGCTCGTAGACGCCGGTGGGGTTCGTCGCCGGCAGGTCCAGCGGCTCCCCGGGGAACGGCATCTGGACGTTGGTGTAGTGCGGCAGGTCGAAGAAGCCCTGCATCGTCCAGCACCCTGGGACGTCGACCTCGCTCCACGCGGCCCCGAGCTCCTCTTCCGGCGTGTGGAGGAGCTGGAACCTCCAGCGACCGTCCAGTGCGACGCGGTCGAGGTGTGGGACGCTGTGCATCGGCAGACGGTTGTCGGCCGTCAGCTCTGGGGCGAGCCACGGGTTCGCGATCATCGGATCCGACCTCCGTCTCGAGCCGGCCCGGCCAGCCGACCGGCAATAGTCATGCCGCGGTCACTCCCGGTTTGCGGTCACTCAGCACCGCCGGGCTCGGAATCAACCGCTTCCAGGACGTACAGCCTGGCGAGGAAATCGCCCACCGGGAACGCCATCCGACGGGCCTCGATGACGAGCCCCGCGGCCATCAGGAGATCGCCTCCAATCAGTCGGCTCGACTGATCCGGAGCGGCCGATGGCGGCCACGCCGAGACGCGATAGAGCGTCGCGGGGTCCAGCCCGCGAAGCCGCAGCCGACGGGGGCCGATGTTGACCCGGTTGAGAACCTCGTAGAAGCCTGCGAGGGCCGCCTTCCGATCGCCTGCCACGACCATCCAGGCCGTCTCGTTGCCATCGCCCTCGAACGGGCTGCGTAGCCGGTGGAAGCGGCCGAATTGGACCAGCTCGCGCCACTGCTTGTAGAAAGCGACCTGCTCGGCGATGGCGGCCCGTTCGTCCTCCGACAGCTTGGTCGGGTCCAGTTCGTAACCGAGATCGCCGAAGAAGGCCACGGCCGCGCGAGTCGCGAGTGGCGTGACGCGGCCGCCCTGATGGTTTGGCACGGCCGACACGTGTGCGCCCATCGAGCTCAGCGGGTAGGCCAGCGAAGTGCCGTACTGGATCTTGAGGCGATCTATCGCGTCCGTGTTGTCGCTGGTCCAGGCCTGCGGGGCGTAGGCCAGCAGACCGGGGTCGAACCTGGCCCCGCCGCCGGCACACGACTCGAAGAGTATCCCGGGGAAGGCCCGGGTGAGCCGATCGTAGAGCGCGTATACGCCAAGGATGTAGCGGTGCAGGAACTCGCCCTGTCGCCACGCCGGCATGGTCGGCGTGAACGGCTCGGTGATGGTGCGGTTCATGTCCCACTTGACGTAGGAGATGGGGGCGCTGCCCAGCACGCCCGACAGCACGCCGAACAGATAATCGACGACCTCCGGCCGGGACATGTCCAGGACGTACTGGTTGCGGTGCTCGGTCAGGGGACGGGACGGGATGCCGACGGCCCAGTCCGCGTGAGCCTCAAAAAGGGCGCTGGCCCGGCTCATCATCTCGGGCTCGATCCAGAGCCCGAAGCGCATTCCAAGGGCCTCCACTTTGCGAGCCAGCGATTCGAGGCCCCCAGGAAGCTTGCGCCGGTTGACCTTCCAGTCGCCGAGCGAAGTCGTGTCGTCGTCCCGCTGCCCGAACCAGCCGTCGTCAAGCACGAACAACTCGATCCCGAGCTCGCGACCCGCGGCTGCGATCTCCAGCAGCCGGGCTTCGTCGAAGTCGAAGTAGGTCGCCTCCCAGTTGTTGATCAGGATCGGCCGGAGTTTGTCCCGCCATGCCCCGCGGGCCAGACGTTCGCGGAAGAGGCTGTGATAGGCGTGGCTCATCTCGTCCAGGCCGGTGGCGGAGTAGACCAGGATCGCCTCCGGCGTGTCGAAAGAAGCACTCGGCTCCAGGACCCACGAGAACCCGTCCGGATTGATGCCCATCCGAACTCGGGTCGTCCCGAAAGGCTCCAGCTCGGCCTCGGCCAGGAAGTTGCCCGAGTAGACGAGAGAGAAGCCCATGACCTCGCCGGTCTCCTCGGTCGCGGCTGGCCGGACCAGGGCCACGAAGGGGTTGTGCTGCGAACTCGAGGCCCCCCTGACGCTCGAGACGGACTGGCGTCCCGGCCGAAGATCGCGCCGGTCGATGTGGCGCTCTCGGGCCCAATCTCCGTTCAAGGTGATCAGTTGCCAGTCCGCGTCCGGAAGATCGATCGATGCGCTCATGGCGGCGCGTACGATCAGTGGTCCTTTGCTCGCGTTGGTGACGCGCGCGCTTCGAACGATGACCGGTCGATCACGGTAGATCGTGTACAGAAGGCGGACTTCGAGATCGGCGACCGAATCGACCAGCAGGATCTCGAGCGTCTCCGCCTCGCCGCCCACTTCCGTGTAGGTTGAGGGCAGGCCAGGGATAGGCGGCTTCCCGGCGACGATCCGATGGCTCCTGTAGCGAAGGTTCAAGACGCCCGAGCCGTCCGCCAGTTCGACGGCCAGGGCGGGGATCCGGTAATCGCCGCTGCCGCCGGTGGGGCACTCGAATGGCACCGGTTCACCCAATCGGTTCGAGTAGCCGAAGAACTCGCCCGGGACCAGGTGCGCGTACGCCTTCCCGGCAGCCAGCGACGGACCGAAGTGGAGATGACCGAGCCAGCCGCTTTCGAGCACGCGGAAGATGTAGCTGATCCGATCGTTCCGGAGGTGAAACTCGCGTGTATCAGAGTTCCACTCGATGGACATCAGATCTCCGGTGGCGGCGAGTCCAACGATTGTCGCGGATCCCGCCCTCGACCTCCCGCCGGGTCAAGACTTGGTCGCGCCGAGCGTCAGGCCGGTGACGAAGAAGCGCTGCAGGATCAGGTATAGCACGATCGTCGGTACCGCCGCCATCACCGACACAGCCGCCAGCTGCGTGGGATTTGTGAAGAACGCGCCCGACAGGTTGTTCAGGGCCGCGGTGATCGGGCGCTTGTCGCCAGACTTGAACAGCAGCAACGCCCAGAAGAAGTCGTTGTAGATCCAGACGCTGAGCAACGTTGCCAGTGCGGCAATGGCCGGAGTGCACAGAGGCAGGACGACGCGGCGGTAGATCGTGAAGATCCCGGCGCCGTCTATCTGGGCCGCCTCGATGAGCTCTTTGGACAAGGTCTTCATGTAGTTGCTCAATACGAACGTGCAGAAGCCGGTCTGGAACGTAGTGTGAATCAGGATCAACCCCGTGAACTGGTCATACATCAATCCGTTGTCGCTGAGCGGAGCCGGCAGAGGCAGATGCAGGTACACCAGGCGGAGCGGCACGATGATGACCTGCGGCGGCAGGAGGTTGCCGGCGGTGAAGATCATCAGGACCAGCAGGTTGAAGCGCCAGCTGAACTTGGAAATAGTGAACGCCAGCATCGAGGAGATCCACAGGGTCAGGATCACCGCCGGGATGGTGATGACCGCCGTGTTCCAGTAGAAGCCCAGCATGTTCTGGGCGTTCCAGACCGAAAAGTAGTTGTCGAGGTTGAGCGTGGCTGGCAGCGAGAACGGCCCGGTTGGGTTGGCCACGATCTCGCCGTAAGGGCGCAGCGACGTGTAGAGCGCGTAGAGCAACGGCCACATAAAGATGAAGGCCAGCACGATCAGGAAGACGTGCAGCCCGGCGCGCTTCAGCCGGCGCCTGGCCCGATTGTGGGTCGTCCCCTGTCCTGCTACCGCCCAGGCGCTCACTGCTCCTCCGATCGCATCACACGCGTCAGATAGAGCACGATGGGAACGAGCGAGATCAGCAACAGCACGACCGCGATGGCCGATCCGAAGCCAATGAGGCTGGCCTCGCTGATGCTGTTGTTGGTGATCAGGGTGGAGAGCAGCTCCAGGCCGTTCTTGCCGTGGTTGATGATGTAGGCGATATCGAATGCCCGCAGGGATTCGATCACCGTCACGACCACGATGACGACGTTGATGGGCGCCATGACCGGGAAGACGACATAGAAGAAGGTCTGGCGCTCGTTCGCCCCATCGATGGCAGCCGCCTCACGCAGCGACGGATCGACGCTCTTCAGGCCCGCCAGGTACAGGATCATGATGTAGCCGATGTGGCGCCAGCTTGCCGCGACGATGACGGCCCAGATATTGATCGACGGGTCGCCGAGCCAGTCCGGAGTGGCGTTTCCCTTCACGAGGCCCGTCGCGGCCAGAACGCTGTCGATGAACCCATTGCCCGCGAGCGGCGAGTACTGGAGCTCCCAGATAAAGCCGACGACGGCGAGGGACAGGACGACGGGCGTGAAGAAGATGGTCTGATAGAGTCCCGACGCCCTCAGCGGTCGATCGAGACAGACGGCCAGCAGGATCCCCATCGGGGTGGCGAAGCAGATGAATGAGAGCAGCCAGAGGATGTTGTGCGAGAGGGCAGGCCAGAACGCCGGGTAGCTTTGGATCAGGTAGGTGTAGTTCTTCAGGCCGACGAAGTTGAGCGGGCCCTGGCCCTGCCAGTCGGTGAAGGAGAGCACGACCGAAACAAGAGCCATGCCCCAGATCAGGACGAAGAAGATGGACAGGGGCACCCCCACCATCAGTGCGAGCAGGACTTTGTCTCGACGCGTGAGGACGCTGTAGTGCCGTCGGCGCCCAGCGGGCGCAACGACTCCTGCCCCGGCTGTGGTCGCCGGGGCAGGAGTCAGAGCCTTGGGCTCTATCTCAGACATTGAACAACACGGACCAGTTACTTGTAACTAAACCGCGAATCTCGTTAGCTTGCTGTTGGCGCGGGCGTCGGCACGGGCGCAACGACGTAGGCCGGGAGGGCATCCCAGAACGCCTGGATCGACGCCTGGAGCGCAGCCAGGTCCTGGGTGGGATTCCCGAGGAAGCTGAGGAGGAAGCTCTGCATGCCGTTCGCGCCGGCGAAGTCGGGCCGGGTGTCGCGGTCCATGAACTGGGTGATCTTCTTGGCGGCGCTGACGATCGAGACTGCCTTCTTCGTCAGGACGTCGTAAGTGCTCGAGTCGGCGTCATTCGCGGTCGGGATGAAGCCATTGTTGGCCTTGTACATCAGGACCTGCGTCGAGCCCTTGGCCCAGAAGTTCATGTAAGCCTTCGCGTTGATGAGGTCGGCCGTGAGGGACGGTGACTTCGCGCTGAGCATCCAGATGTCGATCGGGGCGTCGAGGGCAGCCTCGGCATCGTAGCTGTTGCCGAGGAAGGGGAAGGGGAAGAAGTCGATGTCGGCGACCGCGGTCTTGTCGACCGTGGCGACTTCACCGGTCATGAACAGGCCGAGGAAGAACAGGCCGGCCTTCTTGCTGACCAGCGTGTCGCACGCCTGCTGCCAGGTCAGGCCCGCAAAACCGCTGGTGTAGAACGGGATGAGCTGGGCCCACTGCTGGAAGACGGCCGTAACCTTTGGGTCCGTCCACTTGTTCGCGCCGGTCATGAGGCCGACGTGGAAGTCGTAGCCGTTGAGGCGGAGGTTGAGGATGTCGAACGTGCCCATCGCCGGCCAGCCGTCCTTGTCGGAGAAGGCGATCGGTGTGAGGCCGTCCGTCTGCATCTTCTTGCAGAGGGTGATGAAGTCGGCCCAGGTGGACGGGACCGTGTAACCCTTGTCCGAGAAGAGGCTCTTGCGATAGAAGACGCACCACGGGTAGTAGTCGACCGGAATCCCGTAGATATGGGAGTCGTTGCCGGTGACGGCCGTGGCGAAGGCCGAGGTGAAGTTGCTGGAAACGGCGGACCAGACGTCATCGATGTTCGTGGCCAGGCTCTTGTCCGCGAAGAAGCGCATCCGGAAGCCGGAGAACCAGGTGAAGGCGTCGTCCGGCGTCCCCAGGAGGTAGTTGTTGATCTGATCCTGGAACGTATTGTGGTCGACCGTGTTCATGGTCGGCGTCAGGCCGGTCGCGGCCGCGAACGCGGCGTTGATCGCCGTCATGCCGGTGGCCTCGCTCGGGTCGGAGTGGTTGCTGCCGATCTTGAGCGTGCCGGTTAGATTGCCGCTTACGTTGCCGCTGGGCGCTGCGGCCGTGGCGGCGCTGGACGAGCACGCTGCGAGGACGGCCGGCAGGACAGTCAGGCCGGCAGCCCCCACAAGGCCTTTCTTGAGTACTTCCCGGCGTGAGACCTGGCCGGCGCGGGTGGATTCATCCATTTGAGCGCTCACTCCTCCCTTCACGACCGCATGAAGCGATCGTGGTTCACCAAGAACCAACAGGACGGGTGGATTGTCGGTCGCTGACTCTCCACGTGTCAAGGGGCAAGAACCCATAATGCGTGCGATTGTGGTGGAAAACGTTGACTTGGCCGCCGGACTGCGGCACGATGAATCGCCGTCGGCGCCATGGCGTTGGGCCGGGTTGTCGTGCGCCGGTAGGAGCAGCGGAGAAGGATGGACTCGGAGGCAACTGAGCGAGTGGTTGAGGCGGCAGGCCTGGACACGGCCACTCGGAGGCCGGCTCTAGCTCGTCTGCGCCAGAACCTGATCCTTGAGCGCGTGCGCGAGCAGGGTGGCGTGCGCGTCGCCGATCTCGTTCGCGATCTCGGCGTGTCGGACATGACCATTCGTCGCGACCTCGAGATCCTGAATGGGCGGGGTCTGCTCGAGAAGGTCCATGGCGGGGCCGCCGCGATCGAGGGCAGCCCCCTCTTCGAGCCTGGCTTCAGGGTGAAGTCCAGTTTGATGCAACGCGAGAAGAGTGCCATCGCCGGCTACGCGGCCGGCCTGGTCACGCCCGGCTCGGCCATCGCCATCTCGGCCGGAACGACTACCTGTGCCCTGGCAAGGCTGCTGGTCGACTGCCCCGGCATCACGGTGCTGACCAACTCCGTGCCGGTCGCGGATGTTCTGTATGCGGATGGCCGCCCCGATCAGACGGTCATCTTGAGTGGCGGCGTGCGCACGCCCTCCGACGCGCTCGTCGGACCCTTCGCCGTCGAGGTGATCCGGTCGCTGCACGTCGACACGGTGTATCTCGGCAGCCACGGCCTGGACGCCCGAACGGGCCTCACAACGCCGAACATCCTCGAAGCCGAAACGAACCGTGCGCTGATCGAGGCCGGAAGGCGCCTGGTAGTGCTGGTGGACCACACCAAGTGGGGAACGATCGGTATCAGCGCCGTCGCGCGCCTCGAGGACGCCGACACGGTCATCACGGACACGGGCCTGGATTCGGCCGCGAGGACGCTGATAGCAGCCGCCGTTCGCAACCTCGTCCTTGTCGATCCCGCCACGGGCGACGCCCAGGTCTTTGGGGAAGACTCGGACCAATCGCAGGAGGGGGATCGGTAGTGAACCGACGCGCTGCCGCCCGGGCAATGCTCCAGCCGCACCGCCGCTACAACCCGCTCGTCGACGATTGGCTGCTGGTATCGCCGGAGAGGACGAGCCGCCCGTGGCTCGGCCGGCAGGAAGCGGCACCGCCCGAGGACCTGCCCACCTACGAGCCGTACTGCTACCTGTGCCCGGGCAACGTCAGGGCCAACGGCGAGACCAACCCGATGTACGAATCGACTTTCGTGTTCACGAACGACTTCGCGGCGCTTCGCCCTGATTCTCCGCACCTGTCTATTGACAACGGGCTGCTCAGGGCCGAGAGCGAGCGGGGCGAGTGCCTCGTGATCTGCTTCTCGCCACGGCATGATCTCAGCATCGCCCGAATGAGCGCCGCGCAGGCGCGCCCGGTCGTGGACTTGTGGGCGGACCAGTCGGCGGCCCTGGGTGAGCGGTTCCGCTGGGTGCAGGTCTTCGAGAACCGGGGCGTGGCCATGGGCGCCTCTAACCCGCATCCGCATGGTCAGATCTGGGCGGGCGACGCTGTCCCGCGAGAGGGGGAGAAGGAAGACGCCAGCCAGAAGCGCTACTACGAAGCGAACGGGCGGCCGTTGCTACTGGACTATGCCGCTCAGGAATCCGGCGGCCCGCGCGAGGTCGACGGCGACGACGACTGGCTGGCGGTTGTGCCGTTCTGGGCGGCCTGGCCGTTCGAAACGCTGCTGATCCCGCGGCGTCCGGTAGCCCGCGTGCCCGACCTGGACCAGGCACAGCGCGACTCGCTCGCCGAGCGACTGACCACGCTGCTGCGCGGCTACGACGCCCTCTTCTCGTTGCCGTTCCCGTACTCGATGGGCTGGCACCAGGCACCATTCGACGGAGGCGACAAACCCTACTGGCAGCTACACGCCCACTTCTACCCGCCGCTCCTGCAGGCGACGGTCCGCAAGTTCATGGTGGGCTACGAGTTACTGTCCGAACCGCAGAGAGACGTGACCGCGGAAGACGCCGCGGACCGACTGCGGGCGGCGATACGGAGCGCTAGCCCCAAGGCCGCTGTCCCGAGCGACTGAGGCCCAAGAAGGAGACTGGAAAATGGCTGGACTTACTCCTGCGCACCTGCTGCTGATACTGGTGATTGCCCTGATCGTGATCGGCCCGGGCAAGCTGCCCGAAGTCGGCGCGGCGATAGGCAAGAGCTTCCGCGAGTTCCAAAAGGCGTCCGGTCAGCTCCAGGACTCCATCTCGGTCCAGCCAACCTCCCCGGCTCAGCAGCAGCCCCAACCGACGGCCGCGCCGCAGCCGCCGGCCCAGTCCTACTACGCCGCCCAGCCTGGATCCGCGCAGATGCCGGATCCGGCCCAGCAGCCCTACCCCGGCCAGCAGCCATACCCCGGCCAGCCCTATCCGCAGCAGGGCTACCCGCCGCAGCCACCCGCCTACCCGGCCCAGCAGCCCTACCCCGGCCAGCCCTATCCGCAGCAGGGCTACCCGCTGCAGCCACCCGCGTATCCCGCCCAGCAGTACTGGGCCCCCGGCTACCCGGCAGCGCCCGAGAACTCGGGCGCTGCGCCGGGCGCACCGTCCAAGCCAGATATCCCGTGACACCCCAGCCCATCCCGGCCGCGGGCAGGCCCGCTCCCGACGCCGACCGATCGCCTGCAAGCAGCACGCGCGTCGACTGAGGAAGGCGCTCGAGACCACCCGTTTCCACGTCGGCTTCTGTAGGTGCGCCGGGACTGGGCCGGACTCTTCTCGAGACGGAGCTATACCACATGACCGACTCCCCAACTCCAGACCTGGTGGGGCGCAGCGCAGCCGCCCGGGACGCGGCTCTTCTGGCTCGTCTCGATCCTTCCAGGCCGGCGACGCTCGTGCGGGCGCCGGGCCGCGTCAACCTCATCGGCGAGCACACCGACTACAACCAGGGCTTCGTCCTGCCAGCGGCGATCGACCTCGAGGTCTGGATTGCCGCCGAACCCTGGGATCTGCCCAGGGTCGAGCTGACTTCCCTCGAGCTCGGGGAGACGTGCTCGTTCGAATTCGACAACCTGGGGCTCGCCAGCCGGGAGGCCGCTTCGTGGATCGACTACGTGGCCGGCACGGCATGGGCGATGCGGGAGGCCGGCCTCCCGCTTCGCGGCTTCCGCGGCGTACTGGATTCGACCATCCCAGTCGGCTCTGGATTGAGCTCTTCCGCCGCCCTGGAGATGGCCTCGAGCTGGGCCCTGGCGGAGCCGTCGGCGGAGCGGCCCTCGCCCTCTCGCATGGCCGCCATCGCGCAGCGTGGCGAGAACGCCTACGTGGGAGTCAACTGCGGGATCATGGACCAGTTCGCCAGCGCGGCGGGTGAGGCGGGCCACAGCCTCCTGATCGACTGCCGGGTCAATGAGTTCCGGCCTGCCCCGATCCCATCCGGCCTGTCCATCGTGGTTTGCGACACCGGGTCGCCGCGGCGCCTGAGCAGCTCCGAGTACAACACCCGCCGCTCGGAGTGCGAGGAAGGGGTCGCCGTCATCGCCGAGCGGGAGCAGGGAGTGACGGCCCTCCGGGACGTGGATGCGGCGATGCTCGCCCGGAACCGCAGCCGGCTGAGGGAAGTGGTGGCACGCCGCTGCCAGCACATCGTGGAGGAGGATGCCCGCGTGGCAGCCACGGTGACCGCGATGGCGGCCGGCGATCTGGCCGAGGTCGGGCGGCTCTTCGCGGCTTCTCACGCCTCGCTCCGCGATCTCTACGAAGTCAGCTCGCCGGCCCTGGACGCAATGGTCGAGATCGCCGAGGGCGTACCTGGCGTCGTAGCCAGCCGCATGACCGGGGCCGGTTTCGGCGGCTGCACGGTCAATCTCGTCCGCTACGGCGCGGAACAGGCTCTCCGGGAACGGGTCATGAGCGAGTATCCCGCCCGCATGGGTCTCCAGCCGCGCGTCTGGATCGTGGCGGCCGTGGACGGCGCCGGCCCCATGCCCCCGCCCGCTGCGTAACGCCGCGATGCCCAAGCCGGCGCGACGGTCCGCGACGCCGCACGCGCTCCCGCGGCCGTGTCCACCGGACAGTGTTGCGCCGGAGCGCGTCATACTTCTTCCCGCGCAGGCGCGAGAAGGCCGCCCAGAACATGCGGGCCTCGCGACGGGGCGCCGCTAAATGGGATCGACCATGGAACCGGATATCCGCCTGTCGGAGGTCGCTACGCCCGCGGCCCAGCCAGCGCCCCGCAGGCGCCGCCGGCTCCCCCGGCCGTTTCGCCGGGGCGGCGCCCCTGAGGGATCAGCCAGAGGCGAGATGAGCTGGGTCGGCCATCTCGTCGAGCTCCGCAACCGCGTGTACATCGCGGTCTTCTCGCTTATCCCCGGCACGATCCTGGGCTTCATTTTCTCCGGCCAGATCATCCACTTCCTGCGATCGCCGCTCCCCACCGACGCGCCGCTCCAAGCCCTGGGGCTGACCGACGCCCTGATGATCCAGCTCCAGGTTGCGCTCATCACGGGGGCCATCCTGGCCATGCCGGTGATCCTGTACGAGTTCTGGGCGTACATATCTCCCGGGCTCACCCCCTCCGAGCGATCCGCCGCCCGGCCATGGGTGCCGCTGGCGATGGCCTTCTTCGCCCTCGGAGTCGGCGTGGCCTACTTCATCCTCCCCTACGCCACGGGCTTCCTCTACAACTTCCAGAGCAACGACATCCACATCCTGCTCACCGCCGACGCCTATTTCGGCTTCGTCTCGACGCTCTTCCTGGCCTTTGGCCTTGTGATGGAGTTCCCGATCATCCTCGTCCTTCTCTCGAAGGTGGGGATCGTGTCGTCGCGGGGCCTCAGGAAGTCGCGCCGCCCGGCCATCCTGGCCATCGTGGTCGTCTCCAACCTCATCACGCCCGGGGCCGACTTCGTCAGCCCGATGGTGATGTCGGTAGTCCTCTACGGGCTGTTCGAGGCGTCCATCGTGCTGATTCGCATGGGCGGCAAGTAGGTCGGCGGGCGACAGACAGCGCGGCGTCGGCCACCGGTTCGGGGCGACTCGGATCTCTTCGTGGGGACAGGCGATAGCCCAGCCGCTCCCCGGCCCAAGTTCGGCTCAGAGTCCTTCCGGTCCCGGTCCTTCCGTGGCCTTCCGCTTGCCGCGCTTCGCAACGCTTCGCCGCTCGGAGACGCGCCGCCCTGATCCGGACTTGCCGTCCAGCAGGTCCGCGTAAGGGGCGAGAACCGCATCCCGCGGCCAGATCCCGTCGATGATGCGCATCACGTCGAGGTCGGGGCACGATGTCAGCACAGGGACTTCGTCGACGTCGCGAATGGTGGCCTTGGCCAGTACGTGGGGGAACCGGCCCCACGGGTCGATGCTGTTGGCCAGGTAGCCCTCGACGGCGAGGTCCGCGTACTCGGGGAAGTTCCAGGTCTGCCAGGCAGTCCGAAAGTCTTCGTCGGGGATCTCGAGCCAGGTTCCGAAGTCGACGCGCGAGCCATCGTCCAGCCGGACCTGTAGGACGACCCGCAAGAAGAAGCCGACGTCCATGATCGCCAGGAATGGGTCGTCTCCCCAGGTCTGGAGTAGCTCCGGGTGGATGTCGAAGACGACGTCAGGCTTGGCGAACGTGATGGCGATCGATCGGCTGCCCTCGCTGTCCTGCTCTTCGCCCGGCTGGATGCCGGCCTGCTTCCCGGATCGTGTAACACTCGACCTGGCCATGATCCTCCGACCCCTGCGTCGCTCGATAGCCGGTCCTCAGATTCGAGGAGCCGGCCGGCCCCCATGCCGCTCGAATCGTATCAGGTGCCGTCGGCCGCCGAGACCGGCGCGGACTCGCTGCGCACGCGAAACTCCCTGACCGGGTTGCCGGAGGGGGCGGTCATCCGCCGCCCGCTCGATGCCGGCCTCATCTTTCTGGCGCGGCCGGCGCAAAAGACACAGCCTCGTGGGACGCCTGCTTGCTATGCTGGCCGAGGGCGTGGGCGCCGACAAGCCTCCTCGAATCGCTGGTAGTCGCTGCGCCTGAGTCACTCCGCTGGGCCAGGTCGGATCCCGACGTTCTCTATCCCGAGAGCCGTCCCTTCAATGCTTCACAGGATCCAAGCATGAGCCAACACGACGACATCTCCCGGCGCGACTTCTTGAAGTTGGCAGGCGCAGTGGCGGGAGGGTTGATCCTGGAAGGTTGTCTGCCCCACCTTCCCGCGGGGTCGCCTCTCCTTACCCCACCGGTGTACACCCCACCGGTGTACACCCCACCGGTGTCCCCCTCGCCGGTGTACACGCCGTCGGCGTACGCCTCACCCGTCGCGATGCCCCCCGCCCAGGTGGGCATCGCGCAGGCCAGCTCCTATGACCCCGCTCTCGTGCTCCGCCAAGTCCAGAACCTGTTCGACAGCCTGGGCGGACTGAAGGATGTGGTCAGACCGGGCGACAAGGTTGCCATCAAGGTCAATCTGACCGGAGGAGTGAAGGGCAACATCCCGCCTCCGGGGACGACTGCTCCGGAGAGCTACGTCACCCATCCAGTCGTGGTGCGGGCCATGGGCGAACTGCTGCGCGACTCAGGCGCCAGCAAGATCTACGTCGTTGAGTCGGTTTGGGAGTGGGCCTCCTACGAGTCCTGGGGCTACGTGGACATGGCCAAGAACCTCGGGGCGACGCTTCTCGACCTGAACAGCCCGAGTCCCTACACCGACTATGCCTCACTCCCGGTCGGCAGTGGTTGGTTCATGTACGAGAACTTCAAAGTGAACCACGTGCTCGAAGAGGTGGATACGTTGGTCTCGGTGGCGAAGATGAAGTGCCACTATCTCCTCGGCATCACCCAGTCCATGAAGAACCTCGTCGGGCTGGCACCGTACAAGTTCTACGAGCGCAATGCGGGCGATGGCTATCGCACCGGGTTCCATGGGGCCGACACCGAGACGAAGATGCGACTGCCCAGAGTGGTGCTGGACCTGAACCGAGCGCGGCCGGTCAAGTTGTCACTGATCGACGGGATCAAGACGGTGGAGGGCAGCGAGGGCCCTTGGAATAACGACCTCCACACCATGAGCCCCGGCCTGCTCATCGGGGGCAAGAACCCTGTTGCCACCGACACCATCGCGGTCGCGGCGATGGGGTTCGATCCGAGTGCGGAGTACCCCAATCCACCCTTCCTGCGAGCCGAGAATCACCTCAACATCGCCTACCAGCTTGGGTTGGGCTCCAACCGCCTGAGCGATATCGAGATCCTGGGAACCAAGCTGGACGATGTGAAGATGAAGTTCCAGCCGGCCTGGTGAGCCGTCTCGTGGCCCATTCCGGCGGCCCAGCATCTGGTTCTTGCCCTTCAACGCACCGCGAGCCCTCGGCCCGCCGCCTCCGAGCGGGAGCATCTCAGCCGGCAGAGTGCCTGCTTCCCAAGTGCGGCCCGGCGGAAGATCTCAGAGCATCAGCGCGCCAACCATGACGTGCGCGCCCGGCCTCTCGACGGACGCCGAATCGGGCCGGTAGCGTGGCAGGCTGAATGAGACGCGCACACCCGAGGCGGTTTCGCACTCACCTTCTACAGGTCGCGGTCCGGAACCTGCGGGCCAAGCTCGCAGTCGTCATCCCGGATACGGTCATCGGAACTGTGTACGGCCTCGGCTACCGACTCGTCGAGACCTAGTCGCAGTCCGAGCCGGCGACGTGCGGCGCCAACCTCAAGCGGCTCGAGTTCGATGCCCGGTATCGATCGGTCTGGCGATGGGTGTACCTGGCACAGAGCCCGTGATAATCTCTGCCGCGCAACAGGGCCTGTGCCCGGGGCCTCCCGAGCGGGAGTAACTCAGCTGGCAGAGTGTCTGCTTCCCAAGCAGAATGTCGCGGGTTCGAATCCCGTCTCCCGCTCCAAAACCCAGTTTCACGCTCCGAGAGCCCCTCTAACTGAGGGGCAGCTGTGCGAAGCTGATCTGCGGCGCCAGGGGCTTGGACTTGACTCCAGATGGGGTCCGAACACAATGGCCGGGGCACGGACCATGACAGCGTGCCGGCCACCTGGACCAGCGGAGCGTGCAATGAACTCCGGTTCCGATCTGGCGCTGGTGATAGTCGCCGGGACGTTACTCTCGATACTCGTGACAACTCTGCTCGTCGTGGGCGTGATCGTCTTTGCGCTGCGACGGGCGATCCCTCCCGCCGAGGATCCCGGCATCGCGGAACTCAAGCGTCGGTTGGCTGCCGGTGAGATCTCACCCGCTGAGTACGAGGTTCGCGTGCGAGCGATCGAAAAGGGGGACATGTAACAGCACTTCGGCGGCGGAGCCGCTCTCGTCCCAGTCGTCGTCATGACTCAAGCGGCGGCCCCGAAGGACCACCGCTTGGCGAATTGGTGGACGCTTTCGCGCGGACTGCTACTCCACCGGCGTCACGATCAGCAGAGCAGGCTTGCCGGAAGGCAGTTTCACGGTGGTGTCCACGAGCAAATCCCCAACCGGGCTCAGGAGCCCATCCTGCAGCCACCCAGACGGGCCGGACGACGACTGGAGCTTCCAGGACACGCCGTCGGCGGACGTCAGGACGGATCCGTCCGGTTGTGCCGCCATGAGTTCAGATCCCAGGGGCTCGATGTCATCGACACCCGACGTGAAGCCGGTCGCCGGTGTCACGGTCACCCGGTGCCAGTCCGTCAGGTTGGTAGAGCTCACCGGGCTCTTGCTCAGGCCCAGGATAGGGCGGCCGTCGATAGTGGGGTCATGCATGCCCTCGTAGGCAACTGTGACGTCGCCCAGCGACACGAACCGGGGAAGCAAGAAGCCAGTCAACACCGACCTGGTTTCCCAGGAGGTGCCGTCAGACGACAGCCAGACCCTGGTTGGGATTACCGGCACCTGGCCCGGAATCAACTGCTGGCCGTCCGGGTTCGCCCAGACCGCGTCGATTGCGAGCTTGCCATTCCAGACGAAGGCCTGATACGCATCCCAGTTGGTGGCGTCCGGCAGGTTCCGGCGGGTCCAGAGCGTGCCGTCGGCGGACGTGAAGGCCACGGCGGATTGGCCGGGTGGGTTACCCACCGCCAGGTATCCAGTCGGCGTGACGGTCAAGAACTCGATCTCGTTGACGTTGGGTACGGTGGGCAGCGTCTTCTGCCAGGTGCGACCGTCGCGAGATCCGAATATGCCCTCACTTCCCCACGCCATCAAGCCACCTCGCCCGTCATCGATGAGGCCGGACAAGGGGACGTATCCGCCGAACGCTTCCGGACCGGCCAGCCTGGTCCATTTGTCAGTGGTCAGGTCCAGGGAGTAAACCCCGGCCATCGCAAGCATGACGAGATTGCCGCCAAACCCGGCAACCATGGGTTGGGCCGCGGCGGTGATATTGCCGGTCGTGGTGTCCACGGTGACGCCGTCAGGCATTGGCACCGTCTTCCAGTCGATCTTCGAGATCGAGCTCGGGCGGACCGGCGCCATCGGGCTGGCGAGTACGAGTGACGCAGACGGGCTCGCGGCCGCGTTTGACGCCGACGGGCCCGGCGTGGCGGTGCTCGTCGCGGCGACCGACGAAGAAACGCCGGGCGTGACCGCGCCGAGGGCAGACGGGGACGCGCCCGCACCCGCGGGTGCCAGACGCGGCACGAGGCCCACGACGACCATGACGACCAGGCCGGCCGCCACGAGCGACCCGACGGGCAATGCCGATCGAACTCTCGTCCCTCGGTGGATCGTCTCGCCGGCCCGGATCGCCTCACTCGAAACCGGGACCGCCCCTTCGAGGGCGCCAAGCCGCGCCCGCAGTCGAGATTCGTAGTTGTCAGTCATCAGGGTTCTCCTCCAGGATCGGCTGCAGCCGGTCACGCGCCCGCGAGAGCCAGCTGGCCACGGTCCCGCGAGCCACTCCGAGTGCGCCCGCGACTTCCTCCTGCGTGTAGCCGTCCAGAACGGTCAGAACGAGTGCGGCACGAGTCCGCCGGTCCAGGGTGGCGAGGGCGTGCCAGAGGTCGGGGTCGACCTGGATCGCCCACGTCGCGTCCGTCTCCTTGACGGAGGCGAAGCCCCAGACCTTCCGCCGCCGGCGTTCGTTCAGAGCCAGCCGCAGCCCTACGACGGATAGCCAGCTGGCCACATCCTGGTCCGGCGGCAGAGGCCATCGCTCGGCCGCGCGCACGAATGTCCGTTGTGCGAGGTCCTTGGCCTCCTCCGCATCACCCACGACCAGCGCGAGTCGCCGAACCAACCGAGGTTGGTGAAGCCGAAAGGCCTCGTCGAGCGACGCGGCGCCGGCGCGGATGGCCTCCGCTCCTACCATGCGGTCGCCGTCATGTAGTTGCCTCGTGTAGCGGTAGCGTCCTACACACTGTTAACCCGGCTGGCGCCGCCACTGTTGCACGGGACGGTGACTCGGAGCCCGAGGCCGCGATCTAGCGAGCCGGCCGGCGACGAGCTACGGCCGGAGGAGTCCCGGCCGGCCCGGCGACGGCCGGGGCGGGGACGGCCGGGGCAGCGGCGGCCTGGGCGGCACGTCCCGCTTCGTGGTTGTCGTAGATCCGCTTCGCGATCTCGACCATGGTCAGGTAGGCGGCCACGATCCCCACCAGCAGGAACCAGAAGGCGATCGGAAGAGCTCCGAAGCCCAGCACCGACCCGAGCGGGCTGATCGGCACGACCACCGCCACCACCAGCGCCGCGAAGATGGCCAAGGCCAGCTCGCGGCTGGGCCGGCTCCGCCAGAACGGGCTCATCCGAGTTCGGATCACCAGGACCACCAGGATCTGGGTGAAGAGCGACTCCACGAACCAGCCGGTGTGGAACGCCGCGGCCGAGTTCGGACCCGACCCGAGCAGAAGGAGCAGCAGGCCGAACGTGGCGTAGTCGAAGATCGATGAGATCGGACCGAACAAGATCATGAACCGCTCGATCGAATGGACGTCCCAGCGAGCCGGCACGGCCTCCACGTCCGGATCGACGTGATCGGTCGGGATGGCCGTCTGCGAGGCGTCATAGATCAGGTTGTTGAGCAGTATCTGGCCCGGCGTCATCGGCAGGAAGTTCCTGATCAGCAGCGCCGCGCCGGCCATGCTCAGCATGTTCCCGAAGTTCGAGCTGGTGCCCATGCGGATGTACTTGAGGGTATTCGCGAAGGTCCGCCGGCCCTCGACGACTCCCTGGCTGATCGCCTCCAGGCTCGACTCCAGCAGGATGATGTCGGCCGCGGAGCGGGCGACGTCAGTGGCGTTGTCGACGCTGATGCCGACGTCGGCGACGTGCAGGGCCGGGGCGTCGTTGATGCCGTCGCCCATGTAGCCGACGACGTGCCCGGACTCGTGCACGGCGCGCACGATCTGCAGCTTCTGGTCCGGATCCACGCGGGCGAAGATGGTGGTTCGCCCGATCCGCGCCACCAGGGCCGGGTGGGTCATCTTGCGCATCTGGTCGCCGGTCAGGACCCCGTCCACCTGCAGGCCGACCTGTTCGGCGACGTGCCGCGCCACCAGGTCGTTGTCGCCGGTGATGATCTTGAGGGCGATCCCCTGCCGGGCAAGCTCGGCGATCGTCTTGTCGACACCTGGCTTCGGCGGGTCGCTGAAGAGGATTACGCCTTCGAAGGTGAGATCCTTCTCGAGGCGATCGGCGTCGGCCAGACTGGCAGCCGGCTCCGACGGTTGCGCCGACTTGACATCCGCCGGAGCGAGCGTGCGAGATGCGACCGCGACCAGCCGGAAGCCATCGGCGGACGAGCCGTCCACGAGCTTCTTGAGCCTGGCATGCTCCGCGGCCCGGATCGGCCGTGCAGTGTGATCCTCCCGAACCTTGCTGCAGCGGGCCATGACCGATTCGGGCGCGCCCTTGGTGACCAGCAGCGGCGGCTGGCCCTTCTGCGAGACGACGACGCTGAGCAGCCGGCGGCTGAAGTCGTAGGGCAGCTCGGCGAGCTTCGTGTAGGTCGCCAGGTCCTTCGGCTTGGGCGCCTTCGCCAATATCGCCGTGTCGAGCGGGTTTTCGAAGCTGGTCTGGAAGTGGCTGTTGAGGTAGGCCAGCGTCAGGGATTGCGTGGCCTCGCCGGCGTCGTCCTTGTCGATGCCGACCGCCTTCACCAGCTGGAGCTTGCCCTGCGTGAGCGTGCCGGTCTTGTCGGTGCAGAGGACCGTGACGCTGCCCAGGTTCTGGATCGCCGGCAGCCGCTTGACCAGCACGCCGTGAGCGCTCAGAGCACGGGCACCGCGGGTCAGGTTGAGGGTCACGATCGCCGGCAGCAGCTCGGGCGTCAGACCTACGGCAAGGGCCACCGAGAAGAGGAGGGCGTCCAGGATCGGACGCTGGAGCGCCACGTTGATGGCAAAGACGCCCACGACCAGTACGAGCGTCACTTTGGTGATCAGGAACCCGAAGGCGCGGACACCCTCCTGGAAGTCGGTACGCGGGGCACGCTCGAGCAACCGGCGGGCGATGGCGCCGTAGCTCGTTCGTGCGCCGGTCGCGGTTACGAGGGCCTTGCCGCTGCCGCTGACGACGCTCGTCCCGAAGAAGGCCAGGCCGTCGCGATCGCCCTCCTTGGCGGGATCCAGGTTGCCGTCCTTCGAGACCTTGGCCGAGGCCGCGGACTCGCCGGTGAGCGACGACTCGTCGATGTAGAGGTGGTTCGACTCGAGGATGCGGGCGTCGGCCGGGACGATGTCGCCGGCCCCAAGGAGGATGAGATCGCCGCAGACGAGCTGGACGATCGGCAGCTCCTCCTGCTTGCCGTCGCGAACGACCGTAGCCTTGAGCGCGAGCCGGGCCTGGAGCGCCTCCACCGCCGCCGCGGATCGTGCCTCCTGGACGAAGCCGAGAGCCGCGCTCAACAGCACGATGGTGAGGATGATCGTGGCCTCCACCGGATCGCCGACCACGAAGCTCACGAGGCAGGCCGCAAGGAGGATCAGCACCAGCGGGCTGGTGAACTGCGAAATGAGGATCGCCAGAGGTCCGCGGTGGCCCTCGCGCCCGACGGCATTCGGGCCGTCGGTGTGAAGTTGGCGCGCGGCCTCGGCCGAGGTCAGTCCCGTGGCCGCCGGAGCGGCCTCGGCGCCCGTAGCCGCCGGGACCGCGGTTGAGGCGCCGGAGGCGCCCGACGCCGTCGAATCCTTGGCCGCCGCACCTTTGGCCGCCGCACCTTTGGCCGCCGCACCTTTGGCCGTCGCGGTGGGCTGGGCACCCGAGGCCGCCGCACCTTTGGCCGCCGCGGTGGGCTGGGCGCTCGAGGCCGCCGCACCTTTGGCCGCCGCCGTGGGTGCGGTGGGCTTTCGTTTCGGAGTCGCTCGGGAGGCCATCGCGCCGATGCTAGCGGTTTCGCGGCGAACCCACCGTGACGGTTCGAGTGCTACCTCACTCCACGATCGGTCAATTGACAGCCCGCCCGGTCCCGATGCCAGACCGGCAGCCCTGCCGACGCCATCGACGGACCCCAAACGGTCAGTTTATCCACAGTCGGAGCACATCCTCAGTCACAAACGACATGCGAAGCGGTCCGGTCTTTGACACGCTACTCCTCAGACCCGGGCAGCCCGTGGAGCCAGTCCGTCTTGCCCCGGGAAGAGTTCATACGTCGGAGGAGGTCGCTCATGGCTGCTGCCATCGGGTACGTCCGTGGCATGTTCCAGTGGACCGTCAAGCGCGAAGGGATCATCGCTCCCGACGAGCGGCCGCCGGCCGGACAATCGATAGCGCTGGGTCTGCAGCACATATTCGCCATGTTCGGGGCGACGGTCCTGGCGCCGATCCTCATGGGCTTCGACCCGAACACGGCCATCTTCTTCTCCGGCATCGGCACGATCATCTTCTTTATCTGCGTCCGCGGCCGGGTGCCGAGCTATCTCGGCTCGAGCTTCTCGTTCATCGCCGTGGTCCTCTCCGCGGAGGCGATCGGCGCGGGGCACAACATCCCGGTCGCGCTGGGCGGGATCATCGCCTGCGGGGCGATCTATGCGTTGATCGGCCTGATCGTCATGGCCGTAGGCTACAAGTGGATCGAGTTCATCATGCCGCCTGTCGTCACCGGCACGATCGTGGCGGTCATCGGTCTCAACCTCGCGACGACGGCCATTGGCGATCTCAAGATCAACACGCCCGCGTTCAACAACCCGGACCTCGACACGCTGGGCGTCGTCATCGGCCTGCTGACGGCCCTGGCCGTCGCGGGCGTCGCCGTCTACGCCCCTCGCGTGATTCGACCTCTGCCGATCCTCATCGGCGGAGTCATCGGCTACCTCATCTACTTCGTCCTGGGCAACGTCATGAACCTCGTGCCGGCCTCCGTGCAGGTCAGCTTCGACACGGTCTGGCACAGCAACTGGATCGGTCTGCCCAATTTCACCGCACCACAGTTCGACGGCCACGCGATCACACTCATCGCTCCCGTTGCGATCGTTTTGGTCGCCGAGAACCTCGGCCACGTCAAGGCGGTGGCCGCCATGACGAAGCGGGATCTCGATCCCTACATCGGTCGGGCATTCCTCGGCGACGGCATCGCGACCATGATCTCCGGCTCCGGTGGTGGCCCCGGGGTCACCACCTACGCCGAGAACATCGGCGTCATGGCTGTCACCAAGATCTACTCAAGCCTCGTATTCCTGATCGCTGCCTTCGTAGCTCTGGCCATGGGGTTCTGCCCCAAGTTCGGGGCACTGATCCACACGATCCCGGTTCCGGTTCTCGGCGGCCTCGCGATCGTCCTCTTCGGCCTGATCGCCGCCACGGGCGGACGCATCTGGGTCGAGAACAAAGTCGACTTCTCGCAGAACAAGAACCTGATCACGGCGGCGGCGGCCCTCACGATGGGCGCGGGCAACCTGACGATCACCTGGGGCGATTTCTCCCTCGGCGGCATCGGCACGGCATGCTTCGGCGCGATCATCCTGTACCAGGTTCTCAACGCCTTCGGGCGTGGAGGCAAGGAAGAGGAGCAAGTGGCGGGGGAGCCGGCGCCGATCTCCTGACGTTTACCCTCGCAAATACGAAGCGGGCGGCCGGAAGGCCGCCCGTTCTCTTTGGCGAAAGGCCGGCTACCCGGGGCGACCGGTTCCGAACTGGCGGTCGCCTGCATCGCCCAGGCCCGGCATGATGTAGCCGTGCTCGTTGAGCTGCCGGTCCACGGCGGCGCAGTAGATCTCGACGTCGGGGTGGGCCTTGGTGACCGCGTCCAGTCCTTCCGGAGCCACGATCAGGTTCACCAGCTTGATCCGCGTGGCGCCCCAGCGCTTGAGGACCTCGATGGCGGCCGTGGCGGACCCGCCCGTGGCCAGCATGGGATCGAGGATCAAGCACAGGTCCACGGTGGCTGAGTCGGGCAGCTTGTTGTAGTACTCGACCGGTCGAAGCGTTCGCTCGTCCCGGAAGAGCCCCAGGTGCCAGACCTCCGCCGTGGGCATCAGCTCCAGCATGGCGTCGACCATCCCCAGGCCGGCCCGAAGGATCGGCACGAGGCCGATGCGGACACCAAGCTCGTGGGCATCCGTTCGTTCGAGCGGCGTGTTGACCGGCCGGGGGCGGACCTCGACGTCCGCCAGGGCCTCGTAACCAAGCAGCCACGAGAGCTCGCGGACCACTTCGCGGAATTTCTTTGGCTCGGTGGACTCGTCGCGCAGGATGCGCAGCTTATGGAGGATCGCCGGATGGCGCGAGACGTGGAGCGTGGGCCACGCGGTGTCGCGAACCGGCATTGGAGAGGTGTCCGGCACTGGTTTCTCCTCCGTGGCGCGGGTTCCTGGCTGTTAGGCCCCATCGTACGAGGTGAGAGACCTCGACGCGCGGGCAGGGCTTCAATCGGGGTGTGCGATCGGTTCGGCGGTCCGACGGCGACGCCATGGGAGGCGAGCGCCGATGACTGAGGCCTCCAGGTCGGTGCGGGCCTGATCGGCGACCCGACTCAGGTCTCCCCACGACCGCGCCCCCAGCAGCGGGAGAGTGGCGATCATGATGGAGAGGCCGCCGTACCAGAGGGCGGGGAGGGCCAGCATAGACGACACGGGGACGGTCCAGCGGTGGTTGGTTCGGGCGCCCCAGACAACGAGCACGAGCGCGAAAGGAAGACGGATCACGAACGGAATCGGGACCGCCGCCCAAGTTCCGTTCTTGCCCGCGTTTGCCTGAAGAACTTCGACCCAGCGGCCCCAAGCAGCGGGTTGGATGGCGGCCGAGACGGCAACGACGGCCGCCGTCGCGCCTAGTGCGATCGCCAGAGAGCGCCATTCACGGCGGACCGCGAACCACAGCAGCCCGATCCCCGGCGTGATCTTGGTCAGAAGCACGAACGACCAGGTCGCCGGCCAGCGGAAGCCAAGAACGATGGCCAGGGCCACCAGCATCTCGATGTTGCCGCCCCAGATCTCTATCAGGCCGAAGAAGGCCAGGCCCAGGAAGATGAGCCTCGGGCCGGTGAGGTAGACCATCGCCGCCATGAGGAGCGCCGCCCAGATCGCCATGAAGACCGGCCACGGCAGCAAGCGGATCGGCTGCAGGATCTGCAGGAAGGCGGGCGAGTATGGATAGGCGATCTGATCGGTCCAGTTGGAGTGGAGATACGGATTGGCGAGATCGGGCGCCCAGTAGCAGCGGGCGTCCATGCCGGAGGGCAGAAGGGAAGTCCCCCACGGCTCGGCGAAGTAGACGATTCCAAGCCAGGCGACGGCAAGGGCCACGATGCCCGCCGGGACAAGAACAGGTACGCGCCGTCCCCAGAGCGCGATTGTCCGCCCGCCGGATCCGTCCAGAGAGGTTCTCCTCGCCATGCTGCTCCCGCCTGCCCCGCCGGCATGCTAGCACCGGCAGCCCGCCCCGGACTCCCCTAGACCAGGCTTGCCAGCAGATGCGCTCCCGACTTTGGACCGGTGGCTCGCTCGACCACGGCCGCACGTCCCAGGCGCTCCGCCTCCGAACGGCCGCCGCCCGGGCCGAGCAAGCTGGACCACCCCTCTGCCGCCAGCCGCTCCAGCGTGGCCCCGGCGGCGCGAACTGTCCGCGCAGCCAGGTCCGCAGCGTCTCCGCGGAGCGCTCCGTCGCCGAGCGAAGCCCTCAGCGCCGCCGCAGCCGAGGCTGCGGTGCGCAGGTCGCGGGACGCGGCGGGGACTCCACTCGGGCCGACGTGCCTCACGACCAGTGACGCCGCGGCGCCCGCCATGGCCGTCATCAGCACTGCAACGGCCGTATGGGCCTGTGGCTCCGCGTCTGACTCCGTGACAACGAGGCTGTGTCCAGAGAAGACCAGATGCCGAAGCCAGGCCTGAACGAGAATGGCGCGCGCATCTCCCTCGTCGGCGACCCAGCGCGGCAGGGCGCCGATCAGCAGGCGTTCGGCCGGCAGCCCGTCCACGAGGGCCAGTTCCACGCCAAGCGCCTGCAGGGCCAGGCTGCGGCCCGCCCGCGTCGCCGCATCGGAGGGAAGACCGCTGGCGACGTCCGCCCCAAGGGCCAGCGGCCCGGGTCCCATGACGACGCGGCAGCCCGCCCGGGCCTGTAATCGGTGGGCAAATGCGTGGTCGGCGAGCGCCCGCTCCGGATCCACGTTGTCCTCGACGATCTCACGGATCGGGTCCGCTTCGACCAGGTCTATCCGCTCGAAGGCCGCCACCACCGCCTGCTCCGGCGCTGCGAAAGCGGAGGTGACCGTCATCAAGCTCGCATAGCGGCCACGCTCCGCCGCCGCCTCGTCGGCCGCCGTGCGCAGCGACGTCAGGCCGCGCTGGCTTCCCGCGGGCACCGGGTCCGAGCCAGATCGCGCCGGCCGAGCCGGACGCTCCGCCCGGGCGCGCCAGCGGCGACCACCGGGCCGCGACCCGCGTCTCGTCACCTCGTAGGCGTCCGGGGTATCCAGGCCGACCTGGCGCCGAGCTTCGGCAAATTCCCAGCTCGCCGGGACACGGATCTGGACGACGTCGGCGCCCCCGCTCACGACGGCTCCGATCTCGCCGGCCGCCGATTCCACCTCGGAGGCACGGAGGGCGACCGCCAGCCAGGGCTCGTCGGAGACGCCCAGAACCTCGCGCATCTCCCGAGCGGCCGTGCGGTTGGCATCGAACCGGTGGAAGGCCGAGCCGAGCAGTTGCGAGGCCAGCACTTCCGCGCCCGCCAGCCGGTCGGGCCGATCGAGCAATTCGGCCTCCAGACACAGGTCCACGGCGCCCCGCACGCCCTCGAGGGCCAGCTCGCGGGCCGGCAGGTCGTACTCGAGCATGGCCACGACGAAGGGCAGGATCACTCCCTGAGCAAGCCGGGCGGGATCGGCGCCGCAGTAGCGCTCGGCCAGGGAGGCCGCGAGGGGCCGGCCCTCCAGATCCAGCCCGTCGACGCCGAGCATGCGCAGGACGGCTCGCTCCTGGGCGATCGTCGCCGAACGGCGAGCGGTCTTCGAGAGTCCCGCGGCGATCTCTGCCGCTTGCCGACGAATCGACTCCACTTCACCCGAGAGAGTCACGCTCACCGTCATCTCGTTCTGGTACCGCACCCGCGGGATAGATAACTGATGCCTCATCTTGCCACGCCCGACGGTCGCCCGGTCTGGCGGGCCCGCACGGCCGAAACATGGAGCGTTGAGAAGGCCGACAGTTCCGGCTCGCCCTGGTCGGCCCCCAGGCGGCGATCATGGTCAGGGGCGCGGTTGCTAAGCCTGCCTTTGCTGGCCGCGCCACGAGACTGTGGCTACCGCTGGCTGCAGACGATCGTGCCGCCACCGGTCGCGCTGTTCGTGCCGTCCGTCGCCGTGACGACTACCGGTAGATCGGTAGTCTCCAGGACACCATCCATGGTCAGGCAGTTCTCCCCGAACGTGACGCTGAACGTCCCGTCCACGAGCGACGTCGGGTTCAGGCCCCAGTTTCCGAGAGGGATCCAGCTGCCGTCGCCGAACGCGTAGGCGATGACGACGATATGCCCGCCGGGCATGAATCCTGTCCCACTGATCGTGTCCGTCAGGGTTCCGGTGTGATTGCCGACACTGAAGAACGCCACCGTGGAGACGATGGTGAAGGTGGCGCTCACGGCCGAGGCCAGCGACCCATCTGTCGCGGTCAGGGTATAGGTACCGGCCCTCATGATCGTGCAGCCGCTGAACGTCGCAACGCCATTCACCGCAGCCTTCGGGTTCGCAGCGCAACCGCTCAGCGTCGCCGCTCCACCCGTGACGCTGATCGTCACGTTGCTCGAATCGGTCGACACCGCGTTGCCGTACTGGTCCTGCACGGTGACCTGTGGCTGCGGTGCAAGCGCCGCACCCGCGCCCGTGTTCCCCGGCGACTGGTTGAACGAGAGCTTGTTCGCATCCGCCGCGGAGATCGTGAAGGAGCCGCTCTCGGCCGCGGTCAGCGACCCATCCGTCGCGGTCACGGTGTAGGTACCGGCCTTGGTGATGGTGCAATCGCTGAACGTCGCGACACCGCTGATCGCGGCCTTGGGGTTAGCAGCGCAACCGCTCAGCGTCGCCGTCCCACCCGTGACCGCGATCGTCACGTTGCTCGAATCCGTGGTCACGGTGTTGCCGTACTGATCCTGCACCGTCACCTGCGGCTGCGGTGCGAACGCCACGCCCGCGACCGCGCTCCCCGGCGACTGCGTGAAGGCGAGCCTCTTCGCGGCCGCCGGCATGATGTCGAACGCGGTGCCGTCCGCCGCCGCAAGGCTCCCGTCCGTCGCGTGTAGCTGATAGCCGGTCCCGGCCGTCGTGATCGCGCAGCCGCTGAACGTGATTACTCCGCTCGACTCGCTCTGCGAGCAGCCGGTCAAGGAACCGGGACCGCCGCTCGTCGGCGTCCCCGCCTTGATCGTCAGCGTCACCGTCGAAGCGTCACCCGTTACCGTGTTGCCGTACTGGTCCTGCACCGTGACCTGCGGCTGCGGTGTAAAGGCCGCACCCGCAACCGTATTCCCCGGCGACTGGTTGAACGAGAGCTTGTTCGCGGCCGCCGCGGAGATCGTGAACGAGCCGCTCACGGCCGAGGTCAGCGACCCGTCCGTCGCGGTCAGGGTGTAGGTACCGGCCGTCGTGATCGCGCAGCCGCTGAACGTCGCAACGCCATTCACCGCAGCCTTCGGGTTCGCAGTACAAGTCACGGGTACCGCTCCGCCGGTGACCGTGATCGTCACGCTGCTCGTATCGGTCGTAACCGTGTTGCCGTACTGATCCTGCACCGTCACCTGCGGCTGCGGTGCGAACGCCACGCCCGCGACCGCGTTCCCCGGCGACTGCGTGAAGGCGAGCTTGCTGGCCGGCCCTGGCGGGCCCCCGGCCGGGTTTGGCCTCAGGCTGCACAGGAGGATGCCGGTGCCGGTCGCAGTGTGGACGCCGTCCGTGGCGTTGACGGTTACGGTCTGGTCCGTCGTCTGGTAAACGTTGTATCCGTCGACGCAGTTCTCCAGGCCGTTCCAGGAGAAGTTGCCGGACCCGTCGGCAGGTGTGAGGGCGCTATAGGTGTAGCCGCTCCACGCGTAGGACCAGCTTATGGTGACGGAGCCGGTGAACCCCGACCCGTTCACAAAGGTCGGCAGCCAGTTGTTGGAGCCGAGCGCCGGACCACTGGAGAACGCCACGGTGGGGACGCTCACGATTGTGACCGTCGCCGGTGAGCTACTTGCCGTCCAGGAGCGGTAGACGACCGTTACCGTGTAGCTGTGGGCACCGAGGCCCAGCCCGCTGTCGGTGCACGTGAGAACTGAGGTCGGCGCCCCCTGGGTCGGGCAGTTGCCGGCAGGGCTCCCGCTATCCCTCAGCACGTAGTAGGAAACGGAACCCGATCCCGGCGGCGTGACGGCCGTCCAGGCCAGGGTCGCCGTTCCGGAGCCGGGAGTGGCGCTGCTGATCGTGGGAGCATCGAGCGTCCCGACAGGGCCGCTGCCGTTGCCCGTACCACCCGCTGTCCAGTAGGCATCAGCGATCCCGGTCATCGCGAGCGCCATAGCCAGGCCGCCCAGCACGGAGAGCCACCCGTGCTTCCCGAACAATCGCCGGCGCTTCCCGGGGGCGGCCGCCGCGTTCACGAACGGGCGCTCCCGCCGTAGGTGAGGGTGAAGCTCTTGTTCTTGCAGACGTCCTGGTTCACGCCTGGGAGGTTGACAAGCATGATCTGCGGCGCGCGCGGCGCACTCGTCAGGGTCACACTGCCCCCGGCGGGGACGGCGATCGGGTCGGCGCTGGATGCGTTCGACTGGGTGAGCTGGATGTTGCTCGCAGTGATGCAACCGGGCGGCGTGCTGTCCGGGGCGATGGTCACAGTCAACGAGGTGACGTAGATCGGGACCTCGTTCGGGTTCGTCAGCGTGAGCTGGATCGCTGTCGCCACGCCTGGCGTGAGGCCTCCCACACCGCCTGTGATCCTGAAGTTGGCACCGCCGACTTGAGCCCCGCCCCCTCCGCTGCCGACCGCGGATGCAATCGGGGTCGGAGTCGGGGTCGGAGTCGGGGTCGGAGTCGGGGTCGGAGTCGGGAACGGGGTCGCCTCGACGCCGCCGACAGCCTGGGTGTTGGTGGCAGAAGGCGTCGACGAAGCGCCTGCCAGGACCGCCGGCGTGCTTTGCGAGCAGGCTGTGGGCGCGCCGCCGCCGCCGCCGCGAAGCAAGTCAACCGCGAGCCCCCCAAGGGCAAACGGAATGAGAAGCAGGAGAAGGAACAGCAGCCTGCGGCGCCGCTCGTCCTTTCGGGGAGCCTCTCTGGATCGCTCTCCTATCACCTGACCAAGTCCTCTCGATGCTCCCCCGACCGACTGTCTGTGAGGGATGGGGAAGCAGGGGCGGCCCGGTTCTAGGCCGCCCCTCTACGCGGTGTCGTTACGAGATCGTGTAGGTGAGGGTGACCGTCGCGCTCTGGCAAACGTTCTGGTTCTTGTTCGGATCGTCGAAGAACTTGATCGTAGGAGGGACAAACCCATTTGCTGTGCTGAGGACAAGACTGCCCCCTGCTGCGATGTCCTTGCCGACAGCCACCGTACCGCCGGTCAAGGTGAAATCGCTGGCGCTGCAGCCGGGGTTGCCGGTCGTGACGGCGACGACCACCTGCGTGGCGTAGGCCGCTTGAGTAGCCGAGGTGTTGCTGACGGTGATGACGACGGTCTGGGCTACGTCACCGGGGTACATCGGATCGAGCGCGGGCGAAGTGGCGGTCAGGATGTTGGCCGCGCCGGCGGTGGTGCTGCCGGTTCCGGAACCCGAGCCGTTGCTTGTCCAGTACGCATAAGCGATGCCGCTGACCGCGATGACCGCCAC
The DNA here is from genome assembly GCA_003158295.1 of Chloroflexota bacterium. Classification (GTDB taxonomy): domain Bacteria; phylum Chloroflexota; class Limnocylindria; order Limnocylindrales; family CSP1-4; genus Fen-1039. Next base: position 4,701 of record PMIP01000019.1, on the reverse strand, counting down.
GAGGGCGATTGCCGCGGGAATTACCTTCCGCCTCTTCATTGTCTCTCTCCTTCGTATAGAAGCTGTCCGATGAGTCCGTTTCGCCGGCAGATCGATCTCCCTGTGTGCCGGGCCGGCAACTCCGGGCGCCAGGGCAGCGAGTTCCTTGCCGCGGTGCCAGGAGGCACCGCGTCTCGAAGACTCCCCCGTCGCGGTGAGTACATCAAACGCCCGGTTTCCGTAGACGACAACGGGACCTCCTGATTGGCGTTCTTGGTACTTTGGTCGCCCGAAACGGGCACCTGAGCACAAAGCCGTTGCAGGCCGGCACCTGAGCTGGTGCTGCCGCGCAGCATCCAAGCGACTGGTTGAGGCGGCAGCAAGTACGCCGGACGAGTGGGCTATCGGGCTCCGCTCGAAGGTCAGCCCGACCGCACCCACCCCCCGCGCGGCGACTAGTCCTCTGCAGCCCGGTGATATACCCCTGCGACCCTGACCATTACCGCCTCGGCCAGGAGGGCCGCCAGGGCGGCGGCGCAGTCGGGAGCAGCCGGATCGGAGTCCATGTCGGCCCAGAAGACGTACTCCCAGCGAACGCCCCGGCTCGGCCGCGATTCAAGGCGCGAGAGATTGATGTTCCGCCCGGCGAAGCAGCCCAGGCAGCGATACAGGCTGCCGGGGACGTTGCGAACGGCCCACACCAGGGTCGTCTTCAACGGGCCGGCCTGGGTTGCCGGAGTGAACCACGTTGGTGGGAGCTGCTCGCGAGCGAGGACGGCGAAGCGGGTCCGGTTGGCGGTACCAGTCTGGATGTCGGCGGCGAGGACCTCCAGGCCGTACAGTGGAGCGACCCGGGCCGAAGCAATCGCCGCCGCGCCGAGCTCTTGCTTGTCGGCGATGGACTTGGCCGCGCCCGCCGTGTTGTAGCTGGTCAGCACGGACCACGGCCGCGACCTCAAGAATTCGTCCGCCTGGTCCAGTGCCTGAGCGATGCTGTAGACACGCTCTATCTGCTCCAGGGTCTGGCCGGGAAGCGCCAGCAGCGCGAGGTTTACGGGAACCGAGACCTCGGCCACGATCCGCACTTCGTCGAACTTGAAGAGAAGGTCGTAGACCTCTCGGACGCTGCCTCCCGACGACCTCTCGATGGGTACGACGCCGGCCTCCACCCTCCCGTCCTGGATCGCCTCGAAGACCGCTCGCCATGTCGGCAGAGCCACCGCCTCGGGCGCCACGAAGGCGGACAGGACCCCCTCTTCGCTGAAGGCTCCGGGCTCGCCCTGGAAGGCGACGCGAGGCGAGACGGCATCGCCGGGACCGCTTGCCCCGATGCCGGAGGAACCGCCGGATGTGGGCGCTGCCATCTGACCTCCGCGGGCTATTCGGAGCGCCTGGTACGGGAGGCCGAGGCCGCTCCGTTGCCGGGCTGGGCCACGGTCGTGAAGTGGCGCTCGTCGCGTCGCCGCACCTTCGCGCCCGATTTCCAGATCGCGTACTCGAGCGAGTCGCACAAGGCCTGGCAAGAGGCGGCGATTATGTTGGTACCGCTACCCATCGTCGACCACTCCAGGGCTCCGTTCGACGAGTCGATGATGACGCGCGTCTGGGCGCCCGTGGCCTCCTCGCTGTCGAGGATGCGAACCTTGTAGTCGACCAAGTGGACCGCGTCCAGCTGAGGGTAGAACGCGCCAAGGGCTTTGCGCAGCGCAGAGTCCAGGGCGTTGACCGGGCCATTGCCGTCCGCCGCGGTATGCAGGACCTCGCCGGCGACCTCCACCTTGACCGTGGCCTCCGCCAGGAGCTCGGCGCCGCCCCGCTGCTCCACCAGAACGGTGAAGTCGCACAGCTCGAAGGGTCGCAGATAGCCGGCCTTGTGGCGCTTCACGAGCAGCTCGAAGGAGGCTTCCGCGCCTTCGAACGCGAGCCCATCCGCCTCCAGCTGCTTGATGATCTGGCTGAGCGCCTTGGAATCGACCCCGTCCAGCTGCTGACCGAGCTGCTCCGCCCGCAACTGGGTGTTGGCCTTGCCGCCCAGCTCGCTCACGACCAGGCGCATGACGTTTCCGACCACCCCCGGATCCACGTGCTGGTAGGCGCCGCTGGCGCGGGCCGTGGCGGCGCCGTGAACGCCGCCCTTGTGGGCGAACGCGGACCGTCCGACGTAGGGCTGGTGGTCGTCCGGGGTGATGTTCACGATCTCCGCCACGTAGCGCGCCAGGTCCGTGAGATCGCGAAGACGCCCGGAAGGCACAGGCTCGTACTTTGTCTTGAGCTCCAGATCGGCCATGATGCTCACGAGGTTGGCGTTGCCACAACGCTCGCCGTAGCCGTTGATCGTGCCCTGGACGTGGCGGCATCCCGCGTTGACCGCGGCCAGGGAGTTGGCCACCGCCAGCTCCGAGTCGTTGTGGCAATGAATCCCCCACACCACCTCGGGGCCGCCGTCGGCGGCGAGCGCGTCCATCGTGGCGCGGACGATCGCAGTGACTTCGTCGGGAAGCGCCCCGCCGTTGGTCTCGCACAGGACGAGAGTCCGTGCGCCCGCGCCGCGGGCGGCCCGCAGAGTGGCCAGAGCGTAGGCCGGATCGTCTTTGTAGCCGTCGAAGTAGTGCTCGGCGTCGTAGATCGTTTCGCGTCCGGCAGCGACCGGATAGGCGACCGAATCGGCCACCATGGCCAGGTTCTCATCGGGCGTGGCGCCCAGGACCTCGCGCACGTGGAGCAACCAGCTCTTGCCGAAGATGCACACGGCCGGCGTTTCGGCGCCCACGATCGCCACCAGATTGGGGTCGGTTTCGGCGCGGTTGTTGCGATGGCGAGTCGAGCCGAAGGCGACCAGCTTCGCGTTCTTCCAGGGGATCGACCTGGCGGCCGCGAAGAAGTCGGCGTCCTTGGGGTTCGAACCGGGCCACCCGCCCTCGACGTAGGTCAGCCCGAATTCGTCCAGGCGGCGGGCGATCTTGATCTTGTCGGCGAGCGAAAGGACCAGTCCTTCGCGCTGCGTGCCGTCGCGCAGCGTCGTGTCGTAGAGGATGACTCGCTCGCTCATGGTTGAGCTCCAGCTGCGGCGGCGCCGGCCTTCGCCCCGGCGTTCGCACCGGCCTCGAGGGCCGCCGCGACCGCGTCGGCCATGGCCTGGGTGCCGACCTTCCGTTGGCCCGGCTGCTCGCCGGTTGCGGCGACCAGGTCGGGGGTTCGATAGCCCTGGGCGAGGGCATCGGCGACGGCCCTCTCGATCGCCTCGGCCGCGGCCGGCTGGCCCAGCGACCAGCGCAGCATCATCGCCCCAGAGAGGATCGTCGCCAGCGGATTGGCGACGTCCTGGCCGGCGATGTCGGGAGCGGAACCGTGGATCGGCTCGTACAGGCCGTGGACTCCGTGGGCGGTCCGCTTCTCGCCGATGGACGCGGACGGCAGCATCCCGAGCGACCCGGCCAGCACGCTGGCCTCGTCGGAGAGGATGTCGCCGAACAGGTTCTCCATGACCATCACATCGAACTGGGCGGGGCGGGTGACGAGCGACATCGCACAGGCGTCCACCAGCCGATGCTCCAGTTCAACATCGGGGTACTCGGGCTTGACCTCCTCGACGATCGTCCGCCACAGCCGGCTCGATTCGAGGACGTTGGCCTTGTCGACGCTGGTCAGCTTCTTTCGCCGGCTACGCGCCAGCTCGAAGCCGAGCTTCACCACGCGACGGATCTCATGCTCGGTGTAGGTGAGCGTGTCGACGACCTCGCGCCCGGCAGGCGTGACCCGCGTCTCCGACGGCTTGCCGAAGTACAGGCCACCGGTCAGCTCCCGCACGATAAGCAGATCCACGTCCCTGACCAGCGACTCGCGAACGGGCGAACTGGCCGCAAGGATGGGCTGGACCTTGACCGGCCGAAGGTTCGCGTACAGACAGAGGTCCTTGCGGAGCCTCAGGAGCGCCTGTTCGGGCCGAACTTTCGACTTGGGGTCGCTGAACCGCGGATCCCCGATAGCGCCGAAATAGACGGCGTCGGCGGCTGCGCACGCGTCGACGTCTTCGTCTCGGACGCCGACGCCGTACGCGTCGATCGCGACGCCGCCGACGAGCACTTCGGTCCACTCGATGCCGAAGCCGAAGAGTCGACCGGCGGCCTCGAGGACGCGCCGGCCGCCGGCGATCACCTCGGGGCCGATCCCGTCGCCGGGAACGACCACGAGCCGGTATCTGGGCAGTGGCGTACCCACAGCCGCTCCCGGGGTTACACCCCGGCTGGGTACATAGCCGGGTACGTTCTCGCTCATGCCCACCCTCCGAGGTTCGCCTTGAACTACTCGGCCGCCGCTTGCGGCTGCCCGTCGACGACTTCCACGGGATTGAGGAACGGCATGGCCTTGCGCAGCCTAGCGCCGACCTGTTCGACCTGGTGGTCGCGGCCGGCTTCGCGCATCTTCTTGAACTCGGGCAAGCCGGCCTCGTTCTCCGCGATCCAGCGGGCGGCGAAGCTGCCGTCCTGGATCTCGCCCAGGACCTTCTTCATCTCGGCGCGTACGCGAGCGTCGATGATCCGCGGTCCGGAGACATAGTCGCCGTACTCGGCCGTGTCGCTGACCGAGAAGNNCTCGAAGTAGGCCAGCTCCGGCTGATAGCCGGCCTCAACGAGGGTCTCGAATCCATTGCGGATCAGGCTGGTGACGCCGCCGCAGAGCACGACTTGCTCACCGAAAAGATCGGTCTCGGTCTCTTCCTTG
>PMIP01000047.1 GCA_003158295.1 Chloroflexota bacterium | reverse complement strand
GGACCATCGACAACCTCTTCAAGGCCGGCGCCAACGTCTACTACCACACGGTCAAGCACGCCCACGTTTCGGGCCACGCCAGCCAGGAAGAGCTCAAGCTGATGCTGGGCCTGACCCGGCCCAAGTACTTCATCCCGATTCACGGCGAGTTTCGGATGCTCGTACAGCATGGCCGCCTCGCTGTGGAGACGGGCGTGGCGCCGGAGAACGTCTTCATCATCGAGAACGGCCAGGCGGTCGAGTTCTTCCCCGACGGGACGGCCCGCCGCGCTGCTCCCGTCACCTCGGGGTACGTCCTCGTCGATGGCCTGTCGGTGGGCGACGTCGGCGAGGTCGTCCTGCGCGACAGGCGAGCCCTTGCCAGCGACGGCATGTTCATCGTGGTCATCACGGTGGACAAGCAGACGGGCAAGGTGGTCGCACGGCCGGAGATCGTTACCCGCGGCTTCGTCCACGGCAACGAGAGGGATCCGCTGATGGACGGCGCCGTCGAGCACGTCATGGCGGCGATTGAGAGCCCGGGCGATCGAACGAGCGAAGTCGGCCTTCTCAAGAGCCAGATCAAGGACGAGGTCTCCCGGTACCTTTACGAACAGACTCGCCGCCGACCGCTCGTCTTCCCCGTGGTGGTGGAGGTCTAGATGGCCACGCGTTCGTCCGCCACGCCCAGCCGCTCCGCCTCCAGCCGTAGCACGCGCCCGCCGGCCGCACGCCGGCGCCGTCGCCAGGTCCAGGTGGCCCCGGATCTGGTCCGTCAGCTCCTGGGCGTGATATTCCTGATCCTGGGAGTCACGCTGCTTATCGGGCTGACGATCCAGAACGGACAGCTCACCGACTGGGAGCGCAACGCGGTGGCGCCCTGGTTCGGCAGCGCCAGATGGTTCCTCCCGCCCGTCCTCATCTTGCTGGGCTACTACCTGGAACGAGCCGAAGGCGCTCATTGGGACTGGGAGCTGACGCTTCTTGGCAGCGGGCTTGCATACGGTTCGCTGCTGGGCGTATCCGGACTGATCGAGGGCAATTGGGGCAAGTGGCCAGCCGCTGGGTACATCGGCCGAGGGCTCGCCCGCTTCCTATCTCCACTCGTTACCGCGCCCGGGGCAGGCCTCATCCTGACGGTCCTCATGATGGCCGGCATCCTGCTGGCACTCGACATGTCGCTCCCCGCGGTCGTGGAGCCGCCGGTGCGTCTGATCGGGCGTGCCTTCGTCAAGCTCTTCCGGCCTGCGCCCAAACCGGCCCAGCCCGGCGCCGCATCGCAACCTAACCGGGCGGACCGCGCGGGCAGCTCAGTCGTCGATTCGGCTCTCGCCGGCGCGCGCGGCAAGTCGGCCAACGAGCGGACGGCATCGATCCCGGCGGCCATGCCGAATCTCGGCCCAACCTCGCAGACGTTCGCGCCACCGGCTTCGCCCGGTTCCGGGATGAGAGATGGCGGTCCGCTGAGAGAGACCCCGAGCGAAGCAGAAGCCGGGTCCGCCGAAGCGCCAGGCCGCGGAGGGCTCTCGATACGTGATGGGGTGCCGGTGAGAGGGCAACGGCCGGCTACTGGAGACCCGTCTTCGGCCGTGCTCGGTGGCGGCGTACTGACGACGACCATGGCGCTGCGTCGCGAGTACCATCTCCCACCGCTGGCCCTGCTCGAGGACATCGCCCCGAGCAACGGCGATAGCACGATGGACCACGCCCGCAACGCCGCCATCATCGAGGGCAAGCTCGCCAGCTTCTCGATCCCAGCGCGCGTGACGGTCTGGAACGCGGGCCCGGTGGTGACCCAGTACGAGGTAGAGCCCTCTCCGGAGATCAAGGTCAGCCGCATCGAGGCTCTGGCCGACGACCTGGCGATGGCTCTGGCCGCTCGCACGATCCGGATCGAGGCACCCATCCCCGGCAGGAGCGTGGTCGGTCTCGAGATCCCCAACAAGGATTTCAACATCGTGGCCCTGCGCCGGATCCTCGAAGAGGTCGACCTGCGGGACGCCTCCAAGCTCACGTTCGCCCTGGGTCGAGACGTGGCCGGCCACGCTCGGGCGGCGGACCTGGCCAGGATGCCGCACCTTCTCATCGCCGGGGCCACTGGCTCGGGCAAGAGCGTGATGGTCAATGCCCTGATCACGAGCCTGCTCTGCAACGCTACCCCGGACGAGGTGAGGTTGGTCCTAATCGACCTCAAGCGCGTCGAGCTTTCGGCCTACAACGGCCTCCCGCATCTGATGGTCCCGGTCGTCACCGAGCCGGAGCGGGCAAAGGCGGCCCTCAAATGGGCAGTGTCCGAGATGGAGAACCGCTTCAGGCGATTCGCGGGAGCGAGCTCGCGCAACGTCACCGGGTTCAACGAAACGCGCGCCGATCCCGCCGACCGCATGCCGTATCTGGTCGTCATCATCGATGAGCTGGCCGATCTGATGATGCGCGAGGGCAAGAGCGTCGAGGAGCCGATCGTCCGCCTTGCCCAGAAGGCGAGAGCGACGGGCATCCACTTGGTCCTGGCCACCCAGCGGCCGTCGGTCAACGTCGTCACCGGCTTGATCAAGGCCAACTTCCCGAGCCGGATCGCCTTCGCCATGGCGTCCCAGATCGATTCGCGGACCATCCTCGACATGCCGGGCGCGGAAGACCTCATCGGTCGGGGCGACATGCTCTTCCAGCCGGCCGATCTGCCGCGGCCGATCAGGCTCCAGGGTGTGTTCGTCTCCGACAAGGAGATCGCCAACATCGGTGAGCACTGGCGAGCGGAAGCAGAGCCGCACTACGACATGGGCATCATCGAAACGGACGAAGAGCCCGAGAGCGCCGAGCAGACGATCGACGACGAGGCCGACCGGCTCCTGCTCGATGCCATGGGCGTCATCCAGGAGTACGATCGTGCATCCGCGTCGCTCCTGCAGCGACGCCTGAAGATCGGCTACGCCCGAGCGGCTCGCATCATGGATCAGCTGGAAGCTCGCGGCTTCATCGGGCCGTTCGATGGGTCGAATGCGCGGCAGGTGCTGCGCCGAAATGGCACGCCGTCCAATCCGACCTTCGGAAACGGCGAGGATGAGGAATGACGAGCAGCAACCCATCGCGTCGAACCACGACTCGACGCCCCGCCGGCTCTCACGGGGGTCATGGCGGCTCGGGAGTGGGCGGCAACGGCAACTCGCCGGTGGGGGAGCAACTTCGCGTGGCCCGCGACGTGAAGGGGGTGGATCTTCACCGCGTCGAACGCGACACCAAGATCCGCATCAAGTACCTGGAGGCCCTCGAGAGCGGCGACTTCGGCGATCTGCCGGGAGAGGTCTACGCTCGCGGCTTCCTGCGCAACTACGCCACGTATCTGGGCCTCGATGCGGACGACATAGTCGCCGAGTGGCGGCAGGAAGCCGGCGAGCCGGAGCCGTTCCTGCCGAGACTCGTGGGTCCGCAACCGATGACGATCAGGCGGGGCGTCGTCTTCCAACGCAGCCACGCGATCATCCTCGTGGTCGTTCTCATCGTGCTCGCTGTGGGGTCGTACTTCGGATACCAGGTCACGCGGTTCCTCCAGTACCCGTCGCTGGCGGTTGCGGATCCGTCTGGGCACGCTACGCTCGAGCTCCCCCCGGGAACCACGAGCTACGTGTTGAAGGGCAGCGCCACGGCAGGCACGACCGTGCTGGTTTCGTGGGATGGCCAGGACCCCACCACCGTGACAGTCGACGAGTCGGGCCACTGGACATACACGGCGTTGCTCCACTTTGGCAGCAACCAATTCGACATCACGGCAAAGAACCTGGACACCAGCCATGCCAGCAGTACATCGCGAGTGATCATCGATGTTCCGGTGGTTACCCCCAGCCCGCCGGCACCGGAGATCGCCTTCGTTACGCCGGCCGATGGCTCCTCGATCAAAGACGGGGCGGTCAACGTAAGTGGCACGAGCTCGCTGGTCACGAGTATCACTCTGACTTCGACCTACCTGGGGCCCCCGCCCGCACCCGGAGCGACGATCCCTCCGAGCACGGTTACACCGACGCCGTCCGTTTCGGCGAGCCCGAGCGCCGGCCCGACCGGCTCGCCGAGCGGCTCGGCCGGGCCGAGTCCGACGCCCGCTCCTACGCCGGCCACGGTCAAGGCGGCCGCGGACGGAACGTTCGTGGCTTCCCTGCAGCTGAACCCGGGTCGATGGCAGCTGACGATCGTGGGCGTGGACTCGAGCGGACATCCAACGGCAGCGCTATCGCGGACTGTGGTCGTGCCATACAAGGGCCTGAACATAGTCATCCTGGTCGACGGTAACGGCGGAGCGTGCCCGAACTACTTCGTCGACGGCGGGGCGCAAAAGGGGGGCTGTTCTCCAACCGGGTTCACGACGACGGTCACGGCCAACAAGAGCTTCTGCATAAACGTTCCCGGCCGGCCCGACTTCGTATTCCTGACCGTCAACGGCACAGCGCTCGGAGCCGTCAGCAAGTTCGGCGGGCAGCGCGTCTACATCGATACAACCAGCGGTGCCAGGAAAGTCAGCTCCTGCTGACCGGCCATGGAGAATGAGCCGCTGGCCCAGCTGACCGCCCGACTCCAGCTCCTGTGCCTGGAGCGCGGATTCACGGTGGCGACTGCCGAGTCGTGCACGGGCGGCCTCGTCGCGAAGCTGATCACAGACGTGCCGGGAGCCAGCGGCTACTTCCGGGGCGGGGTCGTGGCCTACGCCAACGAGACCAAGGAACTGCTGCTGGGGGTGCCCGCCGAGCTGCTGGCCGCCTTCGGCGCGGTCAGCGCTCAGGCGGCACGGGCCATGGCGCAGGGCGCGAGCGCTCGGACCGGAGCGGCACTGGCCGTGGCCGTCACCGGCGTCTCGGGACCCGGGGGCGGAACCGCGGCAAAGCCCGTTGGTTTGACCTACGTGGCCGTTGCTCACGCCGGAGGTGTGGAAGTGCGGCGCCACATGTGGACCGGCGATCGATCGTCGAATCGTGAGGCCACCGCTCGCGCCGCCCTGGAGCTGCTGCTCGAATGCGTGACGGCGGCGCCGGCGACGGGTGGGCAGGCTTGAGCGCCGTCCGCGGCGCTGCATCCGTTGGAAGCGGGCTCCAGCCGGGCAGGGCAGCGCGCCCGATACGCCGCGGCGAGCGAATCCACGTCGTCGGAGCGGCCGGCGCAGGCGCCAGCGCTGCCGCTTTGCTCGCTCATTTCAGCGGGGCCGAGGTCACCGGCTGCGACCCGGGCGGACCGTCGCCCTACACGCCGCCGTTGGAGGCCGTGGGCATCGCGTTGGCGTGGAGTCACGACCCGCGACACGTCACCGGGCCGGAGCGACCGGACCGTCTCGCAGTCACCAAGGCTCTTACCGCGGTGGATCCGAACAACGCGGAACTGGAGGCGGCCCGGGCGGCCTCAGTGCCACTGGAGCCATGGCAGCAGGTCGTGGCCGACGCCGCGGCCGGGAAACGGCTCATCGGCGTCGCCGGAACGCACGGCAAGAGCACCTCGGCCGGCTGGCTCGTCCACGTGCTCGCCTCCGCCGGTCTCGACCCGTCGGCGTTCGTGGGGGCCTTGATGCCGGCCGCCCTGACCGGAGGGCTCGCGGCCACTGCCCGGTGGGGGCACGGCGAGCCCTTCGTAGTCGAAGCTGACGAGTACGCCGGAAACTTCGATCCGTACCGGCCGGCGATCGCGGTCCTGACCTCGGCCGAGTGGGACCATCCAGATGTCTTCGCCGACCGGGAGGCGGTCGTGGCCTGCTTCGCGGCCTGGCTGGAGCGTACCGCGCCGTTGGTCCCCAGGCCGCTCCTCGTTGCCAACGTGGCGGATCCCGGGGTGGCGGCGGTCGTAGAGCTTCTGCGCGGCTGGCCGGGACGGGTGCTGGCGACGGTCCTGGCCGGCGATTCTGCCAGCCCTCTGGACGCCGTATCGCAGGGAGATCTGCGGGAACGTTTCGCCACCGGTGGAGGGCCTGCGGATCTCCTCGCCGGGCGGATTCTCGAGGCCGGGCCAGAGGGCACGACACTCGAGATTCGCGGTGCCGGTGTCTCGCTCGACTCGCTCACGGTACGCCTGCGGCTGGCGGGCAGGCACAACGCCGCCAACGCCCTCGGCGTGGCCGGAGCCGCAGTGGCGCTGGGTGTCCCCGGCCAGGCGATCGGAGCGGGGCTGACGAGCTTCTCGGGCGTGGGCAGGCGCCTGGAGAGAAAGGGGGAAGGCGCCGGCGTCGTCGTGTACGACGACTACGGACATCATCCAACTGCCATTCGGGAGACCCTTGCCGCACTGCGCCAGATCGAACCGGGCAAGCGCGTCTGGGCCGTCTACGAGCCGCTGACCTACCATCGAACGGCGGCCATGCTGGAGCAGTTCGCGCAGGCTCTGGTCGCGGCCGATTGCGTGGCCGTCGCCGATATCTGGGCCGGACGCGATCCGGACACTTCGGTCACGTCCGCCGCCGCGCTGGCCGAGGCCGTGGGCCGCCGGCGGCCCGGCATGGTGGCCGTCGCGCCGGGCTCGGTCGAGGCCACCGCCGCATGGCTGGCCGGGAAGGTCCGGCCGGGCGACGCGGTCCTGGTGATGGGCGGGGGCCGAAGCTATCGCATCGCTGAGCTGCTCGTGCAGGCGCTGAACAGCTGACGGCGCGATGTTGGGGAGGGGAGCTCGGCGTGCGACGCTCGAACTGGCGGGATGGGACGTGCGTGGCGGGTGCGCAGAGGCTCCTAACATGTAGCGAGTACGGCACAATCAGGAAGGCGCACGTTCACGGCGCACGGCAGGTTCCCGGATCGCGGCGATTGCGCCGCCGCCTCGGGCCGCCATGGAGCGATCATCGGGGCATCCCAGGGGGGCGATCCAGAGAGGCAGGTGGCACATGGCAGGAGAGTCCTCGTTCGACGTGGTGAGCGACTTCGACGATCAGGAGATGCGGAATGCGCTCGATCAGGTTCGCCGCGAGGTTCAGCAGCGGTATGACTTCAAGGGCGCAACCGTCGAGCTGACGCAAACCCCGACGGAGCTGGTCCTGCTCACGGACGACGAGTTCCGGGCGAAGGCTATTCGCGACCTGATCGAGTCGAAAGCGGTTCGGCGCAGCCTCTCCCTCAAGATCTTCGACTGGGGCAAGCTCGAGCCTGCCGGTGGGAACAAGGTCCGCCAGCACATAGCTCTGCGACGGGGCCTGGACGAGAACCTGGCCCGCAAACTGAGCAAGCTCGTTCGCGAGGAGTTCCCCAAGGTCAAGCCACAGATACAGGGTGACGCGCTGCGCGTCTTCGGCAAGAGCAAGGACGATCTGCAGCGGGTGATCAACCGGCTCAGAGAGCTCGATGAACCGGTCCCATTGCAGTTCACGAACTATCGGTGAGCGTTGCCCGGGCTGACCGGCGCAACGGTCCGAAGGAGTGCGGCAATGTCGATGACTGAAGACCAGGGCGCGACCACGACGGTCGGCACTGCCCTGGCTGAAGGACTTGCCCGGGCGGGCGTCAAGATCGCCTTCACCGTGCCAGGCGAGAGCGTGTTGGGGCTTCTGGAGGGGCTGTCGGCGAACCACGTTCGCGTGATTGCCACGCGACACGAAGGGTCGGCCGCTTTCATGGCCGAGGCAGTGGCGCAGCTGACCGGCCGCCCGACCGTGTGTATTGGCTCGCGGGGACCGGGCGCATCGAACCTGGCGATAGGCCTGCACGCCGCCCAGGCCGACTCTGCGCCTGTGATTGCGATCGTCGGCCAGGTCCGCAGCGAGGTGAGAGGCCGCGAGGCGTTCCAGGAGATGGACGTCGTTCGCGCATTCGAACCGATCGTGAAGTGGGCGGCCGAGCTGGTCGACGCAGCCGATGCCGCGCCGATGATCGGGCGAGCCATCACCGCCGCCACCACGGGCCGGCCCGGGCCGGTGCTCCTCGCGGTGCCCGCGGATCTGTTCGACGTCTGCGTGCCTGCCTCCGAGCCGGGCCAGCGTGCCGGAGCCCATCCGGAGCACCATCCCGAACCGGATCCGATGCTCGTCCGCAAGGTGCTGCATCTCCTCGCCGAGGCCCGCCGGCCACTCATCCTGGCCGGAACCGGAGTCCTGCGGGCCCGTTCCACGGACGCCCTGGTTCGCTTTGCCACGGCTATTCGCGTCCCGGTGGTGAGCTCGTGGCGGCGGGCGGATCTCTTCCCCAACGACAACCCACTGTACCTGGGCATGGCGGGGCTGGGCGCGGCCCGCACCGTGCTCGAGAGGCTCGAGGAGGCCGACGCGCTTCTGGTCCTGGGGTCTCGGCTTGGAGAGATCACGACCTACGGCTACCGCGTCCCCGGCCCGTCGACGAGATGGGCCCACGTCGACGTGGAGCCCGGCCTTACGGCATCCGCCCATCGCCCCGACATTTCGATGGCCACCGACGTGGCCGCCTTCCTGCGCGTGGCTCAGCGCGTGCTTGCTCGGGCCGCCTTCGACGCGGCAACCCTTGACGAACGGACCGCGGCCAATGCCGCCGACCGCGAGGCGTATGAACTCGCCTCCGTGGTTGACGCGGTGCCGTGGACCGGGCCAGGCGTCCATCCCGGCCGAACCGTGGCTACGCTCGCCCGAGTCTTGCCTCCCGACACGATCATCACCACGGACGCCGGCGACTTCGGAACCTGGGCCGCGCGTGGCTACCGCTTCCGCAGGCCGGGTACGTTCGTGGGCTCCACCGCGGGACCCATGGGCTTCGGCCTGCCGGCGGCAATCGGGGCCACTCTGGCCCGGCCGGGGCGTCTCGGGGTTGCACTGGCCGGCGACGGCGGATTCGCCATGACCATGGCCGAATTGGAGACGGCGGTTCGCGAGCGAGCCCGGGTCGTCGTCGTGGTGTTCGATAACGGCCGCTACGGCACGATCTGGCGGGCGCAGGAGGAACGCCCCGCAGGCGGTGGCCTGGGCACGCGGCTCGGATCAATCGATTTCGCGGCCGTCGCCACCGCTTGTGGCGCCCTGGGTTTGTCGGTCTCGACCGACGCCGAGTTCGAGCCTGCGCTGCAGCAGGCGATCGAGAGCGGCCGGCCGGCTCTGCTGCACCTGGTCCTCGACCCGGCCTGGACGACCCCGGATTTCGTCCCGTCCATCCGACCGGCGACTCTCCGCGAACCGGCGGAGGAGGCTCCCCAGGATGCCATGGGCGGCGTGGCACGAGAGGCTGTTCCAGATGTCGTAGAGGAACTGTCCGATCCGGCTGTCTCGGAGCCGCCGACCGAAGCGGCCATAGTCGCCGAAGCCGAGCCGGTGACCGGAGAAGTTGGGCCGGACGAGGGCACGACCGAGCCGCCGGCGGCCTCTGGACCAGTCGACGCGACGGAGCCCGAGGCAATCAGCCCGCCGGAGAACGAGCCGGACCCGAACGAATAGGAGAGGCCGCCCGAGCGGGAAGCGGTCCGGGCGTCAGGTCGACGACTGGAGCAGTCGTCTCTCGAGGACCTGACGGAGACGCCGATCGTGGAGTCGGCGCTCGAGCCCCACGGGGTAAGCGTGCGGGTTCAAGAGTCGGCGGATGGCCGGGTGGAGACTGTCGAGCTGGGCGCGAGCCCGAGTTCGAACGAGATCCAGGTCAGGCGCCGGCGCGACTCTCTTGCCGTGTCGGAGGACCGGTATGACCAGTTCTTCCGGCCGCCAATCCGCCTCGATGGCACGCATGTGAAGCGCGTCGGCAGGGTCGACGATGACGCCGTTGTCGGCCGGAGAAGGCATGTCCTCGTCGTAGATCATGTCGGCCCGGAAACGGCCGGCCCCGTCGACGAAGCGGCGTACGCCGAGCACTCCGGGTATCGAGATCTTGGCGCTGTGCTCCGACAACTTGACCGGGTACCGCCAGCCTCCGGAAGGATCGCAGAAGGCCGTGAGCTTGTAGACGGCGCCCAGGGCCGGCTGGTCGAAGCAGGTGTCGAGCCTGGTTCCAACGCCCCAGATGTCGATGCGAGCTCCCTGGGCCCGAAGCGAGGCGATGGTGTGTTCGTCGAGGTCGTTAGAGGCAACGATCTTGGTCTCGGTCAGCCCGGCCTCGTCGAGCATCCGCCGGGCTTCGATCGAGAGGTAGGCAAGGTCGCCCGAGTCGAGCCTGATGGCGGCCAGCGACCCGCCCGAGGCCGCCAGACGCAGACCGGTGGCGATGGCGTGGCTCACGCCGGAAAGGGTCTCGTACGTGTCCACGAGCAGGGTGACGTTGTCCGGTTGAGCGTCGGCGTACGCGTCGAACGCGCGTTGCTCGTCGTCGAAGACCTGGATCCACGAATGAGCGTGCGTGCCGCGCACCGGTATGCCGAATAGCCGGCCCGCCAGAACATTGGAGGTCGCCGCCACGCCACCGATGTAGGCGGCCCGCGCGGCCGAGAGCGCCCCATCGGGTCCCTGGGCGCGGCGGAGCCCGAACTCCAGAATGGGGCCCCCGCCGGCCGCCTCGACGACACGGGCGGCTTTCGTCGCAACGAGGGTCTGGAAACCGATGACGGTCAGCAGGAGACTCTCGACGAGCTGCGCCTGGAGAAGCGGGCCGCGGACGCGGATCAGCGGCTCGTTGGGGAAGACGACGGTGCCCTCCGGAATGGCATCCACGTCGCACGTGAACTCGAAGGACTCAAGACGGTCGAGGAATCCCGGGCGGAAGATCGGTCGACCGGCCGCTCCGGGCAGGCCGCGCAGGTATTCGATGTCCGTCTTCTCGAAGCGCATGTGCACGAGGATCTCGAGGGCGTCGTCCAGGCCCGCGGCCACTGCGTAGCCGCCCCCGAAGGGCAGATCTCGGAAGCTCATGGCGAAGACCGCTTCGCGATCGGCGACTCCGGCCGCCTCGTATCCGGCACCCATCGTCAGTTCGTAGAGATCGGTCAGCAGCGCGAGGTTGGCTCTGTAGAGCTCACGGACGGCAGACATGGGGCCTGTCCTTGGGCTTGGCGGAACTCGCCGGGGAAGCCTTGGAGGCGGCCCCGGGACGCGATTGGGGTTTCTGCCCGATGAGCTCGGAGATGGCCTCAAGCGTGGCGATGATGGTCGCGACCAGGAGCCCGACAGTTGGATCGGAGAGAGTGATGGGCACGGCCGCGCCGGGTTGCCGGCTCTCGAAGAGGGTGACTTCGCCGGGGTAGACAGTCTCGAGTGAGGCGCCGGCCAACAGCGACATAGCGGCGTCGACGGCCCGCCCGGCGGCGGCACGTAAATCGGCCTCTCCATCCTTGATGAGGGGATGGGGCTCACCTCCCGGTTCCAGCGGAAGTGGACAGGGAAGGGCCGCCAGGAGATCGGCGATGGTGGCCTGGGCCAGGGGATCCAGGCTGGGACCGCGTCGCAGAAGGCCACCCGGGTTGGGCCAGTTGGTCTCGATCCGCGTCCTGATAGACACCAGGCGTCTGCGGGAGTCGTCAACCGAGTCGAAGCCGCGCAGCTCTGCGATGCGTTGGTCTAGAGATGGGGTGACCGGCGGATCGCTCACTCGCGCCTCGCTGTGTTGAGGTCGTCTACCGACCCTCGTGCGATCAGGATAGCGACGCCGGCCGGGACGAGCATGCCGCTGCGGGGTAGGGATCGTCGATCGGTTCTCCAGCCCGTACCGGTCGTTCCTCGGGCGACGAGTAACCGGTTCCCCACGTCAGACTCGGCCGGCCTGCCAGTTCAGAGCAGGCGGGGGTAGGGCAGGAGGGCCGCGAAAAAGGGGATGCCCGAGACCCTGTCCCAGGACCTGGACCGCCTGGAGGAGTTCCCAGCGGAGGTCTGACCGGGACGGGTTTCGGGCACCCCGGAAGCTTCCGGTTGATCGAGACGCCTAGAAGATGAAGGAGAGGAAGCCGAAGAACAGGCCGAGGTCAGTCCAGTCGATCTTGGTGTCGAGCGTCACCCACCCCCCGTGCGTCACCACGGCAATCGCGAAGCAGATGCAGGCCACGAGCACCAGGATCGATTTGTTGCTCTTGAGCATCGGAGTCTCCTTCGTAGCTGGGCTGCCTCGGCAGGCGACCTACAGGACGCGGTCCCTAGAGCTGGGCGCGACTTCTGCGCCCTGACGTCAGGGCGTGCCACGTGACGATCACGGCGAGGGCGCCGGCGGTCGCGACGACGCAACTCTCGAGATTGATGCCGTCCATCGTGCCGAAGTGGAAGACGTTGAAGGCGACATAGCCGCCTACCAGTCCGCCCACGATCCCGAGCAGAATGGTGCCGATGACCCCCTCATTGCCGCCCAGAATCAGAGTGGCGACATAGCCGGCCACCGCGCCGACCACGATCCATGCGAAGATGCTCATCGTGTGATCCTTCCGAGGCTTCGCAGGCCACTTCGCCAGTCTGACGATCGTTCATGCGACACCATCGGTAGCGTATGGTATTGTGTGGAGCATGTCAACCGAACACTCGACCTCCGAGACGCCGCAGCTGACTCCAACCTCGTACCTGGTGCTGGGCCTTCTGGCCCGTGAGGGCCCGTCCACGCCCTACGACCTGAAGCGCCATGTGGCTGCGACGATCGGCCACTTCTGGTCCTTCCCGCACGCCCTGCTGTACAAGGAACCGCCACGCCTGGCGGAGCTCGGGCTGCTGACCGAACAGCGTGAGGAGGGTGGGCGGCGGCGGCGGCTCTTCTCGATCACGGACGCGGGGCACCAGGCTCTCCGTTCATGGCTCGCGCGTCCAGCGCGACAGCTTACGGAGCTCCGAGATCTAGCGTTGCTGCAGCTCTTCTTCGCCGATCTGGAGCCGACCGCGGCAAGGCTTGCCATCGCCCGTGAGCAGCTCGAGGTGCACCGGGCCCAGCTGGCCGAATATGAGGCCGGGCAGCGCACCGAGACCGGGAGGAACGGTTCAGTCGGCGTCACCCGGAGTCTCGAGCACTGGCGTGGGGTAACCCTGCCGATGGGTCTGCTCTACGAGCGGGCGGCAGTCGAGTTCTGGGGAGGCGTCGAGGGCAGCGTGGCTGCCGAGGAGACGGCCGCCGATCGTTCGCGGGCCGAAGATGATGGAGCGCCGATCGCACCGAACGGTGCCGCGGGGATCACCGGCGGCAGGGTCCAGGCCGACTGATCGCTAGCTCGGGGTCGCCCGGCGGTGCCGGGCGCAGAGCGGGAACTACTGCGCCGAGTCGTCCGGCCAGGGCGCGGGGCTCGGCGGGGCCGCCGTCGCCCGGCAATAAGCAGTTAGGCGTCAGCGAGAAGGGAGTCTGATCCGCGACGGACGCGTGGCAATGGCGCTGCCCGCGATGACCGCGGGCACCATGGCCGCAAGGGTGATCGGACGTCGTGCGCCCGCGAGGTAGAGCCCGACAGCAAGGCCGACCGAACCAGCGGCCAGCAGCCGCAGTGTCGGGTCGGACATCGTCTGCATCGTCGTTGCCGTCTCGTGGGCACCTGCGCGGGCGCGCTCGACGGCGTCCGGCAGATGGTCGGCGACCTGCGAGGCGCCGTTGCGCGCGGTGCCGAAGAGGTCCGGCACGCGGTCGAAGGCGCCCATGACGGCGACGCGTGCGCGGTCTGTGACCGAGCGCCCTTCGTCTGCGATCTCGCCGCCCGCTTCATGGGCGGCCTCGTCGAGGGTCGTGGCGGCCCGCTTCGGGGCTTCAGTGGTGGTCATCGGTGCTCCTCACATAGAGACGGCACCCTTTCGGGGCGCCGTCTCTGCTGTTCTCTGGCGATAGCGGGACGGTTAGCGATGGGTCACGCTTAGCCGCCTGATGGTCACGAACGCGGCGGCCGCGGCGAGACCGGCGAAGAGGACCATGGTCGATGGGTTAGTGCCCGAACCGCCATCCCCGGACCCGTTCGTGGTGGTCGGGGGCACTGTTGCGGGTGCGGGAGTGGGTGTGGCGGCGGGAGTAGGCGTGGCGGCGGCGGCCGGGGGTGGAGTGGGTGTGGCCGCGGCTACCGTGCACGCCGACGGGGCGATGACATTGGAGTCCAACGTTACCGCGCCTGACCGTGCCAGCGCTCTACCATCCAGCGATGCGCTGGTCGTGAGGGTGATGGATTCCTGCGCCAGGATGTTGCCCTTGAGGGCGGAGCGGGTACCAAGAGTCGCGGAGCTGCCGATCCGCCAGGTGACGTTGCAGGCCTGAGCCTGGCCGCTGAGGACCACGCTGCTGCCCGACGCCGTCGTAAGCGTGGAGGCGGCCTCGAAGATGAACACGGCGTTGGGATTGTTCTCGCCGTTGAGGGTGAGAGACCCCGTCAACAGGAACGCGCCATCCTGGGAAGCGTAGACCCCGGCCACCAGGACCTGTCCACCGAGCTCGGCGGCAAGGGTCGTGACAGGCGTGCGGCCTGAAGCATCGCTGTAGGCGGTGGTCAGGGCGTTCTGTGCCTGCAGCGCGGGGGCATCGGCGACGTGCTGGGTTCCGTGCAGCGTCACGGTCTCGAACCCAGTCACCGAGGTCCCCGGAGACAGCCCGACATCTCCGGTGATCGTGGTGGGACCGGTATTAGTGATGGTCGAGCTGGCCAGCACCGCGAAACCGCTCGCGGTGCCAAGCCCTACTGGCGGCTGCGCGGCAAGCGCCGGTCCTGTGAGAAAGACGGCCAGGAAGGCCGTCAAGCCGAGAATGCGCAATGCTTTCATGAGTGGCCTCCCTTACGTTCTCCGTGGTCGTTAAGCGGATCTCGCCCCCCGACCGATGGGTTTCTTAGTTCGATCAGGCGGGCTCGCGCCGGAAGATCCCAATTGCAGCGACAACGAGGAGTTCCACGATCGTCCAGCCGATGAAGGCCACTACCGCGGCGATGTCCAGGACGGAACCGCCGGCGCTCAGGGCATTGGTGTGGAGGATGCCGTCGAACGGCGCGACGAAGACCTGGCTCACGTTGAGGATCCCGGACACGAGTCCGTTGGCCTCGCGAGCATTGAGCACGAGGAGCACGATCCGCAGAGCTATGAGGCCCTGCACGATCCCGAATGCGAAGACCGCGATACGCCGGGCGAACTCGCCGTTGCTCGGTCCGGTCGTCTCGACCTTGACGCGCTGTTCTTGGATGGCCATCTGCGTGTGCCTGCCTTTCATGGTCCTACTTGACTGATCCGCAGCATATGGTATCTTATGGACTATGTCAACCGGACCGTTGAGTTCGACGTCTTATCTGGTCCTGGGCCTTCTGGCCCGTGAGGGCCCGTCCACGCCCTACGACCTGAAGCGCCATGTGGCTGCGACGATCGGCCATTTCTGGTCCTTCCCGCACGCTCTGCTGTACAAGGAACCGCCACGCCTGGCGGAGCTCGGGCTGCTGACCGAACAGCGCGAGGAGGGTGGGCGGCGGCGGCGGCTCTTCTCGATCACCAGAGCCGGAAGCGATGCGCTGCGGGCGTGGCTCGAATGCCCATCCTGGGAGGCGACGGAGCTCCGAGATCCCGGGTTGCTGCAGCTCTTCTTCGCGGACCAGGGGTCGTCCGAGACCCGGGGTGACATAGCGCGCGAGCAGCTGCCCATCCACCGAGCCAAGCTCGCCGGTTACGAGAAAGAGGAGCGACTGGATCGTGGCTCCGCAGGTACGAACGCCGGATACCTGACGCTGGAGCACTGGCGCGGCGAGACGTTGCGTATGGGCGTGCTCTACGAGCGGGCGGCGGTGGACTTCTGGGAAGGGGTGACGGCCAACGCCCTCGCCGACGAGGTGGCTCTCACCGCGATCGCGGTCTGACGATGATGGAGCTCTGCGTCGCCTCGAGGGACATGAGTAGGAGCTTTCGGCGGCGCAGCGTGAACGACCGGTCTACGGCGAGACCCTGACACACGATCCGAAGGGTTCTCGGCACCGACGCCTGAGAGCGCAGCGCGCTTCCACAAAGCGGTGCCTTCGGGTATCGCGACGATCCGTCAATTGGGTTCATCTGCAATTTCGGGCGCAGCCCGGGGGTACAATCCCCGAGGTGCCTTCCGGCGCCGAGGTCTGCGTGGCTGACACTGGTGGCGCCGGCTGTTGGGGGTTCTACAGGGGTAGGCGTGCCCAGGAAGCATCGTGAGATCGTCCCTGACAGTCTTGGGGAGTCTGCAGACGCGCGCCGTACCGAAGAGCCCGGCGCGGGACTGGCTGCTCAGGGACGGGCGGAACATGCGCTGCGCGCCTCTGAGGCCAGATACCGGCAGGCGCTCGCGGAGGCTCACGCGGCGCTGAACAGGTCCGAGGCGCTCTACAAGGTCACCCGATCGCTTGTGGCCGCGGAAACGGTCGTCGCGGTGCTCCAGCGTGTGGCGGACGCCGTTGCGGACGCCTTCGGGACAGACCGTGTGAACCTCTTCGCCCTCGACATGGACCGCAGGCTCGTGACCGGCAACTACCGTGGCGGGCCAGGCGCGGAGCGTGAGTTCTTCGCAGACTTCGACGAGCTGATGGAGGGGCTCGTCGGCTGGGTTGTGCGCAAGCGGAAGGTCACGATCTCTCCGGGCGGGGTTCGGGACCCGCGGGAGCCCCAGAACGTGCATAACCACCGTTCGGAATTCGTCCATGGGCCGATGATGGTTGCCCCGATCCTCTACCGGGATCGGACGCTGGGTGCGGTCACAGTGACGAACCTGCCCGATGGACGCCAATGGGAGCAAGCCGACGCGGACCTGCTCATGGCAATGGCGACTCAGGCGGCCGTGTGCGTGGAGACGGCGATGTTGGGCGAGTTGCTGGCGGCGGCTCGGTCCGAGTTGGAAGCCCGCGTCGCTCAGCGAACCGCGGCCCTGGCCGAGAGTGAGGAGCGGTATCGCCGGATCACGGAGGCGATCACCGACTATCTATTCCACGTCGAGCTGTCCGGCGAGGTTGTCACCAGCCGCAGGCACGGGCCGGGATGCATCGCGGTCACCGGGTACAGCCCCGGTGATTTCGATGCGGACCCGATGCTGTGGCTGGACATGGTTCGCGTCGAGGACCGCGACCTCGTCCTGCAACATGCACGCGACGTGGCGGCTAATCGGAGGATGCATGCCATCGAGCACCGGATCGTGCGCAAGGATGGTGTCGTGCGGTGGGTTCGAAGCACTCCCGTGCCTCAGTACGAGCCTGACGGTTCGCTGGTTGCCTATGACGAGCTAATTCAGGACATCACGGAGCGGCGTGCGTTGCAGGAGGAAGTTGTCCAGGCTCAGAAGATGGAGGGGATCGGCCGTCTGGCCGGGGGCGTGGCCCACGACTTCAACAACTTGCTGACGGCGATACTCGGCAACGCGGAGCTTGCGCTGCTGGATCTGGAGCCGGATCATCCGGCGCGGGCGAACATCGACGAGGTCACCAAGGCGGCCGAAGGTGCGGCTCGGCTCACGCGCCAGCTGCTCGCGTTCGCGCGGCGCCAGATAGTCGAGCCGGTTCCGCTCGATCTGAACGAGGTGATCCGGAGCTCGCTGGAGATGCTCGAGCGCCTGCTGGGGGAGGACATCGAGATCACCACGGCTCTCCACGATCCCCTGGGGGTCGTGGAGGCGGACCCCGGTCAGATCCAGCAACTTCTCGTCAATCTGGCGGTCAACGCCCGCGACGCGATGCCAAATGGCGGTCGACTGGCGATCGAGACGTCCAACGAGACCGTCACGGACGAGTACTCTGCGAGCCAGCCTTCGGTAGTCGCCGGGCGCTACGTGACCCTGGCGGTGACCGACACGGGAACCGGAATGAGCGACAAGGTGCTGGAGCACCTCTTCGAGCCGTTCTTCACGACGAAACCCCAGGGCAAGGGAACAGGCCTGGGTCTGGCCACCTGCCACGGCATAGTCACTCAGAGCGGCGGCAACATCTGGGTCCACAGCGAAGTCGGGCAGGGGACCACGGTCACCATCAATCTGCCCCAGCGTGGTGCGTCTCTCGATAGGACAGGGGAGCCCGCCGCACCTGAGCTATCGGCTCGAGGAACGGAGACGATCCTGGTGGTGGAGGATGAGGCCAGCGTCCGTCGTCTTGCGGTGCTGGGCCTGCGATCGAAGGGTTACCTCGTTCTGGAGGCCAGCAATGCCGCCGAGGCGCTGCGGATCGCCGCGACCGAGCACGAGATCGCGCTCGTGGTGAGCGACGTGCTCATGCCGGGTATGCACGGCCCGGAGCTGGCGTCCCGCCTCCACGAGCTCCGTCCCGAGGCGCGGGTGATCCTGACTTCCGGCCACACAGATGTCCCGGAGGCGTTCCGCGATGGCGACGGGAAGCTGATCCCGTTCTTGCAGAAGCCCTTCACTCCCGATGGCCTGGCCCACAAGGTGCGTGCGGTCC
The DNA here is from genome assembly GCA_003158295.1 of Chloroflexota bacterium. Lineage (GTDB taxonomy): Bacteria > Chloroflexota > Limnocylindria > Limnocylindrales > CSP1-4 > Fen-1039. Next base: position 22,568 of record PMIP01000047.1, on the reverse strand, counting down.
TGGAAGGGAGCGGCGGAGCTGGGGCGCCCGACCGGAGACGAGCGGGGCTGGACGGCGAGGCCGATCGCGAGCCGTTGTCGCATCGTTAGCGGGCCCGGACGATCTCTCGCAACACCGGAGTAGGCGACCAGTGCCTCACGTTCGAAGCCGACGACTCATCCGGCTTCGCCGAGGCGTCGCCCTCGGCTAGGCCGGTACCTCCTCCGACCCGTGCACGGATTCGGTCGCGGCCTTGATCATGCGTCCACGCCGCCAAGTGGTTCAATACTGTCATGCGCCCTAAGATCGCCCAGCGCTGGCAGCAGCAGCTCGCCTGGCTCGACGGCTGGTTCGGGCTTGAGAAGGCGGACCGCCACGCCTTTGATCCGGCCGAGCGGGAGCTCTTCGAGGCGCTTTCCCGTACCTGGCTGGCCGCGGAGGACAAGATCGGGGCGCTCGAGGCGACGAGCGCGCGTTTCGGGCGCGACCGCGTCCGGGCCATGATCGATCGTCTCTGCGCCGACGAAACGAGCGCCTACTGGGGCCAGCTCGCCATGAGCGAGGGGCGGAGCCTGGACGATCTCGTGCGGCTGCTCTGGGAGCCCCTGCCGGCTCAGGGCTTCGAGTTCGAGATGGAGCGTGTTCCGGACGGGCTCCGGATCCGGTGCACCCGCTGCCCCATCGCCGACCTGGCGGATGAGGTTCGCGCCGGCGGGGCTACCGGCGGCGGTCCGGACGCGCACGAGTGGCTCTACGCGATGGTGTGCTCGACCGACTTCCACGTGACCGCCGCCTTCGACCCGCCGATTCGCTTCGAGCGGAAGAAGACACTCATGCAGGGCAACGACTGCTGCGACCACGCCTACCTCGTGGAGCGGCTGGAACCTCACAGAGGAGACCAACGGCAGTGAGCACAGTTCCGAACATCCTGCTCAATAACAGCGTCGAGATCCCGCAGCTCGGGTTCGGCGTCTTCCAGATCAAGCCGGAGGAGACGAAGGCCGCGACACTCGAGGCGCTGAAGGTTGGCTACCGGCACATCGACACGGCCGAGATGTACGGCAACGAGCGGGAAGTCGGCCAGGCCGTTCGAGACTCCGGCATCGATCGCGCCCAGGTCTTCATAACGAGCAAGCTCAACAACGGCTTCCATGCCCACGACGGGGCTCTTGCCGCGTTCGCTCGATCGCTCGAGGCCATGGAGCTCGATTACCTCGATCTCTTCCTGATTCACTGGCCGCTTCCGGGCATCGGCGACTACGTCGAGACCTGGAAGGCGCTCGAAGAGATCTACGGCTCCGGGCGCGCCAAGGCAATCGGCGTCTCCAACTTCCAGCCCCATCACCTCGAGCGGCTAGCCCGAGAGACCACCGTCGTTCCGGCCGTCAATCAGATCGAGATCCACCCGTATTTCACCCAGGAGGACGTGCGGGCGTTCGACAGGGAGCATGGGATCGCCACGGAAGCGTGGTCGCCGATCGCGCAGGGAGAAGTGCTGGACGACCCGACGATCGGACGCATCGCCGGGCGGCTGGACCGCACGGCGGCTCAGGTCACCCTCCGCTGGCATGTCCAGCGCGGGGACATCGTCTTCCCAAAGTCGGTGACGCCGTCGCGAATCGCGGAGAACTTCGCCCTCTTCGACTTCGAGCTCACGGACGACGACATGCGTGAGATCTCCGGCCTTCACCGCAATGGCCGCCGCGGCCCTAACCCGGACGAATTCAACTGGATCCCCTGAAGGCGCGGAACGACCGCGACTACCGGAACGCCGCGCAACCCGGCTGCGCGGTCACTACGGCTGGTAGAGCTCGGCCAGGGCGAAGACCTTGTCGCCGTCCCAGCCTCCAGCGATTAGAACGCGGCCGTCCGCGAGCAACGTGGCGCTCTGGCGGTCGCGTGGGCTCGCGAGGGAGCCGGCCGGACTAAACGTGCCGCTCGCCGGGTCATACAGCTCGGCGGCGGCGGTGAAGTTGGAGCCGTCCGAGCCGCCGGTCACGAGCACCTGGCCGTTCGGGAGCAGCGTGGCGGTGTGGGTGTCGCGAGCGGCAGCCATCGCGCCGGTGGCGCTGAATGTGCCGGCCTTCGGATCGTAGAGCTCGGCCGACGAGTAAGCCGACTTGCTGTTCCAGCCTCCGGCAAACAGGACGCGGCCGTCGGGAAGAAGCGTCGCGGTATGGAAGTCCCGAGCGGTGGCGAGCGAACCGCTGGCGCTGAACTTGCCGGTCGCGGGGTCGTACAGCTCGGATGAAGAGAGCTGTGTCGAGCCGCCGTATCCTCCGGCGATGAGGACGCGACCGTCCTGGAGCAGCGTGGCGGTGTGGAAGTTGCGAGCGTGGATCAATGAGCCCGTCAGTGTGAACTTGCCGGTGGCGGGGTCATACAGCTCGGCTGAGGGCACCTGCGAATCACCGCCCCAACCTCCAACGATGAGGACGCGGCCGTCAGGCAGCAGAGTGGCTGTGTGGTCGTCCCGTCCATTGGCCATCGAGCCGGTCAGGGTGAACTTGCCGGTTGCGGGGTCGTACAGCTCGGCCGAGGCTAGAGAAGTGGTGTCGTCGTTGCCGCCGGCGATGAGGACGCGGCCGTCCTTGAGCAGCGTGGCGGTCGGGAAGTAGCGTCCGGTGGACATCGACCCGGTGGCAGTGAACTTGTTGGTGTCGGGGTCGTACAACTCGGCTGAGACCACGCCCTTCGCGCCGTCGATGTTCTCGCCGCCGGCGATGAGGACGCGGCCGTCGGCCAGAAGCGTGGCCGTGTGGCTGTCGCGCTCGGCGATCATCGAGCCGGTCGAGGTGAAGCCGGCGGGGGGCTTGGTCGGTGTAGGAGATGGCTTCGGAGTCGGTTTCGGGGTCGGCGCCGGAGTCGCCGAAGCCGGCGCGGCTGTCCGAGTGCCGAGGGCGAGCCCTGATGGCCCGGGCGAGGCATGTGTGCCACCACCCGAGGTGACGAAGAAGGCGCCGACGACTACGACCGCGACGATGCCAAGGCCCACAAGTAGGGGCGTGGAATTGCGAGCGGCGGGAGCCGGCGGGTAGCCTGTTCCCGGCGGGTAGCCGGGAGGTTGGCCGTAGGCCTGGGGCTGCTGCGGGTACGCCGGCGGTTGGGAGTAGACCGGAGGTTGGCCGTAGGCCTGGGGCTGCTGCGGGTACGCCGGCGGCTGGGTGTAGCCGGGAGCGGACGGCGGCGGTGCGGCGGGGGTCGGAGGGACGGGTACCCCAGCCGGCCCGGCGGGCGAAGCCCAGGCAGGCGGCGTCGCGTCAAGTCCCCGCCCGCAGACCGGGCAGAACCTGGCGCCGACGGGAGATTGAGTGCCGCAGTTGGGGCACCGTATCGTGCCCTGGCTCGAGTTATCAGTCACAAGGCACCACCTCTGTGACGGACCGCGTCGGGTCCGAATCCGCCGGACGACACATGTGGCAAAAGGAACGCCGACCGCCATCGAGTCTAGCGATCGGAGGCGACCAGGGCATGCCCGTCACGCATGCGTCGGTCTCCACCGCACCCCGACCCGGCTGGGCCACTCGGCCGTCTCGAGTCCTTCGGCGGGCGATGGCCGCGAACTCCGACGACGACGGCTCGAACGGCCGCCCGGCGACGACACCGAGTACGGCGCAACCTCCAGGCCGGCCCCGTCGAGCTCGGCGCGAGAGCCTCCCGGTCGAAGTACTGGAGCCAGTTGTAGATGATCCTGGTTCGGTGCGGCTCGACGATCTCGTACTGGTCGACAGGGCCAATGGCCAGAGTGTGCCGTGTGACTACACTCTGACCTGTGTTGCGACCGGGTAGCCTCTGTAGCAGGAGCGACGAGCCTGAAGCCAAACGGCCTGCGCCGGCATTGGTAGCCGGCGGGTCTGTCACGGTCGAACCCGCATGCAGGCGCGCCCGTGACAAGGAGCGGCTTCGAAGGGTCGGTCCGTTCATTCTGGCGCTTGGGCTCCTGATGGTCGTGGCGGCTTGCAGCGGCGGTCAGGGATGGCCCACCTTCGCCCCGTCGCCCACCTCAGCGCCCACTCCCACGCCGACCCCCACTCCGACGCCGACCCCTACGCCGACCCCTACGCCGACCCCTACGCCGACCCCGACGCCGACCCCGATGTCGACCCTGGACAGCTTCAAGGCCACGGTCGCGCGCACGGACTTCCAGGCGCAAGGACCCGTGGCCGGGTCAATTGCGGTGACCACCGTGCTCGGCTCGACCTCAGGCTCAGTCACGGGAGCGTTCAAGGTGAAGGGCGGAGACAGCGCCTTCTCGATCACATCGAAGGTCCTGGGAATCACGACCACGAATGACAACATCGTCGTGGGGGGCTGGTCGTACTCGCGGACGAACGGAGGTGGATGGACCAAGACGCCGGCCTCGGGCAAGACTCTCCAGGGTTTCGTGGGAGGCGGCGTCGTTCTCGTCGATGAAGGCGTCGAGGTCAAGTTCGGCAGAGAGCTTCATCAGTTGATCGTCGCCAACATGGCCGGCGTTGACCTCTCTGCGTTCGGCATCAGCGCCGGTTCCGGTCAGGAGAACCTCAGGGTCAGCAGTCTGTCCTTCTGGGCAGAGAACGACGGGACTCCGGCGGGCCTGACCATCGAGGCGTCGCTCGATCAGAAGATCGTCAGCACGCCTTCCCATGAGACGGTGGTCCTTGACATCACCATCGACACGTTGTCGGGCGTGACGATCACGGCACCAATAGGCTAGGCCATACCAGCCAGGTGCCCTCTCCGCATCACTCGCCGCTGCCGGCGCAGTGCCACGAGTCCTGAGACAGGCGACGGCTATGAGCGCAGAATGGTCACTCCAGCCGACGGAGACCCCGGCATCCCAGACGAGGACCAAATGACGAAGAGGTCGAGATACGAACGCGAAAAGCGCGCGGCAGAGAACGTGCGGGTGAAGCAGATCACTGCCGATTGGGAGCGCGCCATTCCTCCTGAGCGCGCGGCGGCCTTCGCGGCCCAGGTAGAAGCGGCCCGCGCACGTGGGCCACTGCCCCCTCCGCCGGACATGGCCCCCGGGACGGCTCCGCGCCCTCCGCGCCCCGGCCACGAACCGCGCCCGGAGAAGAAGGAAGAGCCGCGCCGCACGAGGTACTAGGTCGAGCCTGGTTCAATCGGTCGTCTCGGCGAATCGCTCGATCGCGTCGCCTTCTGCCCTCCAGGTGATCCATGAGCGCATCACTCGCGCTCTTCGGCCATGCCGCAGCCCCGATGTCGCGTGATCCCGGTAGTCCAGATCCCCAATGCGGATGTGGACAGCGGTACGGTGGGCCCCCAGAATTCGGCCGGGGAACGAAGGGTAGAGGCCCCGCGAGTCGGCATGACTGGGTGGGGCCATTCCCTCACGAGGAGCGTGAAGAAGGTGGACGAGCACTCAGGGTTCGATCTGGCAGGGGGTCGAGGCCCACGACCCGGCGCGCCGGCCCGTAGGACGATCCGGGTCGGTCTTTGTCTGGTCCTGTTCGCGGGCCTGGCGGCGGCCTGCGGAAGCAGCAGCGGCAGCGGCAAGCCGAGTCTGAAGAGCGGCCAGCCCAGCCAGGGCCCTGTGGCCTCCGCCAACGGGCCCTCGGCTACCTTCGACTCCACCGCATTTGCTTCCGACGGCGGTGGGTTCGGCTCCTTCGGCTCGGTACTCGAGGACGCCGGCTACACGGAGCGCTATGGGGGCATGGACGGGCTCGACCACCTGAAAGAGGCCTACGCCATCATCACCCAGGGCCTGCCCACGGCCGTGGATCTGAACCAGGTCAAGACCGAGGCGCCCGGCAAGATCTCGTGCGAAGTGAGCGTCGAATGGCAGCCCATGGGGCGTCGTGACACCGTCCTCCCACCCGGCGGCCACGGCGAGCGCATCTACGAGCTCGACGTTGACCTTGGGCCTTATGTCAAGGGCGGCGATGCCGTCGCGTACGTCTGGTTCCTGAGCCGCGCCGACGGTGACGCGCTCGACAAGATAGACCTCACTGCCACGCCTGCCGCGTATCCGACCCAGGCGTATAGCTTCAAGATCGACAACGGGACGGCCGGCGCCCTGCTGAACCTGCTCTGGGTGAAGGGCGCGTCTCCGTCTGTAACCGACTAGCCGGTCCGGGCAGAAGGCTCTCGTCTGCCGAGGGCATTCGGTCCGCCCGGTCGCGGCGCTATTTCACCTGGCGGAGATACACGTCCGTTGGCGCAAACACCTCCGGCCAGGTGTAGCCCGCTGCCTCTCTCCCGAGCACACCGATACCGTCGATGGCCGAGATCTCGATCGGGCCGTAGACGTGCGGGAAGAGAGTCGAGTCCGGAACGGCGGCCGCGCGCATCCCGTCGACAGGCACCGCGTCTTCGTACCTGGTCTGCGACGCCAACTTCGTCGGATCGACTCGAAGGAGTAGCAGCTTCTCCAGAGCGCCGCCGAAGTAGTCGTTCGCGACCGGAATGACGGCAGCCTCTGAGGAGCAATGCACGAAACCCACGTCTCGCAAGCTGGCCGGCTCGTAGACGTCCCCGGCCAGGCAGGTCAGGAACTCTCCGTCTTTTACGATGTGGTAGATCAACGTCGTTCTCGCGGTCAGGCCCGCGAGCTCGGCGAGCCCGCGGGGCTGCCGTTGCTCGCCGCCGCCAACGCCCGCCTCTAGTCCTGGTCTTCCGTGAGTGCGTCGTAGAACTCGACGTAGTCGTCCGGCGTGCTGCTCTCGCGCAGCTTGATGGCCATGCGCGGGTGCATGTTGAGCTGGCCGGTCAGCATGTACGGGATCGAGTAACCCCAGTCGAGCTCCTTGCGCAGCGGCACGAACAGATCCTGCACGCACTCGAGCACCGGCCGAAGGTGGAACTTGGGGTTCTTGAGAAAGCCCAGGAGCAGCTCGGTCGGGCAATTCCCGGCTCCCCGGCCCAGGCCGCAGATCGTGGCGTCCAGCCAGGTCGCGCCAGCGAGCATCGCCTCGATGGTGTTGGCGTAGGCGAGCTGCTGGTTGTTGTGGGCGTGGATGCCTACCGCCTTGCCGGCCTCCCGGGCCAGCTTCACGAACTTGCCGGTCAGGTCTCGTATCTGCTCGGAGTAGAAGGCACCGTAGCTGTCGACCACGTACACGACGTCCACGGGGCTCGCGACGATCACTTCCAGGGCGTCGAGTAACTCGTGCTCCGGGACGGCGGAGAGGGCCATCAAATTGAGCGTGGTCAGATAGCCCTTGTCGTGGGCGTCCTTGACCATGTCCAGAGCGGTGGGGATCTGGTTGACGTACGTCGCGACACGAATGCACGACAGAACGCTCTGGTCGCGCGGCAGGATGTCCGTGTGGTAGTCGGTCCGCTCGGCGTCGGCCATGACGGTCAGCTTGAGGCCCTCGGGCCCCGCAACCGTTCCCGCGGCGGCGGCGTCGTCGACGATCCGGCGCAGATCGTCTTCGGTCGAGTACTTCCATGGGCCGGAGTCCGAGAAGACCTTGCGGTCCGCTTTGTACCCGAGCTCCATGAAGTCGATCCCGGCAGCGACGCCGGTCTCGTAGACGCGCTGCACGAAGGAGTGTTCGAAGCGGTGGTCGTTCATCAGACCGCCGTCCCGGATCGTGCAGTCGAGGATCTTCAGCTCCGGCCGGAAGGTCACCCATGAGTCGATGTGTCGCGCGCCGGTATCGCCGCCCTGGGCAGTCAAGTGGCCGCTCCTCTGTCGTTCGTCTGGGGTTCGCTGGGACGTGCCGGGCACATTAGCGGGCCCGGGTGGCCAGAGTCAACGCGGAACCTACTACGACGGGGTAGGGGATGGGCTGGCAGCGCCGTCGTCCTCGAGTCGGTCGCCAGCCGAGAGTCAGGTGGCGGCAGTACATCCGGCGTTCCGGGAATCGGCCGGTCGTACGGCTTGAAACGGGCGGCGTATCCCCGACAGTCCATCCATGCGCCGAACTGCGGCCCCGCGGTCGTCCCTCGATGCCCTGGACCAGTGGGGTATCAAGTTCCCATTGCTCCCCGAGGATCCCGATGGGCTCGTGCTGCCGAGATCGCCGAGCCTCGCCCGGGCCGTCTCTTCCTGGCGCCTCTCGATCCCGACGTTGCTGCCGAGGCGTGGCGCCGCGCTCGATCAGTGGGGCATCGAATTCCCGATACCGGTCGACCAGCTGGCCGCATTCGCTCAGAACCGCCGGAGCGGCTGTCTCGAGACCTGCACCTCCGTCCTCGCCGGCCGCGCGCGCGGCATCTCCCAGGCCGGTGCATGGGCCGCGGTCCTTGCGGTCGTCGTTGCCGGGTCAGCCCTTGCCGTCAATGCGCCCGCCTCTGCCGGCGCCGCGCCTAGCCTCGGGGCACCCACAGGCGGTCTCTCAGCCGCTGAGTCACCGGTAGCCATCGTCGAAGCAGACGCGGCTCAGGTTGCGAGTCTGCCATCGCTCACGGAGGAACCGTCGGCGACCTCGATCCCGACAGCCGGGCCCACGCCGGGCGCGACCTGGAACCCGAGTCCCGGGCCGACACCGGGCGGGTCCCTCGCCGGGCAGCCGTCGCCGATCCCGAGCCCGACACCCGGGCCGACGCCGACGCCGAGCCCGACCTTGCCGGCCCAGGCAATCGCGATCAAACCTCCCTCGTACCCGCCGGCGCCCGCCGTAGTCGTGGCAAGTCCGTCTGCAGCGGCGGTGCGTGTCGTTCCAACGGTCCAGGACGCGAGGAACTACCTCGTCGCCCGACTGGGCGCCGGGGTGGATCGACGGTGGGGCCGGTCTCAGTCCCAGTGCGCCAGCCTGATATTCGAGGACGAGGCGCGCTGGGATCCGCATGCCACCAACAGGAGGTCAGGCGCCTACGGCTTGCCCCAGGCCTACCCGGCAAGCAAGCTGGGCAACTGGGCAGAAGCCAAGGCCGCGGCAGCGGCGAAGGCCGGCGATGCCGAAGCCGCCTGGTTGTACCGGGCATGGCGGGACAACCCGGTAGTCCAAGCGGAGTGGGGCGTCGACTACATGACCGAGCGTTATGGATCACCGTGTGCCGCCCTGGCGTTCCGGACCGAGCGCGGCTGGTACTGAACCTCCGGCTCCTGGGCGTTCCTCAGCCTGATCGCTCGTGGAGCGGAGTCTCCGCGAAGTATCAGAACTGGGTGATGAAGGCCCACGCCTGCGGGGGGTTCCAGCTGGTGATCTGACCGGTATCGTGCGGGTTCGGGGTGTGGTCACCGTCGAAGGCGCACCATTCAACCGGGTACTGGGGGGAGCCACCCTTGTACGTCGTGCAGATGTGCGTCCCGCTGCCCACCGCAGGCTCGGGAGGATTCTGCGGTGTCACGCCGTTCACCTGCACGAAGTGGTCACGCAGACTCCGCCCGTTTGAGATGTCGAGGACGCTGTCGCCCAGGCCGTGCGATGCGTAGAAGGCGATGGGCTTCGTGCCGCCGTCGCAGCCGCTGAGGGGCGAGCCCGAGTAGAGCGCGACTCCCCGGAACACGTTGGGCCGAGCGCATGCGACCGCGTAGGACATGGCGGCGCCGAAGCTGAACCCGGTGGCGAAGATCCGGCCCGTGTCGATGCACAGTCCCGCCTCGAGCTGGGCGAGCATCACGTCGGTGAAGGCCACGTCTTCCCCGTTGGTATTCGGCCAGCCCGTGGCCTGACCCGAACCCAGGCCCACCGGCGCGACGAAGATGGTGCTGTTGTTGGCCAGGTCCCAGAGGCCGTAGAACGGGCTCTCCGAGGCCCCGGTACCGTCTATCACTTGCTGTGCCGTTCCGCTGCCCCAATGGTAGGCAATGACGAGCCGGTACGGATGCTTGCTGTCGTAGTTGTCCGGGGCGCGGAGGATGTACGAGCGCGTGCCGTTGCTCTCGACGGTGATCGACCCGTTCGCCAGTGCGGGGCTCTTACCGCAGCCGGCGCTTGGCTTTGCGTCGGCGCTGGTGGTAGGCGGTGGGGCGGGGGTCGGGGTCGGAGTCGGGGGCGGGGGAGTGACGGTGGTGCCGCCGCCGCTGACCGTGATGCCGTTGATCTTGGGGTTCTCGGTGCCGGATATGAACTTGATCACCACCAAGCCGCTCGAGTCGGCGGTCGTAGTGAACGTCTTGGCGATGGCGCGGTTCGGGCCTCCGGCGCCGGCGTAGATGTCGAACTTGGAAAGGACCGTCGTGCCGTTGATGGTCACGTCGAACAGCCGCTGGCCCTGGCTGGACAGGATTGTCTCGGCGAAGTAGAGGGTGACGGTCTGCGCGCCCGAGCGGTCGGGGATGGTGTACGTCATCGCTCCGTACCGCTCGGTGTTGAAGATCGCCGCGGGCGGCGGGTTGGACGTGATCTGCGACATGTCGATGGTCGCGCTGTTGCCGTAGGTGGCGCCGCCGGTGAAGAACTGATCGGCCGCGAAGGCGCCCGTCTGCGGGCCGCCGGCGTTGATGGAGACGAGACTCGCCTGGCCGCCGGCGTCGGGGACGGCGGCGCTGGGGGCGGCGGTGGTCGACGACTGGACGGCTGCGGGCGTCGCAGAGCCTCCGGGACTGACCGTGACCGTGCTGGTCGAGCCGGAGCACGCCGTGAGGCCGCCGGCCAGGAACGTGAGCCCCGCAAATACCTTCAGGAGTCGTGTCGCTTCCATTGCCCAATGGTAGCCCGGGTCCGGCGTCGGCGGCCAAGACACGGAACCGGCAAGCCGACCGCCCCGCGCGGACCACGCGGCCGCGGACAGGACGGGGAGGGCGCCGAGCTGCCGCCGGCCCTTGCGGGACTGCAGCCAGGATCCGGGACCCGAGCCGGGCTGCCTGGCGAGCCGTCGGCCGGTCTCGGCTCATTCATTCCCGGGGATCGTTCACACTCGACGGGCGGTCGAACGACTAGGAGGCATCGAAAGTGTCACGAGACGATGAGCGCCTGGCGCGCTCGCATGAAGAACCGGTAGTCGGTGGGTTGCCCGAAGCCCCGGGGATCCGAGCGGCTATACAGCTGACGCCGGCGCTGGGCAGCCATCTTCTCGGGCTTGCCGACGCCCTCTTGGTCGACGCCTACCCAGGCGCCACGATCCAACGCGCCGAACGGGAGATGCTCGCCGAAGCCGTATCGGCGGCCAACCACTGCTTCTTCTGCATGGACTCCCATGGGGCGCATGCCGCCGCTCTTCTCGAGAAAGGCGGCGCAACACAGCTGCTGCCGCTGATCGACGCGGTCAAGATCGGGTCATTCGACCAGTTCTCGCCCAAGATGCGGGCCTTGATCAAGATCGCCCGCACGGTGGGACGAGCGCCTCGCGACCTCACAGCGGGCGACGTTGCGACCGCCCGGGCGGCAGGTGCGACGGACGCCGACGTGCAGCTCGCGGTGCTCATCGCGTCCGCATTCTCCATGTACAACCGGATGGTCGAAGGCTTCCGGGCCCGAACTCCGTCGGACCTGGCGATGTATCGGCCCCGCGCCGCCCAGATCGCGGAGCAGGGCTATAGCGTTCGACCGGTTGCCGCCGTCGCCAACCGAGACTGAACCGGCCCGGCCCGCTGGCTGAACGGCGACCGAGATGTAGCCAATCTGCTGGCGCGGATCCCCGGTTCGGGTGCCCGACTGTTCGGCGGGAGCTTCTCAGGGAACTCGGTCGAGCCAGGCGGCGAGTCTGTATATTTGGGTGGCCCGCACCGCCGGTACCCAACGCTGGACGGTGAGACGTGGTCGACGGCAGGCAGCCTGGGCATTCCGGTGTTTCGGAGAGCGTGTCGGGAGGCGAAGTGACGCAGAGCACGATCTCGCCGGGGAGGACCATCTCCCTCGGCGGCCACCGGTATCCGCTGATCCTGCCCAGCATCCGCGACCCGCGACTCGGGATCGCGGCCGTAGTGCTCAGTCTTCACGCCCTGGGGCAGCTCGGCCTGCATTGGCCGCTGAGCGTGCCCCAGATCCTGGCGGCGATCCTGACCTGCGCCGTCCTGGAGGTCGGGATCACGTTCGCGCGGAGCCGGATCATCGTCTGGCCGGCCAGCGCCCTCCTCACCGGCAGCGGCGTGGCGCTCCTGATGCGCGTCGTCGGGACACCCGCGGATCACCCTTGGGCAACGAATGGCCTGTTGCTGTTCGCCGGCGTCGCGGCGTTCTCGCTGCTCCAGAAGTACGTCATCCGGTACAGGGGCAAGAACCTGTTCAATCCATCCAACGTCGGCCTGGTGCTGGCCTTCCTCGTGTTCGGCAACGCTCGACTGGAGCCGCTCAACCTGTGGTGGGCGCCGCTCAACTTCTGGATGATCGCGGCCTACGCGATCATCATCGTCGGCGGGACCTACGTGGTCTGGCGGGCGAGAATACTGACGCTGTCGGTGACGTTCTTCGTCGCATTCAGCATCCTCCAGGGAATCCTTGCAGCGTCCGGCCACTGCATCACTGCCAACTGGGCGTTCCAACCGGTGTGTGGCGCGGAGTACTACCGCATCATCGTCACGTCGCCGGAGGTGTTGATCTACGCGTACTTCATGGTCACGGATCCTCCAACCGTGCCGCGAGGCCGGGTCGGGAGGTTCGTGTTCGCCCTTTGTGCGGGCGCGTCCACCACGCTCCTCATGGCGCCGCAGACGGATGAATTCGCGACCAAGGTGGCGCTCCTCGGCGGCCTCACGATCCTCCTCCTTGCCCATCCGCTGTTCGACCGCGTCCTGCCGGAAGCGCGCTCGGCGCAAGACACCCTCAAGGGGTTCGCGACCAGGCTCGTGACCGGCGGCCGTCCAGGCCTGCTCCGCCCGGTCGCTAGCGTGGGGACGATGGCCGTGGTCGTGGCAGTCGTCGGCGCCGGGGTGGTCTACGCCGGCACGCCGGCGCGCGCTGCCGCCGTGCCCAACTCGATGGAAGCCCTGAACTCGGTGACTTACCAGGTCAATCCCGAGACGCTGCCACCGATCACCGTCAACCAGTCGGTCAAGGACTGGGATCACGCGATCGCGGACAGCGCACCGCAGCTGCTGGTGATCCTGGCCCAGAACCTGGACGTCGAAAGCCAGGCACTCCTCAAGCCGGACGCCAACCTGTTGACTGCCGTAGATCACGGCGACCGGCTGGCGCAGATGCAGGCCCGGCTGAAGAGCGACTCCGCAGCCGGCACCTGCGTCGTCGATCTCTACAAGTTCGATTCGGTCAACGTGACCCTGATCGTGCCGTTCGGTGTCCAGACGGGCCTGAGCCTCGGCTTCGACTCGAAGGGGACGGTGACCCACGAGACCCACGACTCAGCCGGGAAACTCGTCTCGACACAGTCGTCCCAGTTCGCGAGCACGTTCGCGATTCGCCGGGCGACCGGGGCGCGCTGGCTCAACGTGGCCGTGCTTCCACCTGGGACCGGCTCGTGAGCCGACCCTCTCGATAGCCGATAGCCGATAGCCGATAGCCGTATGTCGCCGCGAACTCCGACCTGGCTGACACGTCCAAGAGGAGCCATCATCGCCGGAGTGGCCGTGCTGGCGATCGTCGTCGCGGCCGGCGGGTACGCGTTCAGCCAGGCGCAGTCGAGCGGGAGTTCGTCCGGGACGCCGTCCTTCGTCGACGAGACGACCTCGGCCGGCATCAACCAGACGTATGACGGCGGGGCCACGTTCGACACCGGTGGCGGCGTGGCGGTCTTCGACTGCAACGGCGACGGCAAGCCGGAGATCTATATGGCGGGCGGCACGAACCCCGCCGTGCTCTACCGCAACGACAGCCAGGTCGGGGGCGCGCTCCGCTTCACCGCCATCCACGATCCCGCCACGGACCTCACAGGGGTCACGGGAGCCTACCCGATCGACATCGACGGCGACGGCAACCCCGACCTGGCGGTCCTGCGGGCAGGCGGGAACGTCGTGCTGCGGGGCCTGGGTGGCTGCCGGTTCGAGCGGGCGAACGACGCCTGGGGAATCGACGGCGGGAACGGTCTGTCTATCGCCTTCAGCGCCACCTGGGAGGCTACGAACCAGCTCCCGACCCTCGCCTTCGGCCGCTTCCGCACGTTCAAACCGAACGGCGACCTCTCGCTCGACTGCGACTCGCCCATGCTCCTGCGTCCCGATTCCTCCGGCACGCGATACGCCGCGGCCATCAGCCTGGAGCCGGGCTACTGCCCGCTCTCGATCCTGTTCAGCGACTGGAGCGGCACGGGCGAGAAGGACCTGCGGGTCGCGAACGACCGCAACTACTACATCGGCGGCCAAGAGCAGCTCTGGCGGATCCCGCCGGGCGAGGCCCCGAGTCTCTACACGGCGGCCGACGGCTGGGCGTCCGTGCAGATCCAGGGCATGGGGATCGCGAGCTACGATCTGGCCGGGAACGGCCGGCCGGACTACTTCCTCACCAGCCAGGCCGATAACAGGCTGCAGGAGCTGACCGGCGGGACGGGCCGGCCGACCTACCACGACATCGCCCTGAAGAGCGGCGTGACCTCCGCGCGGCCCGGGGCGGGGGGCGACATCCTGCCGTCCACCTCCTGGCACCCGGAATTCCAGGACGTGAACAACGACGGCCTCATCGACATATTGATCACGAAGGGAAACCCGAGCGCGGTGCCCGAATACGCTTCGCGTGACCCGAGCGCCCTCTTCCTGGGGCGACCGGACGGCACGTTCGCGGACGCGGCCGAGGCGGCCGGCATCGTCGACTACGACCGGGGCAGGGGAGCGGCTATGGCCGACTTCAATCTCGATGGCCAGGTGGACCTCGTGGAGATGTTCTACCAGGCCCCCGCGAAGCTCTGGCGCAATGTGGGCACCGGCTCGGCGGCCAACCCCGCGCCGATGGGCCACTGGCTGGGCATCAGGCTCTCCGAACCGGCCCCGAACGCGGACGCGGTCGGGGCCTGGATCGAGGTCCAGGCCGGCGGGAAGACACTCCGGCGCGAGCTGACGGTGGGCGGCGGGCATGCGTCCGGCGAGCTCACCTGGACGCACTTCGGCCTCGGGTCCGCTACGTCGGCCCAGGTCCGGGTCAAGTGGCCGGACGGTACCGTGGGCCCGTGGCTGCCCGCCGGCGCCGATACGTTCCTGGTGGTCACGAAGGGCGCGGCCGAAGTGAGCCCGTGGCGGCCGCAGGTGTCTACGGGGTAGCGCCGGCGTCCTGTCCCTTCGCAGGCTGGCAGCTCCCGCCTGTCGCTATCCGGAAGCAGATCAGGGTGAACCCCGCGATCGCGAGCCCGAACAGGATCGCCCGCTCGCCCGACATCGGCACCAGGAGCAGGGTCGAAACGAACTCCATGGAGATCAGCACGTACAGAAGTCGCACGATCATGTCGCGCGACATGCGGGTGCAGATCAGCGCCCCGGTAGGCGCTCCAATGGCAACGATCGGGACGGCGGCCAGCCACATGTCCACCACAGGGCCCGTGAAGTCGTTCATCAGGAAGACGTGCGTGGCAAACCCGGCCCAGCTCACCACGGTTAGCAGGACCACGGTAGTCGGCGTCACGACGCGCTCGCAGACGCGGAAGCCCAGGACGAGCAGGGCGAACATGATGGTGTTCTCGCCGAGGCCGGCGGCGCCGGAGAGCAACCCGCCGACAAGGCCGGCGCCGAACAGGACTGCCCGTTCCCTCGAGCCGACCCGCTCGAGCTCGTCTCGTCTGTCGGGGGCGCAGCGACGGCTTATCCAGAGCGCGAGCGCCAGGCTGACCAGGATGGCCGTGAAGAGCAGTCGCACGCTCGGTGCGTCGAGCCGCGGTGCCAGCGCGAGCGAGCTCACGACGACGCCCAGGACGGCCCAGGGGGCCCCGTTGCGGATGGCCCTCCATTCCACCGGAACCCGGTTGAGAACGATGGTGAGAGTAGCGGCGCCCATGCCCACGCTCTGGATGGCAAACGTGAACAGGCGCGCCTGCGGGGCCGGAACGGCGAGCACCTTCGTCATCACCGGGAAGGCAATGGCGCCGCCGCCTTCGGACGTCCCGCCGCCGACCAGCGAGCCGAACACCATGGTCAGCGAGACCTGCCAGTGGTTGGCCACGGCCTGGAGGGCCCGATCGCCGCCGAGGACGAACCAGACGACGAAGACCGTCGCGCCCAGCGCCAGGTTGGTCCCTGCCATTCGCCAGAGGGCGGGCCGCGCCGCGGCGGGCGCCGGCGTTCGGTCGAGTTCGGATGGCATGGCGGTCGCGCTCACGGGCACAATTGTGGCAGGACCGGAGGCCTGGAGCGCCGTCGCGGCGACGTGGCCGCGACTCGTCCGCCTCCGAGACGTCAGAACTGGCTGATGAAGGCCCAGCTAGTCGGCTGGACGGTCAACGCCCCGCGAGCCGCGCTGCCACCAATTCACCAGCAGCACGCGCGCGGCGGACAACGTGAAACGCGAATGAGTGCGCCGGCGGCCGATCTTCGGGCGGCTCGGCTGCGCCGCGCCGATGCGGGCGACAGTCGAGGGCTCCCCAGTGGCGACGGCGATCGCGATCAAGTCGTCGATCTCGTCCCAGCTCCGCGGCCTGCTCTTGGCACTACGCCATTGCATCTCTACATCGGCCGAAGGCGCGAGGCTGCCGTCGAACAGGGATTCGAACTGCGCTCCATCGATGCGTTCGTGCTCGTAGAGGTACGCAGCGACACGTGTCAGTCGCTTCATCTCGGCCAGGAGAGCCTCTCGGGCCTGCGTGTAGGCCTGATCGAGAATCGAGTTGATCGTCCGGTCCACGGCCGCGCGGAGACCGACGGAAAGGGAGGTGTCCTCGCCGACAACCCGCAAACTGAGGGTGCCCCGGCCGGAAGCGCCGAGAGTCGCGGAGTCCGGATCGTGGCCCATGCCCCATTGGGTGACCATCCTGGTGGCGATGTCGGACGCCCTTTCGAAATCGTCGGAGGCTCCGCCGGTCACGTCTTCGAACAGGATGGCTTCGGCCGCACGACCGCCCATGAGAGCGACCAGCCTTGCGCGCAGGTCCGACTCGGACGGGAGACTGTCGTCCTCCGACGATGAGACGGTGACCCCCAGAGCGTCGCCGTGCGCGAAGAGGCTGATCTCCTCGACCCTCCGGCGCTCTCCGAAGAGCCGCCCGCAGACGGCGTGCCCTGCCTCGTGCGCGGCGATGATGCTGCGCTCACGCTCGTCCATGGAGCGCCTGCGAGACGTGCCGAGGATCGACTTGAGCCAGCCGTCATGAACGTCGACCGGCGTGATCGTCTCATGTGTTCGCCGGGCAGCATAGATGGCGGACTCGTTCAGGAGATCGGCGAGCTGGGCACCGCTCATTCCCGCGGTGCGACGAGCGATCGCTTCCATGTCGACCGCGTCGTCGAGCGGCTTGCCGAGGGCATGAATGCCCAGGATCGCGCGGCGACCGTCGATGTCGGGCAGGGGCACGTTCACCTTACGGGTGAACCGTCCGGGGCGAAGGACCGCGTGGTCGAGAGTGTCCATACGGTTGGTAGCCGCTATCACGACGATCGAGTCGGACGACGAAAAGCCGTCCATCTCCGCGAGCAACTGGTTGAGCGCCTGTTCGCGCTCGTCGTTCGGGTTGCTGCCGCCTCGGGTCTTCGCGAGGGCGTCGATCTCGTCGACGAAGATGATGGCCTTGCCGAACTTGCGGGCGACGGCGAAGAGGTTGCGCACCCGCTTGGCACCGACGCCGACGTACATCTCGACGAAGCCCGAGCCGGACATCGACACAAAGGGGACCCCGGCCTCGGTTGCGGTCGCTCGGGCAAGCATCGTCTTGCCGGTCCCGGGAGGTCCGAAAAGGAGCAAGCCGCGCGGCATGCTGGCCCCCAGGGCGCGGAAGCGGTCCGGGAACTTCAAGAAATCGACCACCTCGGTCAGCTCGAGCTTGGCTTCATCGCAGCCGGCNNCGAACCGGTGTCGCCGTCCAGGCCATGGGGGTCGGATGGAAGGATGACCTCGTACTTGCCCGATCCAGTGCCGGCGCCCATGCCACTCCTGCGGAACAGGACCACCACAACCACGAGCACGACGCCGAGCATGGCGAGCTGCAAGACGCTGCCCAGGGGATCGGAGGATTGAGAGCCGGACCCGGCCACGCCGTTGGTCGGGGGCAACTGGGCCACGGAGTCCGTGGCAATGAGCCGCCCGAAGCCCAGGCTGCGCAGCGCAATGAGCGCGTCGGCAGGAGAGACGGCCAGGGTCACGCGGACCCATTGACCGCTCGTCGTTCGGGCAGCAAGCACGTCGGTCGCCGCACTCGACGCCGTGCCGCCGCCGCTTACCGGGACGCCCGACGTCCCGGACACCAGGGCGATCGTCGCGACCTCGCTCGCGTCGATATGACGCTCGAGGTCCAGAAGCGTCCAATCCGCGCTGAATGTGTAGGTGCCGGCCACCGGAGCGGAGGCGGGGGCGTCAAAGGCGCCACTCAGGGCGGCGAGCGAGAAGCCGCCGCCGATCCCTATCGTGGCGATCGTGAGGCCGATGGTCACCGCCATATGGCGCCGAGCCATCGACCGAATGCGTCTACCGAACCTGCGCATCGCGCTCTCCTGTGGACTCTTACCCTGGCCCTTCGCGTCGGGGCCGAGAGGGTCCGCAAGCTGGCGCGAGTAATTCGCTCTCGGGTCACGCAGACCGTCGAGCCGTAATAACGAGGTGGGTGATACTCACGGTACTCCGAAATGGCATTCCCGTCCCCCGTACCTCAGGCGACGGTCGGCAGTCGAGCGACGAACAGCACACGCCGACAGCCGGCCCTCGGCGTGGACGAGTCCCGACAAGGCTCGTTTCGCCTCAGGCGGGCAGGGTCTCGATGCCGTAGCGGGCGAAGATCGCGTCTCGCGTGACCACGACTGCCCGCAGGCGCGAGGCCTGGGCGACCAGCATGCGGTCGAACGGATCGCGATGGTGCGGCTCGAGCCCCGCCGCCTGCTCGGCATCCACAGCCGCGATGGGTGCCTCGATGAACCCCGCCCGATCGACCACTTCCGCCAGCCCATCGGGCGCGCTGACCTTGCCCAGAGCCCTCTTGATGGTGATCTCCCAGACCGTCGCGGCGCTGACGATCACCTCGTTCGCGGGGTCCGCGATGGCCTCCCGGGCGGCACCATCCAGTGAAGGATCGTCCGCCAGCCACCACAGAAGCGCGTGAGCGTCCAGCAGGAGTCTCATTGTTCGAACGAGTCCAGCAGCGCTTCGTCCGGCTCGTCGAAGTCGGGCGCCAGCCTGACCAGCCCGCGCCAGATCCCCGGCTCACGCGATTGCTTGCGGGGGCGCAGAGGGACCAGCCGAGCCACCGGATGGCCGTCTCGCGCGATTACTATCTCCTCGCCGGCTTCCACGCGCTCGACCAGCCGCGAGAAGTGCGTCTTCGCCTGATGGATGTTGATGGGCTCGGCCATGGACGGCGGTCTCCAATGATGGTTAGTCCACATTAGTCCGCTACCTCAGTCGAGTCAAACCCAGGCCGAGACTACAGCGCGTCGATCTACGCGGACTTATCTGCCCGCAGGCCGACCTCGCCGACGTCCGCCGCGGCGGGGCGGGACTACGGCGTCAACGTCACCGAGACCGGCATTCCCTGCGTGATCTCGAGCACCGCGCGATTGCCGAGGGGGGCCGACAGCGTCGCATCGGCGGTGCGCCAGGCGCCGACCGCGGTACACCCGAGGGACAGGCCGAAGCTCGGATGCTCGGTCACGATCACGACCACCGCCGTCGAGGATTCGACTGCCCGGGCCGAGTAGTCGGCTCCGCACGACCCGCCTGCATCCTTGGGCGGCCCCATGAAGGTCACGGTCAGTGTGAGCCCGCCGGCGGTGGTCGTCGCCGACTCGATGGAGATGAGTTGCTGCGGCGGCGGGCCGTTCGGGTCGAAGGTCGGCGGTACGACCATGAGCGGGTGCGCCACGGCGAGATGGGCGATCTTCACGTCCGTGCCCTGAAGCGTGAACTCCCAGGCTGGCGCTACCGCTTCACCGTGGGTGGTCTGGAAGTTGCCGGTAGCCAGCTGGGCTCCGGTGACCTTCAGCGGCACGCATCCCCCGCATGATCCGGAACCCTCGGCCTTCATCTCCGCGAGAGCCTGCTGGGCCGAAATCAGACCGACCGTTCGAGTGCTCCCGTCCTGCCATCGAACCTGGCCGTCCGGCGGCGTATCGGAAGGAATGCTGACCAGCGCTTCGAAGTCGCCGGCCATCCACGCGATCTTGTTGTTGCCGCCCACCTCCGGATCTGGCCCCCAGTCGTCGCCGACCATGAGCGTCGACTCGCCGACCGCGACGAAGGCTGAATCGCCCCCGGCCGCCGCGACCGCCTGGTCCCATCTGGCCAGATCGGCCTGGGCCAGCTGCTGAACCTTCACGGGGTCGCCGTTTCGTGTCGACGGGCTCGAGCATGCCGATAGTCCGGCCGCGACCACGACGGCCGCGCCAACCAAGCCCACGGTCGCCAGGACGCGTAACCTCCGCGGCCTCTCGCTCATGTCCGTCCCTCCCTCATTCGCGTCCTCCCTCAATCTGTATACGCGCCGGCCTCGGAGGGGGACCACCCGTCCATCGGGAGCCATCCGGCCGACGAACGGCGAGACGTCGACGCCGGCGCGCCGGCGTCGAAGCTACGCCCGCACGTAGCCCAGATACATGGCGCCCGACGCGAACTGCCGCGTCTCGGTGAGCCGCAGGCCAATCGGTGTCTGAAGCCCGGGGAAGAACGGAAGGCCTGCCCCGAGGATGACCGGGTGGACGACGACGCGGTATTCGTCGACCAGGCCGCGCCGGATGAACTGGGCGGCCAGTGTCGGCCCGCCGACGCTCAACTCGCCGGGGAATTCGGCCCGCAGCCGCGCCAGCACGTCGCCTACATCGCCGCTCACGAGCCGGCTGTTCCCATCGACACGGGCGAGGCTTGTCGAGAAGACGATCTTCGGCGTCGCGTTCCAGACCCGGGCGAAGTCGATTATGTAGTCGGGCGCGGACGGGTCGGACTCCGCGGTCGGCCAGTAGGCGTTCATGACCTCATACAGTCGCCGCCCGTAAAGGAACGCATCGGTCTCGCGGGAGCGATCGTTGAACCAGCGGTGGATCTCTTCGTCGACGATCGTCCAGTCGAGGGAGTGGTCGGGAGTCTCGACGTAGCCGTCGAGCGAGACGTTCATCAAGTAGACCAGCTTGCCCATCCTCGTCTCCGATGCGGTGCGTGCCGTTCCCATATCTTGACGATCCCGGCCGACGACTCATCGCTCCGTGGCCGGCGTTGCGCAGGGCATGCATCCGTGGCATTCCGCAAGCCCCTTGCGCTCGTAGACTCAACTCGTGCGGTACTGGGTCGCAAACACAGACTCATCCTGGGTTAGCTACCTCACCTCGGTCGCGCCTATCGACGAGGTGAACTTCTGGCAGCCCAACAATGTTCGCCCGATCACGCTGCCCGAAGGCGCGCCGTGGCTATTCAAGCTTCACGTCCGCAGCGGAGGTGTCATCGTCGGCGGCGCACGCTTCGCGCACTACTCCAACTTGACACCACAGCTCGCGTGGGACGCTTTCGGTAAGTCCAACGGCGCGGCCACCTACGACGAATTCCTTCGACTCGTTCGCCGCCATAGCGAGAGGCCCGTTGATCCTCTGAGCACTCAGATCGGAGCGTCGATCCTTGTCGAGCCGTTCTTCCTGCCGAAGGAGATGTGGATCGAGCCGCCCGCCGATTGGTCCTCGAATCTCACCCGCGGCAAGACATATGACACTGAGATGGGAGAGGGCCAGCGCCTCTGGCGGCGGGTTCTGGATGCTCTGGCGATTGTCCGGCCTGCTCAGCCGATCGCGCATCTCGCTCGTGCGACCGGTGACGGCCCGACGGCCCCGTACGGCAGCCCATTTCTCGTTCGCCCCCGGCTTGGCCAGGGTGCGTTCCGGGTAATGGTCACGGATGCTTACGACCGCCGATGCGTCGTGACGGGGGAGCGGACGCTGCCGGTGCTAGAGGCCGCGCACATCAAGCCGTACAACCTTGTCGGCCGCCACGAGATCTCGAATGGGCTCCTACTCCGATCAGACCTGCACACTCTCTTCGATCTCGGCTACCTGACGGTCACGCCCGACGACCTGCGAGTTCGCGTCAGTCGGCGAATTCACGAGGAATTCGAGAACGGGCGGGAGTACTACGAACTGGACGGCTTCCACATCAGGTTGCCGCAAGCCGCGTTCGATCAGCCTTCGCGCGAGATGCTCAGCTGGCACGCCGAAGCGGTCTTTCGGTCATGACCATCCAAACGAGCCCTGATTCGTGAACATGGACAAGGATCTGGATGAGGGTCCGCCCAGTTGGGTTGACGGCCGTCCGCAGATAGCACGTGTGGTTCGTCGTGCAAGGTGGAAGAACAGGTCTGCAACAGGGTCCCAGCCTCATCCGCTGCGCGCCTGGTTGACTGCCTCCGCTGATCACATTGACGCGATTGCATTCTTCGACGCCCTTGAAGAAGCCCTCGTAGTCGCGGCAGGAGACGTCAGGTCACGAATTCGACGATTGGTGGGCAGCGACGAGGCCGACTATTGGTCCGCGTTGACCGAGTTGTACTTGGCGGCAACTCTTCGTACATGCGGGCTGCATCCAACCCTTGGCAATCCGGACCTAGTGGTCGCTGGTGCGGACGGCTCGGTGGTCGCCGTGGAAATGACTTACACCCGGCAGTCTGCAGACGCATCCCGCCTTCATGACACTATTGCTCGCGATTGGCACGGTAGGTACCAAGCGCACCTTAAGATTCCAGATGATCGAACCCGGATCACT